>JBAXSN010000024.1:0-25691 GCA_037130675.1 Verrucomicrobiota bacterium
CGCTTCAATGGGGCCGCGGGCTTTCGCCCACGGAGACTGCATTCTTGTAACCAAGTCATTTTCAGCGATTGAGACCGACATTTGCAAGCGGTTCTTGCATGGCACCCGCATTCTAATGGCGCTGAATATGTTTTGTTCACAAGTCCTTGAGCAACAGCTTACGAGCGCCTCCACCTAAAATGCTCATCACCTACCCTCTCGCATCGGCTTCGGTGTCCTACGAATGTTTCGAGGTTGGCCGACATCTGCGCGTTGCACACAGGACGAAATAAGAATATGTCAAAAACCCGTGGCACCCTGCGGGAACTCCACACAACGCCAGGATATTGGCCTCCTGCGCGCGGCAGAAAAGGCTTAGCTCAAACCACGTAGCACGGCGAGTCGAAACGCGTGTAAGGCAATCCGATAGCCGTAATGACCCGGTCGCCCCTCCCCTCGGACGGCCCAAGCGAAACAAAAAGGGCCTGATCCTCGCACGAATTGATGACCTCGCCCAATTCCCTCTCCAGTTCGATCTTTTCCGAGGCCGTCAGGTCGCATTCAAAGATGGAAAATTGGAGGTGGTTCCCGTAATTGCGGCAGATCCTGAAGACCTTGCGCAAACGCTTGTCGTCCGCAATGTCGTAGCAAACAAGATAGGTGCTTCTCATGGCCCAGGCGCGGGGTTGTGCCCTTGAACGCGGAGACTGGCGGAAATCCGCGCCCTCGCTGGCGCACAAAGGCTTCCTCTACCGGGTGACAAAGGGAACATACTCGGGGATCTCGCCAGTTAAATACCGGGCCAGCAGCCGAAATTGAAGCTCCAGCACACGCCGGTAGCTCACTTTGTATTCAAACAGCGGATGCGTGATGATTGCGCTCATCCGCTGCTCATAAACTTGGAAGAACAGCTTCCGTCCGGCAGGACTAAGGTTCACGGCCTGCCCGGCCTGCACGAAATGTTTTGGCAGGATCATGCGATTGTTCACCGCAGTGAGGACAACGGACTCGCCAATCAGCGGTCGAAATTCCTCCATCACATCCAAAGCCAGTGCCGGCCGGCCAAAGCGCGGCTGGTGATAATAGCCGATGTACGGATCGAGCCCCACCGCGAGCGCCGCGAGCGTGCAGTCTTTCGAAAGCAAGCTGTAAGCCAGCGAAAGCATTGCGTTAATAGGATCCGTCGGAGGGCGTCGATTGCGCCCGGTAAAATTAAAGCACATCGGAGCGGCCCCAGCGTGCTCTCCATCGGACCCGTCATCCGGCTTGAGCATCCCCGCGAACTGGCCGAAGTAAAAACTCGCCGCAGCGCCCTCGGTCCCCAGGAGGGTTTCGATCGACTCCGCTTTCAGCGCGGACTCGGCCAGCGTCTTGAGCTTGGCCAATATGGGCGCTGGCGGTTCCACATGATTGCGCATCAGCAACGTGCGATGGTTGCGGATCTTGCCATGAACAAACCTCCGCGCCAGCGCCAGGCATGCCGCCGGGTCGCGGCTCAACCGGAACTGTTCCACCCGCGTGAACACATTCTTCAGCTCATGCCCCCTCGTGATTCCATAAAACCAGCCGCCCATGGAAAAGTAGGTCACGGGAATTTCCAGTTCACAGAGCATCTGGATCGCCTGGGTCGAAATCTGGATGTTTCCAAACAACGCCACATGCGACACATCCCCGGCGCGCACCTTCTCCAGGATCTTATCGGACTCTTTGACCACCAGGAGCTCGTCCGAACAGCCGATGCGCAGCCCCGGCGTATTCAGGTGCAGAACGCGCTTATCATCCCGCGCCGCCATCAGCCGTCGAGGCGGAACAGCTGTCGTGCCAAGCGCCACTTTCAGATCCGCCTCGTCCCCGCCCAGGCTTCGGCGTGCGGCCTCTGCCAACAATCGCGTCTCGTCCGGAAGGCAAACCGAGTTCAACGAACAGCGCACGCACTTGGGCGAGCCCACCAACGGCGGCGGAATGGAGCCTGCGGCGGTCCGGCGCGCCTCTGCGATCCGTTCCATCACCCAGCCCTCCAATTCCGGGGTCATCATCAACGGCACCCGCTGCTTCGTGCCCCGGTAATAAATGATGCCCCGCTCACAAGCGTAGCCGTTCTCCCGCAGCAGCAGCATTTGCAGGCCGAGCTGCATCTTGTCCGTGTCCCAGAGTTCCACCCCGTTTTCATTCTCGCGCGGCGAGCCCGCTTTGTAATCGACCGGGCAAACCTCCGCCGCGGAAAACAGATCCATGGAACTCCCGTTCCCCTCTGACTCTGACGGAGTGGCGCGCACCTCCACCAAGTCGAGCTTCGCCGTCACCCCGAGCCGCTCGGAACCCAGCATCACCGAGCGGGAATGGATCGTCTCAGCCGGTTCTGCTGCCTCCGTAGGCTTACCGGTTGAAGCATCGTCCTTGGTTCCTTTGGCTTTGCCCCGTTTGGCGGGAGTAGAGGAATCCGAAGCCGCCGCCGTCGCCGCCGCCGTCGCACCCGAAGCAGCAGGAGCCGCCATAGCCCCTGAGCCGCCGTCCACCCTCCGGTGCAGAGACGAGCCGCGTAACGTGTCCGCGCTCTCCACGAACACCCCTTCCACCTGTTCATAGAAAAACAGGCGGGGGCAATAGACGAACTCGTTGAGCATCCGGGCCGGCAGCGTTTCCAGGGGCGGCGGAGCCGGGGTTGGAGTCAACCCATCGAGCGCAGCCGCGTCAGAACTCGGCGCTTCGTCCGCTTGCGCCGCGTCGGAAGCGTCCGGCATCAAGCCTCCCGGCGGCGCGGGCTCGGCGTCGCTGGCGTTTTCGAGATTGTGAAGAGGGATATTTGGCGATTCCACCGCGCCATCATCGCTCCCGAGCGCGCTGCCGGATGCGGCAAGTTTGGCCCATCTCCAGTTCACATCGCTTTCTACGACACCGACCTGCGATTACGCAGGAATAAACAGGCCAAGGCCGAAGTGAGCGGAGTGGCCGAGTGCGATCGGGCCTTGCACTGCGCGAGGGAAAATAAGGCGGAAAGCGCCAGAGGGTCGGCGGCCGCCGTCGTCACCTCGCTTTTGGCGAAAGCGTTTGAACTGGATCGGACGCAAACCCGCGCCGCCTTGCGCGCGGCCAAGGCGGAAGTTGTCCGACTCATCCAGCAGCATCTGAATCTCGACTCCTGGTGGATCGATATCAGCAAGGTCAGCCCGACGCTCGATCAACCGGGTGATCTCTTCTTGCAAGGTTGCGATCATGAACTGCCGCGGGGAGCGTAGCAATTCAGGCGTATCGCGCTTTGTTCCGTTCGCCTTGGCAAAACGAGGCACAAGAAACGGTGTTGCAGAGACCCATTCCCGTGATTCCCTCAACGGCCCAGCTTGGATATTCTGTATCGTATCCAGTCCAAGAAGCAAAACGCCAAGCGGGTGCCCTGACTCGTCACGTTCCCGATTCTTGACTTCGCGGAGCTGGTCGAGGACGTGGAGTTCGCGCGAACTGAAACCGTCCTTTGCGACAATGGTGAGATGATCAAGGCGACCGTCGCCGTCTTCATCTGTGGGTAGAAAATAGGCATGACCGTGTCCTGTAAGCGGTTCACCCTGTGCGTTTTTCCCGGAGAAGATGGAAGATGCGGGGCGTTCACCTTCGATTGTTTGGAATCGTCGTCCGAAAATCCCCATTAAATTGCGCCGCGCATCTTCCGCAACAGGCAGCGTGACAGTGACGAGCGGGAGCACTGCGGAATCGAGGATAAAGCGCGCCACTTGTGGACGAACTGCTGAGGCGTGGCGCACCGGCCCGCGTGGCGCTATGCGAAAGCAATCCGCTGGGCGGGCGTACCGCACCCAACGACTGCCCGGTGGTTCGGACCATTTTTCGTCATGAAGCCAGAGAGTCTCTCCGCAAAGGTGCCAGTCGGGATCGTAGTGCGATTGCACATGAACCTGTTTCGCCGCACCTCGTCCAGTGGTCGTTGTTGTCTTAGGGGTATACGTATCGGCAAATGCACCGGCAGGATCAGCGCAAAGCACACGGACGACTTCGGTTCCTGGTTCAGAAGCGCGCGAGCCAAGGGGGCGGCAATTGATCGTTGAGGCCTTTGCTTCGGCCTCCGCTTGGTCGAGCAATCTTGCTTCGCACCACGCTTCCGAACGGCCAAGATAGCCAAGGGCATTCAGCCATTTCACGAGCACTGCCCTTTGCTCTTTCGCCAGGGTTGCTTCAGGCCAAAGAACAATCACTTCGCTTTCTGCTGGGAGTGCGACAAAACTGTCGAAGACAAGGGTCTTGGCTTTGTGTGGTGCTCGGGGTTTCCAACCCTTATCCCAAGGCATAAAATGCCGCGAATGCCCCGATCCCGCGTCTGGCAGAAAAAACTCGGGTGGTTCAGCGAGGACGCGCAAAATCGTTTCCGCTTCTCGCTTAGAAGCAGAGTCGGGAACCTTAGTCTTCCAAGATGCAACCATGCTTCGGAGTAGCCGCCATGGAGAGGGAGGCCACTCGATAGCTGCCTCATTAACATGCCGACCCCAAGGGGTGGAATGAAAGCGACCCGCCAAGAAGCGTATACCAATTGCGATCATACCTCGTTATTCGGCTCTGTATCTGGACCTGCCTCACCATCGACGTCGTAAGCTTCGATAATTGCTAGCCGCGCCGACTCATCAGTTGGGAAAAGTAGTTCAGCTATCTCCTCGGGCGATTTCTCAATCTCTGGCTTAACTGTAATTGTCCCGCCTTTCTTCGCCGTAGGTTTTTTGTAAACGATTAGGGATTTTAGCTCAGCTGGGATTACAGGAACTGGAGTGTTTAATGGAAGGTCGACCTTAACGGCGGGTAGTTTAAGCTTGAAGACGACGATATTCTGTTCGGCGACAAATAGCCCGGCGGCTTTGCATTTTTCAATCAACATCGCACAATCTTTCAGTAACTCATCCTCGCTTGGCAGCGAGAAGGAAACGGGGCGCGTGACGGAAAGTTTGATTTCTTCCAAATCACATGCGGCACGTAATCGAAGACCCGAAGCGAGAAACCTCGTTATCTTGAGGAGGGCAAAAGCGATCATGAAGTGAGTAGCGGCTTCGCCGAGCGCATAGCCGCGTATCAACGCAAGATCGAGATTGAAGAATGCAACAATCTTTTCGGCAGTGAACTCCGTCCTGTGATACGGAACGTTTCCGAAGCCGCCTTTCGCATCAACGCCAGCGCGTTTTGGTGAAGGCAGAACATTATCAACCTTCGTGCCTCCGCTCTCGGCGACGCGAACGCCAGTAGCTTCGATGAATCCAGAAAGAGCACGGGTGATGCGCAAGCGCCCATCGATTTTCTCCAAGAAGAGCCCATGCATAAGGGAGTTCGGATCCCATTTAAAGACAGTGTGATGAAACCGCTTACGATCAATTACGCCCGGTATGCTGTCGTTGGAGTCTTCCTCGTCTTTGGACTTTTTTGTCTTCACTGCGGTGATTCCAAGATCGGAAAGGAAAGCTTTCCGAAATTCCGTCGTTTGGGCCATTTCCTCTCCCTTCCATATATATGGAGAGTTAAGCCGATGAAATTCCTGCACAGTTGAGGTTTTGCCTAAGCTACCACAATCAATTCGGACAAATGGAATACCACGCAATTCTTTAATCCAGTCGTTTTCCGCATCGTCCCAGCATGCCATTTCTAGGTGGTTGGCCACGGATTGGGCAGATTCAACAAGGAGCTTTTCTGTGAGTGTTCCATCTGAATTTGGAACTGTATAGCGGGCCGGACCGAGGTCGGCAAACCCGGTGGATTGAAAGCGGTCGCCTTGGAGCGGTCGCAGGGTGGCTTCAATGAGGAGACGCGGCGCGTCTTTGAGTGCGGAGTAGTCGATGGGCATTGGGTCTGTTGGTTAAGGGTTGCTAGTTTGAAGTGGACGGCAAACCATTTCGTAAAGAGGAATGGCGCTTGGCCGGGCAATCGGAAGCAGAAGTGCTGCCGCCAAACGACTGCTGGCGGCAGGATCGCAGGCGGTCTCGGCCCATTCCTCATCGCGGCGGCGTGCTCCGTCACGAGCTTGCGGCCTCGGTTGCAAACCCGAAGCCCGGAAGCGGCGTGCGGCGATTTGGCAGGCTGCGGGAACATCGCCCGTGCGCAGCAAACTCAGAATACCGGGATCAGGATAGAGAAAGCTCAGCTTTTCAAACAGCTCAGGCGGCAGCAAACTTCCGGGAGATTGCTTCGCGGGGAGATCAAGAAACAGGAGTTTGAGCAGCGCGAAGGCGCGCGGCAGGGGCAGAATGTTGGTTGCTTCCAATGAAGGCGGCTGAACCGGTGCGGCTTCTCCTGTATTGCAAAGAATGAGGCCCCAAATCAGTTCTGAGATGCGAGCTTCGTCCAATTCACCCCCGATAAAAGCGGTGATCGTCTCCAGCGAAACGCGATGTGAACTGGCGAGCGGACGTGAATCGCTCCCGGCGCGCAATCCATCCATCACCCGCCGACTTAAGACGGCGGCGAGATTCCTGGAAAGATCAGCAGCAGTCCAAACCACGGCGCGATTTTTTTCCGCCCAAGCGGCGCGAGAACCCTCCAAAGCGACCGGTTCGAGGTTGATCCTCAACGGCCCGATCCTTTCGGTGGCATCGTTAAGGTTCGCGAGGGCCAGCGCCAATTCGAACTCGCGTGAACCGTCGTTCGCCGCAGCAACCCACTCGGGCGAGAGATGCGCCAGCGGGCGCAGTCCCTTCGCCTTTTCGCGGAAGCTCGGAGCCCCCGCAACGGCCTGCTCCGCCGCGCCAAGGGCAACCAGAATGCCTTGAAAAAACCGCGCGCCACCGTAACGGCAATAATCGAAGGTCGCCCGCTCGATTCGGCGAAGGGCGGAAGTAAAGCGGGCATTGCCTTTTTTGCGGTCATCTTCACTCTCTTTTTCAAAGGACCCTAAGCGGAAAATCGAAAGCCATTGATCCACCTCACGCAACAAATCGACGTGCGTCCGACTCCGAACCGCGTGAAGGCCTAACCCTATCGCCGTGTTGTAATTGTCCCCACCAATGCGCCCACGTAAGATTGCAAAGCGCTGAAAGCCCGTAAGCCCACGGTCAACCCCCAATTCCGCGACTGCGCGGGCTGCGTCAACGCCCGAGGATGCAGTTCGATTTCCAGTCTGCATTCGCCCTTCCGCGAAAAGTTGCAGAAGTTCTGCTGCCGTTGAGGGACGCTTCCATATTGGAAGCCAGAGTTCTTTACCCGCCTGTTCTTTCTCGACAACCGAGGACGCAACATTTTGAGAAGCGTGAACTTGGAATGGAAATGCTGGGGTGCTGCCTAGCCGCACCCCTGCTCTACGACAAAGCGCTCCCGCAAAGCATAGTGCTCCTTCAACCGCCAAAATGAAGTTCCACGGGTTGAGCATCGCATCGCGTTCAAAGCCGTGCCCCGCATTTGGCCCGCCGACCGCACCACCGTCGAACAATGACGAGGTTCTCTTTTTTACAAGATGCGTTGTTGACGTTCCGAAGAGTGCATTTCGCAGCAAGCTCAGGCAAATGTCGGTGGTGTTGACCTCCACTTCTCTGCCTTTTTTCGTGATCCGTTGTGAATCGAACTCTGGAAAAACGTCCCAGATGTTCTGCATGAAATTATCTGAAAAGTGAGTATTGCCGTCGCTGCCGCCGCCGCTGCCGAGCATTGCCGTAAAGACTGGTTTTGACTGCTCGATTACAGCAGCAGCATCAATCCAGTCGGCAACTTGCGGATCAGCACTCCCACGGAGCAGAGCTAAAAATCGAGCCTTGGCCTCCCCCTTCATCTGCTCCTTCTTTTCAATTCCAGTTGTCTGAAGGCCTTTCAAGGAATCCACTATCGCAGTCCGATAGGGGGCAAACCGATGATGCTTCGTCGCCGCGAAGGCCGCGATAATCATTGCACCGGCAGGCGTTTCCTTGAACTGAGGCTCCACAGTTGTCAGTTTAACATCGAAAAAGTCGCTGCCGCTCCATGGAACTACGATTGGCGTCGGGATATAGGTTTTAAGAAAGAACTCTTCCAGAGCGCCTTTCGAGAGGGCCGTTTTGAGGGAAAAAACTCCATCTTGCCAATATCCCCGGATACCAAGATCGCCAGAAGAATTATTACTCACGAGCCGCAACACCCCGAGCGCTTTGAGGTAGTTCATCAGCGGCTCGGGCGTGCAGCCGGGAAGGGAAAGAGTGTGTGAGATCATCGGTTAGATGGCTTCGGCGAAACGTTGACGCCAAATGATTTTCAACGGCGCAAGATCGTGCCGGTCTGCGGCGCGGAGCGCCGCGAAATAAGCGGCTTTCTCTTCCTCGCTCCGCACTTCAAGCCGCACCTCAGGTAAGCCCGCGCGACGGAGAATCTCGCGCAACCAGGGGCGGGCAACGCGACCGTTAAAGTCCCTGAACGGGTGAATGGAAAAAAAACGCCCTTCGGCGAAGGCGAGCGTCTCCAGCAACATTTCTTCGTCATCGCCCAAGAGGGATTCCCAACGTGCGGCCAAGTCGACCGCATAGTCGCGCAAAGCTACGGCAACCTGGTAAGAAGGAGGGGGTTCGTGCACCCCAACCGTGACCTCCACAGTTCTCCATTTGCCAGCCCAATCAGGAACCAATCCCGCGCAGAGTTCCCCGTGGAGCCTTGCAAGCAACGACTCATCGAGCGGCGAGCTCGCATAACTGCCGAGCGCGATTTCGGGTTGAATTTCCGCAGCGCGGGAGGCGAGCCGTTCGGCTATTTCGCTGTAGGCAAGTTCGCCATGAATGGTCTCGATGGTGCGCGTGGCACCCGCCGGGCGTGTATTTCCCTCAGCCACGCGAGGCTTACCGGTTCGCCCTCCATCCACATGCTCCAGTACACGCTCTCCGGCACGGGCTCCACTCTCCGGCGAAGTTGCTCCTCGGGCGGTAATGCCCGCCACTGTCGGATTTGTTCGCGAAGGCTCATGGACCTCAGTATCGCGCGAAGAAGCCGTTGAAGCAAGAGCGGAGGCACGCTCATCGGCGGCACGCAGGAGAACTTCGAGAAAGGCGAGTCGAAATGGGCCGAAAGAGTCCCGCAATGAGAGCATCCGCTCCGACCAACTCGGCAAACCATTGAAGGGCGATTGTTCGCCAAGCCCGAGTTCCATCGGCTCCAGCGACAGGATTACGGCTGGAGCGGTCACTTCGCTGCCCGAGCTGCCGCCCAGAAAGGCCTGTGGAAGTGGGTCGCCATCCCAAATGCCGCGAGCGAAACGGCCTGCATCTGGAGCGGGCCATTCACCGGGCAATGAACGAATTGAGAGCCTGACTTTCCCGTGATGGGCGGCGATGAGGTAGGCCACAAGATCGCGATCAGCGCCCTCGACGGGAATGTTCGTTTCCGGCTGCAAGACTCCGAGCGCGGAAGCGAGTTCGTGGCGGAAAAATTTGCGGCGCAATTCTCCCTGAGATGGCTTCTTGGCAAGGCTGGACGAGCGCCATGCGTCTTTGGGCGCTTTCGCCACTGGCTGGGCGCCTAAATTCCGCTCGCATTCGACATTCTTCTCCGGCTTAAGCTTGGCCTGGAAAGCAGCGTGCGCCTTGCCCCAGTCGTGCCAGCGTGCGGCGTGCCCAAGAAGCGCGGCATCGACTGCGGGGCTAACGACCGCGATCGAATCCAATTCTTTGCAGACCCAGTCAGTATGCAGCGCGATGGATTGCCAGAGGCCGGATTGCGAAAGCGTGTCGGCGTCCGTCTTTTCCTCCGAAGCTTTTTCATCCGCAGCGATGATGACTTCTACGGTTTCCTTGGAGTCCGGGTTCCATCCCATCGCTCGCAAATAACCCCCGGCTTCCGCAGGCAGGAGATACGTTTGGCCTGGGTAGGCCGCATCGGCTTTGACCTGCGTCCACTCGCCTTCAAGGAAATCCCATCGCCAAATGGGCGCATCGGTCTTTTTAACGAAATCTCTGAATTCCTTGATCGAGACAGGACACAACTCGGCGCGCGAAGGCTGCGTCTGGTCAGCGCCGCGAGGCCGCCCATTTTTACCGCCCTCCCACTTCCTCCACGCAACTTGCACACTACTTTCTTCGATTTCGCGCACCCAGCGGTCAATGTCGATGTCGTTTCCAGCCAAATCGGGCGTGGTATCGAAAAGTTCCATGAGGTCCTTACGCCGGATGACGTGCGATGCGACCGGGCGATCGGACGCCGGGATCGGAACATCGCGCAGTTGATTTGGCGAGACTCCCGTAAGAATCGGATCGTTCAAGCGGCGGCGCGCCTCTGAAAGCTGCTCCTCGGTGTAGGGCAATGCAGCCGCTGACTCGAACCAAACAACTCTCGTGTTCGGCAAAATGCCGCGGCGGTTGCAGCGACCAAAGCGTTGAACCAGTGAAGACCATGGAGCGAGTTCGGTGTAGAGTGTGGCTGCCGAAAGATCGATACCGGCTTCAATGACCTGCGTGCTAATCACGATCTGCCGCTGTCCTTCCGCTGTGAGCACTTGTTCAAGGATTGTGGCGCGATCCTCCGGGCGAAAACGTGAATGCATCAGAAGCAGCTTCGTCGGCCCTTTGCGCGTGAGCTTTTCGACCTCCGCAAAAAGCTTGCGAGCAGTCTTGACGGTATTGACGACAACTAAAGTCAAGCCTTCGCTCGCCTCACTTGCCAAGACGATCTCCTTGGCCAGTGCTTTCAAATCGTTTCCGTTCGCACCTGCATGTTCCAGCGGTTTGGAAGCGTCCAACAAGGTTTTCACCTTTTCGGTGGCGCGCTCCTTGTCGGAAAGTTCCACCGTCTCAGCGAGTTTATCGGGATCAAAATCCACGGTTTTCAGCCAGCCGCGCTCGCTGGTCGCACTCATCCACCAGGAATGGCAGGTCACCGTAGGCTGCATCGTGGTGCGAAAAGCTTCGAGTTGCGTGGTCGTCGGCAACCCACTACCCATTAACTGCGTTTCATCCATGACCCACAAACAGTCATTGTTCAGCAGCCCGAAGTGCATGGGCCAGCGGTAGCGGCTCATGCCGTAGCCCCGGTTGAGGGCGCGGCTAAGCAGCATGTCCTGGGTGCCGATCAGAATGGCGTCCTTTTCAGGGTAGAGGTCCCATTCGGGCTCATTCTCACGCTTCTCCTCGCCGCCCATGAGGACATGGACGCGCTTGCTGCTGCCCGGTAGAATCAGTTTTGCCTTCTCCAAGTTCTCCAGCCACTCTCTGACATTCGCCTCGGTCTGCTCGACCAGTGTCCGCATTGGCAAGCAGTACACGAGTCGGCGAGGCCAGTCGGGTCCGGTTTGTTGTAAACTATTCCGGCGGAGCCGGTTCCAGGCCCATGCCAAGACGACGGCTGCGGTTTTGCCCAGCCCGGTGGGGATGGAGATCAACTGGGACCGACAGGGCGTGCCAGCTTCATCCGTATCCGGGCTGGCTTCGCCGCAGGCCAGCCTGCGTTG
This sequence comes from Verrucomicrobiota bacterium, assembly GCA_037130675.1. Taxonomy (GTDB): domain Bacteria; phylum Verrucomicrobiota; class Verrucomicrobiia; order Chthoniobacterales; family Chthoniobacteraceae; genus JBAXSN01. Next base: position 11,351 of record JBAXSN010000024.1, read on the forward strand.
GTAATCGTAGGGGGTGGAACCGCCGGGAACCCGGTCGTTGCCCGTCGCCGCCTTAAAAAATCCGTCAAAAGTGGTCATACCTGTTGGCTTCATGCCGTTGGGGGGATTGTGTGAATCAGCGCGATCCGATCGCAGGGCGTTATCTTTTGTGAAAGATGGATCGGATTGCAAGATGTTTGTTGATTGCAACACGGCTTGAGGGGTTGTGCTAGTGCGCAGTCCAATGAAAACCCGATACCGGTAATCGGCTTCGGGCCCATTATCCTGCGCCTGCTTCTGAACGATGCTGTAGAAGCCAAACTTCGTTGCGAGCCACATAATCCCCCCCTTACGCCCCTCGTTCCTTGCGATCTTCTTCCGGGACGATCTCGGACCATGGATGACCGTGCTCCCACCTCGTTCGCCGCATAGGTCGCGGAGTTGGCCGCAGCGATGTTCATCGGGGCTGCCGTGGCGATAGCGTCCTGGTTTGCGCCGAGGAAGGGGAACGTCCAGTTGTAGTTCTCGGTCTGGTGCTTGATCTTCGCCGCCACATCCCTCCAAGTGAACCGGTGGGAGGCGTTCTCAAGGCCGTCCATCAAAATCGTCACGATCAGCTGGCCGGGCCGATCCTCTTCCGGGATCTGCCCGAGCCGTGTGCCGAGGTCGTCAATAGTCCTGCCGATGGCATCGAGCAGGGCCGTGGTGTTCCGGGGCACGTAGGTTTCCCGGGTCAGGGCGACGAGTCCCTGCACCGGGATGGATTGGGCGGCCACCAGATATTCATCATCGAAGAGAACAAGCGTGAGCTTTGCCAGCCCCTCGGCCTGCTGCTGGTCCCGGAGAAACCGGTTGAACCCCTCGATGGCGGCATCCTGGCACGAGTCCATCGAGCCGGAGCGGTCGAGAATGAAAGCGATCTCGGTGTAACTCTTGTTCATGGCAAGACCATAAGCCTGGGGGTGGGACATCCGCAGGGGGATAGCCTCAAATCACCTGGGCTCCTTTTGATGGTCCAGTCGGGCGTCCCGTCCATCATTGGCCAACCGCTCTATTATAAGCTCCATCAATTATGGTAGGGAGTCGGGCAGGAGGACGTGGCGAGGTGTCACCGCTGATCTTGCTTCTTCAACAGAGCATCCAATCCCGTGGTGATCCTCACCTTTTTGCCGGAGTAGTATTGCGCGGTGATCCTGATATCTAACGGGCTTAAAGAGCCTAGTATCTACTTGCATAAATCCGAATACTTACCCGCGATGAATGCGTCAATTTGCGCGATGAGTTGCTTGGCGGAGCGAAAACTGGCCCCGCGGAGCGCCTTTGCGGAAAGGATGCTAAACCACACCTCCACTTGGTTCAGCCAGGAGGCATGCGTCGGAGTGAAATGGAAATGCACGTTGGGATGAGCCTTGGTCCAAGGGTCATCCTCGACTCGGTGCGTGCTCAGATTATCCAGAATGACATGGAGTTCCCGATCTGGGTGCTGTGCCACGAGTCGGTCCATGAATTCCAGAAAATCCACCCGGCGCTTGCGTTTGAAGTGTCCGGCGATGACTTGCCCGGTCGCAACATTAAGAGCAGCAAAGAGCGTGCTGGTGCCGTGGCGCTTGTATTCGTGGGCGAAGCCGGTGAGGGCGCGCCCATCGGGCATCTTCAGCCAGCCTTGTGCTCGTTCCAGCGCTTGGATGCAGGGCTTCTCATCGAAACTTAACACCACCGCATTCTCCGGCGCTGCCAGATAGAGCCCCACTACATCGGCCGCTTTCTCTGTGAATTGCGGGTCGGTCGAGACGCACCAACTGCGTCGACGCTTTAGGCTAATGCCCAACTGGCGCAAAACTCTCCAGATTCGATCTGCGCTCACTGCCAATTCCTTGGCCAGCAGCGTGCCGTCCCAGCGGGCATGTCCCGCTGGCGGCGGGGTGTCGAGTTGTTGGAGCAGGCGGGTGCGGAACTCTCCTTCCTCCATCTGGGGCGGCCGCCCAGGGCGGCGGTCGTCATGCAGCCCGTCAAGCCCCTCGCGCTCGAAGCGGGTGCGCCATTTGCTGACCGTTGCCTTGCCGATCCGTAATTGTCGCGCGATCTCGCTCGATGCGGCCCCTTCGCTGGCTCTCAGGATAATGCGGGCGGGTTCGGCATACCGTGCCTGCGCTTTCGGTCGGCGCAACATTCCGGTGAGCTGCTGCCGTTCATCGTGGCTAAGAATAATTTTCGTGGCGGGTCGAGGCATTCCCGCATTCCGCTTATGTCGCGAACTGTTGCAAGTAGATACTAGTCGGCTGACCGCAATTGTATGGAATTGCCCCGCCAAGACGTTGCGAAACGACAAATGTGAAGTGCCCAACGTAATTGGGATTGCTGCCAAGGTTCAGACAATAGCGGGCGATTCGCCTTGCAGGTCGCTGAGGAGAGAATGGATGACTTGCTCTTCAAAAACAGCTCTCTTGTTCGAGCGGATGGCGTCGGCGAGTTCGGGTTGCCAGGGGCTGATGAAGGCTTGCGGTGCAAGAACGATTGTACCGACCGCTTCAAGATAGTTCTCGGCCTCCATCCGCCAAGGGGTGGCGGCGTGCTCCTTTACCAGTTGATCGACAATTCTCAGACCCGCCCAATCAAAATCAGCGTGACAACGCAGCTCGGCTCCTGCTTGTTGAAGTTGCGTAAGTAATAGGCGGACGGAAGACGTCGGCTGGCCGTTGGTGCAGATCAAAGGGCGACAGTTTGCGCCGATTTCCCTCGCTGCTGCACTGACAACGCTCGGGTTCTCGCAGATATAGACAGTCCTAATTGCACGGTTCACCGCCGGAGAGAAAACAGCGCTCGAAAGCTGACGATAGGTGAGAAATGCAGGTTGGCCTTGCCGCCGATGAAGCGCGAGAAGCTCCTCCAGCATAGAGCCTTCAGCCGCGTGCAGATTGAAAACGAGAACGGGTGCACTCAGGTCGTCAATGATCACCCCCACAGCCGCCCACGCTTCACGTCGGGCTTTGGCGTTCAGTTGACCGTCGATGTCATGCATCGCGGCAATAGCACGAAGGCAGAGCGTGGCGAGGGGTTGACCACGATCCAGCGCATGACTGTCGCCCGCGCATTCCGCCGCAAGATTCGCGAGAAGTATTTCTTCGGGTCTCCCAGGCTTTTTCCACATGATGACTCGCCACGCTTTACGCATCAGATCTTCGGCTGTGGAGAGATTTCCACGAGAGATGCGCTTCAAAGCCCCATCAGCCGCTAGGCGGTCCACCCAATTGAGCATCTTCGGCGCGCCGTCGCATCGCGTGCGGGCGGCCTCGAAAAGCGCCTCCCACTGCCTGCGCTGGCGCTCGATCTCTTTGCGCTGGTTTTCCACGGGCCCGTGACACGTCAGAACGATATCCACAAGAGAAGTTAGCAAACCGGCATCCTGCATCGAGCGCTCCAGCGCATCGAGATTAAGGGAAAGATTGGCTCCGGCTGTGCTTTTCCTTCCAATCAGACCATCAACGGCCCGGCGCTCTTCGGCGCTCGCATCACTTTTCACCAAAGTGCCGCCAAGCGGGCGTCCGGCGGTCATCCGCGCCACAAGCCGCTTTATAATCCAGCCTAGGGCGGGTGAGGAGAAGATGTCGCGCAGTCGTTTGTTATCAGATAGTGGGTCCATCGGAGTGAGACACCAGTTTGCGCCCGTTCCACACCCAGCGGGAGACATGCACGGCGGGCGAATCAGGTCGTGACGCAAGCTGACAGATCGCCAAGGCGGGCACCGTGGGATAGCAACCCCACTCGCGCTCGCTGGTCATCATAAAATCCAAATCAAAGCTCTCAATCAGTCCCATTAGCCGGGCTCGGGTCGGGGCGTCGATGCCGATGAAGACTTCATCCAACAAAATTAGTCTCGGGGCGAACGGCGCCGCACTCTGGTAGTGTGCGGCTGCGGCTGCAAATTGCGGCAGGGTGAGGAGAAGCGCCTTTTCCCCGCCGGAACCGGTACCGTACGTTTGTTTGGTGAGCTTCTTCCACTGGCCATCTTGATACCGCATGATTCCGAAACGGTGCCATCCGCGGTAGTCCAGCGCCGTGCGAAGATGATCCGGCCAAGCGGCGGCTTCGTTTGCAAGCTGGGCAGACTTGATCCTGCCATGCAAAAAACGTCCGATGCTATCGCGTTCGGCTGGCGACCACGCGGCCGTCATTTTCAAAAGCTGCTGGCGCGCGGCATCGAGCCCATCGGCAGCTTCGGCATTCACCTCCCATACGAAGCGCAGTTTGATGCCACTGCTGGCTGGTTGTCGATCGAGTTCGCCATTTGCTACCCTTACCCAGTCTTCACCTTCACGGATAAGCGTTTGGAGTTCCGTGGCTATTTCACCAATAAGGTGATTTTCGATGATCTCGCGTTCCCGCGCATCCAGCATTTGCTCGCGATTGGCCATCTCGTCAGAGATGGAACGATGCAAAGCGGTCATGGTGTGCGCCTGTCCATGAAAAGCGCATGTAACAGCGAAAACGCCCTCGTCGACCATTTCGGCTTGGGGATGATAGCCACGCATCCCCAGTTGGTCGTTCAAGTCGCTGAACTGATGCTGAATGCCGGATTGAGCCCGAATCCAATCCCCTTCGTCCGATGAAATGCTTTCCAGCGCCTGTTCAATCCGGCGTGCCAATTCGACCGCGGGGTTGGGGGCGAGATCCGTGCGCTCGGGCTGGAGATTTTCTCCCGCTTCTTCCAATAGTCGTTTCTCCGCAAATAGCTGAAGTCGGCGGACGGCCTCGGCACGGGCTTGCTCATGGGTTGCGCGCTCTGACGACGTCCCCATAGGTAATGGCTCTCCCGCTCGATAAAACGTCGAGGCGCTTCGCGGGCCTGATTAGCCAGTTTGTTCTGTTGTCTTCAGGACAAGCTGCAATGGTGTGTTTGGAGGCGCAAATGCCGCCAAATCGCTCCGGCAACGAAAGAGGCCATGCACCACTCCTCGATCACTTCCACAATCCATTACCCTAGAAAAAGCAATTGGATTTCGCGCCAAGGCTCTTCTGCCGGATTTGGGATTACTAGAAAGCCGGATGCGGGAAATCCGCCCGTCCGGTTTGGGAGGAGGGGCGGCGATGAGCAGCCCTACCTCATCTACGGAGCCGGAACGTGCGGTGCTCGGGTGTGTAGTTTCCCCGACGAATGATCCCGGCAAGGCACGCAGCCGGGGGCGGGACTGATCTGCAGACCACCCTGCTAGACAAGGACGATAAGCCAATCTGCAGCGCTTTTTACCTGTATGTGTGGCCGGAGGCCGCGGCAAAATAGGGGCTCACGCAGGGCCGCGAAATGGATTTTTTAGACAGGATTACAGGATGCGCAGGATGCATCCCCCAAAGGAATCCTTTGAATTCCTTGGATCCTGTCATCCCGGTTGCAGCTGGCCATGTGACCGCTTAAAATCCCGCCGCTGTCAGCCCGGGAGCCCGACGGAGTTCGCCGATGTTGCCCGGTTACAGTTCACCCGGACAGGCTCGTGACAGCAGCGAAGCCGTCATCTTCACCAGGGCAATGGTTTTATTGCCCTTGAGACGGAGCTTCGGGCCCGCTCTGCCAAGTGTGGAACCCCATTGGCGCGATCTTAACCTTCGCGTTGAGAGCGAACTCTTGGGTTCCAAAGTTGACCACCGCGTGCCACCCATTGGAGAAATCCGACTGCTGGACATTCCGATCGGGAGTCAGCCAGCGATGATTGACCAAGGCAGCACCAAAGACCTGGTTGTAAAACGGCATTACCCGGCGGTAGGATTCCAGGATGTTCTCTTTCTTTTTCCAGTAGGTCCGGTTGTCGATGTGGTAGGAGGCGGTTGTCCCGTAGAGGATGTTGAAGAGATCCTTCATCAACATGTATTCGGGCTGGATGAGGGTGTTGTCGCCCCAGGCCCAGGTCGCCACCCGGGCGTCCCCGTAGATGATGCCGTTGGCAGGCACCCGTTTTTGCGGGGACATGTTGAAATTCTTGAATTCGTCGTTGGGGGCCACCGGGTCCAGTCGCCCCACCATGTGGTAGACGCTCATCCCGCCCTCGCTGACGGTGAAATACGGGGTGGCCCAGGCGTCGCCGCCCTCGCCGCCGAGGATCATCTTGTGGTCGTAGAAGTACTTAAACATCTGCAAGCGCGCCTCCATGGAGCCGCGCGGTGTCACCGGGTGCTGGGGATTGTAGTCCTGGTCAAGCCAGAGGGCCGCGCCCGGGCTCACGTCAAAGAAGCGGTAGACGAAATGATAGTCGGCCAGTTCGGCCTCGAGCCGTTCCTTGGCCGCCTCCATCAAGGTGGCCGGCGAGCCGACGTAGCGATTGGAATTGGGACCTTTGCTGAAGCGCGGCTCGCCGCGCTCGTTGAGCGCCACGTGCTCAGGGATGTGGCCGATGCGCTTGTAACGCTCCATCCAGCCCAGCTTGGTCTCGTCGGCGCCTTTCCACCATTCCTTGGGCAGGACGTCGAAGTAGTTGTCGTAGATGCCGAACAGAAAATTGTATTTCTGCTGGAGCTTCCGGGCCTCCTCAGGGCTCACATAGAAATTGAAGCCCAACGCCACAATCCCTTTGTCCATGCCGGAAGCGACCATGTCATCGAGAATCTTGTAGACATTTTCCATTCCGGTGCGGCTCACGTAAATCCAGAAAACGGGCGCTCCCCGCAGTTTGGCAATGGCTGGGTTGTCCTTCTCTTTGTCGGCCAGGCTCCGGTAGTGGCCGCCCTCCATAAGGTGTTTCCGCACGTTCAACGAGATATTCACATAGCCGCCGCTCTGCTGGAAGATGAAGCGCAGATTGCGCGGCTCCTGGAATTTGCCGAGGTAACCGCCGAAGGAGATCTCCGGCACCAGCGTGGGCTGGCCCTCGATCTGCCGCAGGTTCAGCGCCAAGGCGCCATGATAGTAATCCTTGAGGATGAGGGTGTAGCCCTCGCCGGTTTGCGGCTGGAATAGGCCTGCCCATTCCACGCAATGCTTCATGATGCCTTTGGGGCTCTTCTCGGGCAGCACGGGGTTGTCCACCTTGAACAACATCCCGTATCCCTCCGGCATGACCCACTCGAAGCCTTTTTTGGATACGGTAAATGGCACGGGGAAACGGACGGTCTGGATCTTCTGGGCCGGATCCATGTCGAGGGTCGCGTCAAGTACGGGCGCATCGGCCGCAAGCTTGTAAATGAGGGTGACGGGTAGCTTCTCGAAGGTGAAAGTCACCTTGGCGCCGTCCTTCTGGGCCGCGACCTTCACCCCCTGGATCTTGGACACTTCGAAGTCGGGGCTCTGCTTATAGACCGTGCCCGTTTTGAGATCGGCGACCTCGGCCAGCGAGGTCGCCTCGTCGATCTTCAGGGAGACGAACTTGTTTTTGATCTCCAGGGCCTGGGCGCTGGAGAGCGCCAACGCCGCCGAGAGCCAGGCAAGGAACATGGAAGTGGGGATCGGACGCATAGGTTGCCGGTCGTTAAGGTGAGGTGCCGGTGTTTAGTGGGCGTTTTGCCAAGTGTGGAAGCCCATGGGGGCCACAGTCACTTGCTTGTCGAGCGCGTATTCGGTTGCGCCGAAGTTGACCACCACGTGCCAGCCATTGGAAAAATCCGTCTGCTGGACACTCCGATCGGGAGTCAACCAGCGGTGATTAATTAAAGCCGCCCCAAAAAGCTTGGTATAAACCGGCACCACGCGGTGGTAGGATTCCAGGATCTTTTCCTTGTTTTTCCAGTAGGTCCCGTTGGAGACGTGATAGGAAGGGGCCGTTCCATAGAGGATGTTGAAGAGGTCCTTTTTGAGAATGTAATCGGGCTGGAGAAGAGTGTTGTCGCCCCAAGCCCATGTCGCCACCCTCGCGTCCCCGTAGACGATCCCGTTGGTCGGCACCCGTTTCTCGGGCGACATGTTGAAGTTCTTCCAATCCTCCGTGGGCGGCACCGGGTCTAGACGCCCTTCCATATGATAGACGCTCATGGCCCCTTCGCTGACGCTGAAATAGGGGGTGGCCCATGCGGCGCCGCCTTCCCCGCCGATAATCATGCCGTGCTCGTAGAAGAGCTTGAAGACGCTCAGGCGCCCTTCCATCGATTGCTTGGGGGTGGCGGGGTGTTGAGGATTGAAGTCCTGGTCCAACCAAAGCGCCGCCCCTGGGGTGACATCAAAGAATCGGTAGTTGAAGCGGTAATCGGGCCATTCCGCATCGAGTCGTTCCTTGGCCGCCTCCAAGGTGGTGGAGGGCGAGCCGACAAAGCGGCTGCCGTGTTTGCCGGGGTTTTCGCGCAGTTGGCCTTTCTCGTTGGACGCGACATGCTCGGGGATCCGGCCAAAGCGCTTGTAGCGTTCCATCCAATCCACGGCAAGCTTGGGATAGCCGTTGGCCTGCCACCATTCCTTGTCCATCAGGTCAAAGTAGTTGTCGTAAACGCCCACGGGACCATTCCACTTCTTTTGAATTTCCTTGATCGCCTCCGGGCCGACAAAATAATTGAACCCCAGCCCCACAATCCCCTTATCCATGCCCGAGGCAATCATGTCGTCCAGGATTTTCATGACCGAGGCCGCATCCGTGGCTCCCGGATAAATCCAGAACACCGGAGCGCCGCGCAGCTTGGCGATCATCGGGTTTTCCTTCTCCTTCTGGGCAAGGCTCCGGTACTGGCCGCTCTCCATGAGGTATTTGCGGAAATTCAACGCAATGTTCACATACCCGCCGCTCGGCTGGAAGATGAAGCGCACCCGCCGCGGTTCCTGGAATTTGCCGAGGTACCCGCCGAAAGAGAGAGCCGGCACGAGGGTCGGCTGGTCGGCGATCGGTTTGAGTTTGAGCGAGAAATTGCCGCAATAGTAATCCCGGTTGATCAAGGTGTAGCCTTGGCCGGTCTGGGGGTGGAAGAGCCCCGCCCATTCCATGCATGGTTGGAAGATTCCTTTGGGGCACCTCTCGGGCATGGCCGGGCTGTCCACTTTGTATAACATCCCGTATCCGTCCGGCATGACCCACTCGAAGCCTTTGCCGCACACGGTGAAGGGCACCGGGAAATTCACCATCTGGATTTTCTGTTCCGGATCCATGTCCAAGGTCACATCGAGCACGGGGGCGTCTGGGGCCAGGGTGTAGGTGAGCGAGGTCGCCAGCTTGTCACAGACGAAGGAGATTTTGACCCCGTTCTGTTGGGGGGCGAGCGCCACGTTTTTGATTTTGGACACATCAAAATCCGGGAGTTGCTGGTAGACGGTGTTCGTCTTCAAATCCGTGACCTCGGCCAAGGAGGTGGTTTCATCCACCTTCACAGAAAGGAACTTGTTTTTGAGTTCAAGGGCTTTGGCGTCGGCAATGGAGAGCCCCAAGGACAAAGCCAGGCAGGCTTGGAAAACGCGGTTTTTTTTCATGAGATTGATTTTCGCGAGCAAATCGTCCACGCGGGACAACCGCCAGTTGAAGGGGCGGAGCGCAAATCGAGGCGCGGGATGACTCGGGGAGTCGTAGCTGACACGATCTAGAGCCGTCAAGAACAATTCCCCTCCCTGTGTCGGTCACAAAAATTGTGACATTACAAAAAAAAAAGCTGCGGTAAAATGAGCGCCAATCTGCAAAACAAACGGGGCCGATCTCCAAACTGGAGTAGCCCCCAACCATAACTTAAACCTGCGATATACCCATTCTCATGTTCCAATCTCAAAGGCCGATCAATCTCGCTGCCTCCCTCCTCCTGCTTTTCCCGATGCTTCATGGAGCTCTGGGTGGAGGGACTGAAAATGTTCCCACCGTGCTGGAGAACGCGGCCCTGGTCCGACGCAACGGCAATTTCTACAACAACCGGCCCCTCTACGCCGCGCAGGAAAATCCCGAACAGCGCTATTATTGGGTATTCGGCGGGGACAAGCCGCTGCTGCGTTTTGGCGGAGGCAGCAACCTGGATGGAACCTTCATGCCAGGATTTCAGCGGGCAGATGGCACCTCCAAGTGGCTGGAAAATTTCCAATCCATTGAAGCCCGCTATCGTCCCGGGCAGATGGAATGGGTGGCTTCCGATCCCGCATTTCCGGGAGTAACGATCACCTTTCATGCGTTGCCCTTGGGGACGGGACTGGGCATGGCAGCGCGCGCAGAGGTCAAAGGAGCTGGCACCGGCGACAAGTTGGTCTGGATGTTTGGAGCCGCTCATAACCGCTGGGTGCCGTTTATCGACGCCATGGCGGCTGATAGCCAGCAGGTGAAATACGAGAAATTCGATCCTGCGAAGTCGGAAAACAACGGGGTGGAGGTTGTCGATGGCATCGTGCGGCTGAGTCTTTCGCGCAATCAAAAGGGCCGGAATAGCCTCTTGGCTTGCAGCAGCGCCTCGGAGATCCGGAGTGCGGATGCCGACCAATGGACTTCGCCGGCCTCGCTGGCCGCAAGCACCGGAGCAAACCGGCCGATTGCCTGTGGGGTCACAGAAATCAAGGGGGAGGAACCGATTACCTGGATTGCCAAGATGTCGCTCGAAAACCAGCCGGTGGCTGCGATGGATGTCAGGGCCGAATACCAGGCCGCCTTGGCTCGCAAGGATCGCCTTGCTAACCGAATCATATCCAACACGCCCGATCCCCGGTTTGATTTCATTGTGAGCGCCTCGGTGTTTCCCGCGGATTGCCTCTGGCGCAAACAGGCCTTTGGTCATGGCTGTCTCTCGCAGTTCACCGATCCTCTCCTGGGTTGGCGTTCGACTTTGGCCGGCGTGGCCTATAGCTGGCATGACCGGGTTTACAAAGCCGGACAGACTTTCCTGGCTTCGCAGGTCAAGACCGAGGATTACCGGGGCGAACCCGCCTTGGCCAAGATTGTCGATAACGAGGAACTGGCCCGGTACGAGGGGACCTACTGTCATCCCGGCAAGGATCCGCGGTTCCACAGCAAGGGGCGTTTGATTCCCAACCAGAACTCCACGATGTACGACATGCAATCGCAGTTTGTTGATTGCCTGGTGGAGGACTGGCGCTTTACGGCCGATCCGGAAATGGAGAAGCTGCTGCGACCGGCCTTGGAGTTGCACCTCGACTACATCGACCGCGTGTTCGATCCGCAAAACCAGGGCATTTATGAGAGCTTCTCCAACACCTTCCTCACCGACAGCGTCTGGACCAATGGCGGCGGGACTCCCGATGAGACCGCGTTCGCATGGCGCGGTCACCTGGCTGCACGCGACATGGCCAAGCGGGCCGGGGATAAGGAAGGGGTCAAAAAACACGAGGCAAAACTGGCTTTGATCCGCAAGGGATTCTTCGATCTGCTCTGGGTCAAGAATGCCGGGATTCCCGGGGCTTATCGCGAGCAGGGCGGCCACAAACGGCTCCACCCCGATCCCTGGACCCCGGGCCTCTATCTGCCCATGGATTGCTCGGGCCTGCTCAGTGACGAGCAGATGGCCTCCATCGCCCACTTCACCGAATACGGTCTGCAACGCGAACCCCGGCCCTCGGGCGGTGTCCGCCTCTATCCCTCCAACTGGGTTCCGGCCATCTGGTCCAACCGCGAGAAATCGCCCGGTGACGAATACCATATGGCATTGGGCTATTGCTTTGCGGGGATGCCGGAAGGGGCATTTGAAATCATCAATGGCAACATCAGCGAGTCGGCCTTTGAATCGGCCGTGCCGGGCCAGTTGGGCGTGCCTTATGGAAGCTGCGGCACGGACTTTGGCGATTGCGTCTCAGCTTTCACTCGCACGGTGGTTTCCGGCGTATTTGGTTATCGTCCCGACCGTCCCAACGGCCTGGTCACCATTGCCCCGCAATTCCCGGCGGCATGGGATCACGCCGATTTCAAGCATCCGGAATTCAGCCTGTCATTCAAACGCGACGCGAGCAGCGAAAAGGCCCGGAATCATCACTTGAGTGTTCAACTGGAACGTGAATCGGCGATGGAACTCCAGGTTCCTTTCCAGGGAAACCTCAAGAGCGTTACCCTCAATGGAAAGAAAACCAAATGCGAGATTCGCCCCGGATTTGGCCGGTCAATTTGTATCGTGCGGACGCCGGTCCTCAAGAAGGCTGATTTGGTCGTGAATGTTGCCGGGGAGCCCGCGGTTGCCGGGGCGTGGGAAAAACCCGTGGAGGTCGCCGCCGAGGTGGGCCAACCGGTGGAGGTGGCATTGGCGGCAAGCGCCGCGAAGATTCTGGATGCCCAGGGGGCCTTGGAATCGCCGAAAGTCGAGAAAGGGAAATTGGTGGCCAAAGCAGCCAACAACCCCGGGAATCATCGGGTGCTCGCCCTTCTCAATCCGCAAGGGAAAAATCCCTCATACCAGGTCGTGGACATCAATATTCGCGACTCCAAAGCGGAGCAGTTCGCCGCGGAGAAGAACCTGCGCCAGGCCCCGGAAGGAGCCCAGTGGACCGGGATGGATCTTGCCAGCGTGAAGAATTGCCGGATTACGGACATTTTCCACCAGGACTATCTCTCTCCGCGTCCCGACACGATGTCACTGCGGCTGGCCAAGGATGGCTACCTGATCTGGAACGCGCTCTATGCTGGCAAAAAGGCGCCCGCCATTGACTTGAGCCTTACGCGTCCGGCTCGTCCCGCTCCGGTTTACGAAGTGTCCGGGCAAAATCTCAAGTTCGGTCCGGAAGTGACCATCGAAGCTTGGGTCTCGGCCGACATTGGCGAGCAAATCGGCTGGAGCTACGTTCGGTTTCTTGAAATCGGCAACTTCTCGGCCGACATCCTGGCGCAGTGCGGTCGTCTGCTTCGCCTGAACCTCAAGGATCCCATTGTGCATCTTACTTCCCCGTTCTGCGGTGAGCGGATGACCCACATGGCCCTCGTGTTCCGGCCCGGCAAGGAAGGCCAGATTTATTTCGATGGCCAGAAATGCTTCGTCGGAACCGCTCCGGTGGATTGGAGTAAGGAGTTGGTTCAGAGCATCCGGATCGGAGCCGTCCAAGGCGGGAAGAATCGGTTTATGGGCCGGGTCGGTCGGGTTGCGATCGCCAACACGGCTGCTACAGCCGAACAACTCCAGCACCGTGGCTTGGATGCCGCAGCTTTGCCGGGCACCATTGCCGATTGGCAGATTCCGGAAGCGGAGGCGCCCGAGGTCAGTTCGGTCGTTGCGGGAGCTCCCACGCTGGTAAACCAGCAACTGGCTTACGTCCGCTCCAAAGACATGTCCCCGGAATTGCCGGTGGTGAACGGGATGCTGAAGGTCCCGCAAGGGGCGCAGTTCAAGTGGGATATCAAGGAAAAGGATATCGCCTTCACCTCGCTCTGGGACAACTGGCCGCGGAAGGTGACCGTCCCGGTCAACCAAACGGGCGATTCGGTCTGGATGCTGGTGGCGGGTTCGACCAACCCCATGCAGGTCCGCATTGCCAACGCGGCTCTGCGCTTTGAGTATGCCGACGGCACCACGGAACAACTCGACCTGGTCAACCCGACCAATTTCTGGTCCTTGTGCCCGTTCCTCTGGTCGGATTACGAGTATGCCCGCGAAGGGTTCTCCCTGCCGAAGGAAAAGCCCTCCATGGTTCAACTCGGCACCAACTGCCGCGCCATGGTCTATGGCTGGAAGCTGAAAAAAGGAGTGGCACTCAAGCAGGTGACTTTGGAGAGCCTCTCGCAGGAAGTCATCGTCGGCTTGATGGGAGTGAGTGTGTGTAGCCAGTGATTTGGGCCGCCCTCGAATGAAAAACCTCGAGGGGAAATGCTTAGCTCTGATTCTAGGCCTTTGCTGGTTGGGAATGAGTGGAGTCCGGGCCGAATCGTTACCGGTTGCGGGGGAATGGCGGCACCGGTTGGATGTGCAGAAGGCCGGCGAAAAGGAGCACTGGTTTGCCAAGGAGCTTCAGGCCGACACGCCCGAAACGAGCGGCACGATGCGCCTGCCGAACACGCTGGACACCGCCGGCATCTCGCCCAATAAGGAAACGCCCACTCTGTGGCGACTTTACCGGGCCACCAAGTACGTCGGTCCGGCATGAGTTCGCAAACAGATTATCAAAACAAATAATATCCGCCTTAATGATGACCAGAAAACTTATTGGAGTAACCGTTGCTGCCGTAATGCTGGGCGGGATGGCGGCCTTTGCGGCGGATGAACTGGAGCGGGGTTTTCGCAATCCTCCTGACAGCGCCAAGCCCTACACGTCCTCGTGGTGGATGAACGGGAACGTCACGAAGGAGGGGATCACCGCTGATCTGGAGGCGATGAAACGGGTGGGCCTGGGCGGGTTTTTGCTTTTGCAAACCAGTTGGCACACGCCTCCGGGACCAGCGACCTTCATGGGTGAAAAATGGCGGGAAATGATCGCTCACGCCGTGGCGGAAGCCGGTCGGCTGGGGTTGGGAATCGGGATGCACAATTGCGCCGGCTGGTCGAGCAGCGGCGGCCCCTGGATCAC
>JBAXSN010000240.1:0-2707 GCA_037130675.1 Verrucomicrobiota bacterium
CGGCTGTGCTGCAGGCCCTTGAGATCAGCGAGGCGACGCTGCACCGCTGGCGAGCGGGGCACCGCCGCGCAGCGGTGGTCGCGGCGGGATGAAGTCCGAGGAGGCGAAGCGGCTGAAGGCCCTCGAGGACGAGAACCGGCGGCTGAAAGAGATCGTGGCCGACCTCACCCTCGACAACAAGATGCTGAAGCATCTCTCGGAGGGAAACTGGTAGGCCCTTCCCGGAAGCGAGCGGCGGTGACCGAGCTTCAAACGAAGTTCGGGATCTCCGAGCGAAGGGCCTGCAAAGCAATCGACCAGCCGCGAAGCAGTCAGCGATTCAAAGGAAAGCCGAGATCCGACGAGGCACCGCTTGTGAAGCGGATGCTTCAACTGGCTCGTGCTCGACCGAGGTCCGGCTATCGGACGATCGGTGGGCTGCTCGCCCTCGAAGGATGGCGGGCCGGGCTGTCGCGTGTGTTTCGACTCTGGCAGCGAGAGGGGCTGAAAGTGCCACAAAAGAAGCGGAAAAGGCGTCGTTTGGGCGTCAGCGCCAATGGATGCCATCGGCGACGGGCGGAGTCGCCGAACGACGTTTGGTGCTGGGACTTTATCTTCGACCGCACGTCGAGCGGGAGCCAGCTCAAGTGGCTCTCGGTGATCGACGAGTTCACTCGGGAATGCCTCACGCTCAAGGCCGATCGCGGGATTGGCCTGCCTTGGAAATCCTGATCCAGTCGGTATGAAGGTCTTCGCCCCTGCGGGAGAGGACTTTCGCTGGCATCAAGAAGAAGGAAAAGAAGAGAACCGGAGTGGTTCTTCAGGGATTATTGTGGCAGCGAGATGGATGCAGGCGTGCAGGCCATCGGGACCAGCGACGACCGGGAGAAAAAACGTGCCTACCTGACCATGGAAGCCAGATGACCCACCTCTGAAAAACGCGATTGACAGCAAGGGCGTTGCTTAATCTTCTTAAGCTTGTGACTAGGGGTGTGTTAGGACCGAAACAACCTGAGAAGGTTAAACGAAATCCGCTCTCATGCGAATGAGTTGCTCTGCAAACGCGCGCGTTCGCATTTGATCTCCTGTCAATCCCATATGGTCAGTTTCAAGTTGCCATAGATAATCGAAAACCGAATCAATCGTTTGATTCCCCATTAAGAGTTCGCAAATGTCAGGAGCGTACGAATCATACTCATCGTGAGCTTCTGGGATTTCCTGGATCCCAATTGGATCCCATTCTGTGAGCAGTGCCACGCGAACGCGATTGAGAAAGGTTGACGTGCCCGCATCCATCAGCGAACTCCCCGAATGACTGTGATGACAGTTCCAGTATTTGAATTGATAATCACCGTCACGCGATTGATCGGGTCGAAGTACCCTTGCGTTCCGGGGCGATTTCCGTTGAATGGCGTGCCGTGCTTGATTGTGTTGTCAACGACTGACGGAGGAATTCCCCGGTTCTGCATCTGGTCCAACGCATGGCCCGAAAACTGCCGGTCAGAAATCGTAGCAGGTGCATTGCGAATGGGCTGAGAAGGGTGATTCTTTAACTCAAATCCGGCTCGTCCGCTATAGCCGGTATGGCTGTGGCTCGGCGAAGGAGTGTCGGGCGACGGGTCGGATGGTCCCTTCGGTGGGTCGGATGGCGGACCAGACGGTCCCTTAGGTGGCGGGTCGGAGGGTGGATCGGACGCTGGAGGGGCTCTCCGCCCCGCGTCGCCGGCGGCTTCAGCAGCATCGTCGGTTCGCTTGGCAAGTTCACCCGCATCGTCAAGATACTTGAGCCTCTTGAGGTTCTTGAGCACGCCGATGAGCGGGATCAAGCCAATGGTGTTGTAGGCAAGTGTTTCGCCCCATTCATAGGACCACTCTCGATGCGTGAGCGTATGGCTAAGATCGCGCACGTCCATCGGCAAGTCGACACCGAGAACCCCCAGGCCGATGCCAGCGCCGATCGATAGCCCAGTCGGCTTCTCATCGGTCCAGTCGCCGAGAATTAGGCTTTTCGACGATCGGCCGACATAGCTTCCGGCATCGTCCGCTAAGTCGCCCATGGTGGCGATTAAACTACCGCCACTCTTCGAAGTTGTTTTGCCGTCAGTACCTGTGTCCGCCGTCTGGATAACCTGCGACCCCCCGTCATCAATGGGCCCGTCGCCGAGGAACCACCCCCGAATTCCCCACCAAGATCTTGCCCGCGATTTGTCGTCGCTCTCGCTCGCATCCCCCTCGCCCGTTCCCTGATCCTTCGGCTTCGATTCCTCGCCCGCCGAATCGTACAGTCCCAATCCCGCTTCGAATTCGAACTGCCATTGAGGGCCCGAATACCAGTCCTTGACGTCGTCCCAGGTTGGTCTGTTTGGCGGATCGGTGCCTGCATTTTGGCTCCCGGAATCTGCCGTCTGGACGAACTGCACGCTCCCGTGATCGCCCGTAAACACGCGCGAGTGGAAGACGGGCGGGCCGTCGCTCTCGGGGGTGTAGACCAATGGTGTGATGCCGCCGATACCCGAACCGCCGGTGTATTGAGACGAAATAGTCGGATCGTCGGCGAGAGAGCCATTATCAGAGCCGGACGACGAGGAACCGGCCCCAGCACCTGACCAGTACATTCCCCACAGATCGGCGTTCGACAGGGTGCCAGCGGCGCCATTGCCCTGTCCACCAACACCCGATCCGCCGGTGTATTGCGACGACAGCGCCGGACCATCCGTACTCACGCCAC
>JBAXSN010000241.1:0-2676 GCA_037130675.1 Verrucomicrobiota bacterium
CGGCTTTCGCGCGGCGAGTCTGCCTCGCTCATGATCCGCTCCGACGTTCCTGGCACCCTGGAGACCTACCGCGACCACGGCACGGTCCGCGGGCATGTGCAGGTCGAGGGGGTGGAGCAGGTGCCCGGAGCCGACGGGGCGATCGAATCCCTTCGGCTCTCGGTGCGCCTGTCGCCCGCAGCCCCGGCTGGGCTCGTGAGCGATTATCTCAGCCTCCGCTTCGACGACTCCCGGGTCAGTCAGATCGACATCCTCGTGCAGGGCGAAAGCACCGGTCGGGCGTCGTGCGAATCTCCAAATCATGCAGGTGTAAAGCCATGAAATGTACGTCCCTCGTTCAAAGTCTCCTGCTGGGGGTGCTGTGCCTGGTCAGTACCTTGGCGACGCCGGTCAGCGGGAAAGATCTGACAACGGATGAGATTTTGGAAGGCAATCGGAAAGCGATGGCCCCGCCCATCCAATACCGGATCACGACCGGTCCCGTGGAAAACGTCGTCAGCATCAAGCAGATGGGCGATCTGGGACTCGCGGTTCGCGTCGACACCGTCACCCCCTTGTTCGAGCGGAGTTCCCTCTCTGTCGGGAGCGATTACTGGACATGGGATCCCGGATCGAAAACGGGCAGCAAACTCTCCGATGCGATGGCTGCGGCACAAGCCACGGCGATGCGGCTCTCCGCTGCCATGCGGGAGTCGATGCCGGACGTCTCCACCCGGAGCATCGTCAGAGACTCGGTCACAA
Organism: Verrucomicrobiota bacterium; assembly: GCA_037130675.1. GTDB lineage: Bacteria > Verrucomicrobiota > Verrucomicrobiia > Chthoniobacterales > Chthoniobacteraceae > JBAXSN01. Next base: position 742 of record JBAXSN010000241.1, read on the forward strand.
GGGACGGCAAGCGATGCCTCGTGGTCGACGAGTCGATACCAGAAGAATGGCTCCAAGCAGTGATGAAAGACGCTCCCCCCGGTGCGCGCATCCCCGGGGGAACCCGATTGGTCGTGGATGCCGAATCCTTCCTGACGATCGAAAAGATTCCTCTCGTCGACAGCGCGGGTACGCCGGGGGAACCGTCCGTGGTGACCGACGTGCGCCTCAACGCCGATCTTCCCGACGAGCTCTTTCTTCCCCCCGACGGGTATCAATTCACGGTGGCCGGTTCGCTGTCGGAAGCCGGGAACGAGGCGGAACGCCGCTTCTTCGCGAAGGCTAAAGCCGAAAGGGAAGCCCGTCGGAAAGAGATCGACGAACAAATGCAAAGAGCCATCGAAGACGACCCGATTCGCCGTGATCCGGTGACCGGGGAAATCCTCCGGGATCCGAAGACCGGACATGCGGTGTTGCGTGCTCCTCCCGGATTCGACGAGGAGGAGTACAACCGGGAAGTCACCCGGATCGTCATGGAGCACCGACTCCAGACCGGGAATCAAGACCCGGTTGATCCCGCCTTGATCAAAAAGATTCTCGACCTCGGCGCATCCCGAGCCACGAAGGCGGGCGTCACACCGCCGACCCGGTCCCCCTCTCCGGCTCCTTTGGCCCCGGAAGCGCCGCCCAAGCCGAGCCGCTTTAGCAGGGCTCTCCTCGTGAACATGGCCATCGTGTTCTTGCTGGCAGGCTTGTTGTATTGGCGGTGGGGTCGACAGAGGTCTTGATTCATGGTGGTCGTCAAACTGTTCCTTTTTGGGCTCAATAATGAGTAGTGAGGCAATGATGAAGTGGTCAAACAAGCGGCGGAGCGGGATTCATTGTCTGGCTTGGGCGGGTCTAGCCGCGTTCGTATGCCTGGCCCAGATCCGCGTGCAAGGGAATCAAATATCTGGTGTCGGAAGCAATTGCGAAGCGATCAAGTGGGAGCAGGAAGAGAAGGCGAATGCTTTGCGGGCTGCGAGGATGGAAGCCGCGAACACGAAGTATGGGGTAGCTCAACAGAACTGTCAGAATATCTATGACAATGATAACGTGAGCTGTCGCCGTGACTACGATGTGGCAATGTTTGAGGCGAACAAAAAGGTTGAAGCGGCGTATTTCAAGTGCCTCATGACGCCGGAGTTCTGGAAGTACCCATCGTGTGTTAGTGGGGCGATAGCGGACTACGAAACCGCCCGCCTCGTGGCCGAGTATAAGAAGTGGGACTGCTATGATCGGGTTATTCGCAGAATGGATTTGTGTGAGGCACTTGCCTGGGGGGGGTGGTATTCGGATAAGACATGGGCGGATGGCGAGCGGCAGGCGCGCCAGAAGTCGATTGACCTGGAATATCAGTCGTGTGTCGCCAAGCGGCGAGGATGAAGCCTTCATTCCGGGCTGGTCGGGGAAGTGGCTTTGGGGTTAAGGAGCGCCTTGGCGCGACTGGCACCAGGCAAGACGACGCTTCGGGGTGGTGCGATTGCGGAAGGGCTCGTGTCTTGCCAATCGGACTGGCAACTCGCCGCCCCCCCGGAGAGCCCACCTTCGACGAGCAGATCAAGGCCCTGCGACGGTCGCGATTGTCGCCAGCCCAGTTGGCCGACTTGGCCTATTTCGACAACCGGGCGTCGATTCCGAGTGAGGCGGCGGCACCGGCCGGCACCTCGAAAGTCGAACGGCCGTCGATAATCAATGTTTAATTACCATCCTTAGAAGGAAAGAACGCCCATGAAGCCCTGCGCGTCAGCGGAAACCTCCGGCCTCTGGTTGTCATGGCTATGACGGCTCTGGTGCCAAACGAAGGTGGCCACTGGCACTGAAGTTGACGCGGCCCGCGGACGGGGCGTCCCGCCGCGGAGGCAGTCCACTTGCGGGGGCCTCCTGCCTCACCCCTGCCGGACCCGGATAACGGCC
>JBAXSN010000242.1:0-2634 GCA_037130675.1 Verrucomicrobiota bacterium
CTAACCCGGCGAGACTCTCGCCGCAAACCAAGTTTCAAGCTAGTTCCGCCCCCGGCGGCGTGCCTTGCCGGATCATTCGTCGGGGAAACTATACGCCTGAGCACCGCACGAACTTCCGGCTCCGTAGTAGAAGCGGCTTCCAGCCGCTCTCCCTAGGAACGAAGCGGCAGGGATGCCGCTTCTACTAACCCGGCGAGACTCTCGCCGCAAACCAAGTTTCAAGCTAGTCCCGCCCCCGGCTGCGTGCCTTGCCGGATCATTCGCCGGGGAAACTATACACCTGAGCACCGCACGAATTTCCGGCTCCGTAGTAGAAGCGGCTTCCAGCCGCTTTCCTTTGGAACGAAGCGGCAGGGATGCCGCTTCTACTACCCTCGCCGCAAACCAAGTTTCAAGTCAGGATTAACAAGATTGGCATGATTTACAGGATTAAGAATTTCGGACGCCGACCGACTTCGCAGGCTTCAGGCAAAATCCTGATAATCTTAAGAATCATGTTGATCCTGTCAGAAAAAGCCAACGCTTCGCCGCCCCGACTGAGCGGGGCGGCTACGAAAACGCCAGACCCCGCACCAAATTGTGTGTTGTTTTCAGAGAAGGCTTCGGAGTTCGGGATTAATTTACGTTTAACGAAGAAGCGGCTGGACCCGCTTCTACAGTAAAAGCGGCATCCCTGTCGCTTCGATCCATATTTCCAGAGCCCCCCTTTGGCGGAGATCAAGCCCCAGTTACGCCGGCAGGCACCTTCGGATATCCCATCCGTGCGCTTCCAGCAAGGCCTCGGCTTCCGGACGGGCAAGGCCACGAACGGCGCTGACGAGGCGAATGGCGCGGTCGCGCAGTTTTTCGTTGGAGACGAGCACGCCGGCCATCAGGTTGCCGTGAACCTTTCCCAACCGGACCATCGTGCCGGTGGAAAGGATGTTGAGTGCGCATTTGGTGGCGGTGCCGGCCTTGAGGCGCGTGGACCCGGCCAGCAGTTCAGGCCCCGCCCCGAGATCGATCTCCACATCCCACGAAAAACCGATGCGGTGCCGGGATGGATTGCACGTCAGCAAGAGGGTGCGGGCTCCGAGTTCGCGGGCTTGCCGCAGTGCGCCAAGCACAAACGGCGTTCGACCGCTGGCGGTGATGCCGCAAACCACATCGGCCCCGCGCACGCCGCGCTCCCGCACTGCGAGCGCGCCGGCCTCGGGCTGATCCTCCGCTCCTTCCACCGCGCGGTAAAGGGCTGTGAGGCCGCCCGCCATGATCCCTTGCACCATTTGCGGATCGGCTCCGAATGTGGGCGGGATTTCGCTGGCGTCGAGCACGCCCAAACGTCCACTGGTTCCTGCGCCGACGTAAAAGAGCCGCCCGCCCTGGCGAAGCACGTCGCTGACCAGTTCGATCGCGGCGATGAGTTGCGTTCTCGCGTTGGTAAGCGCTTCGCCCACGCGGGCCTCTTCGTTAATGAAGAGATCGACAATTTCCGAAACGGGCATTGCGTCGAGGCCTTCGGAGCGCGGATTGATCTGCTCGGTCATCGCATTGGCCAACTCTTCGATGTCGATTTCCGGTTCGGGGTTTGCGGAAACTACCGTTTCGCGAGCGGCCAGCCAGACGGCCCCGACTGCCCCCGATTCCGCGCAGACCTCGACCCGCGCCCCTGGCATTTGCTTGCAAAAATAGGCACGAAACCGCTCGGCATACTCCGGGCGGTTCGCGAAGAGTCCGCCTTGCAGTTTGATCTCAGGCGCCTCCAGACCCAGCCTCCGCGCGACGGCAAACGCGCCGTCTGCAAGCGCCTGCGCCCCTTGATCGAGGATGGCTGAGAAATGGGCGTCACCCGTAGCGGCAGCCTGGAAAACGACCGGGGCAAGCATGGCGACGGACATTTTGTCGGCGTCCTTCGCCCAGTTCACCAGGTCCTCCAGGCGGTTGAGCGACAAGGCTGCGAGGATGTTTTCCGCAGGAGGCGTTACTTGATGCGTGAGATCGTAATTCCAGAGCACATGCCGGAGAGCTTGGACGGCCAAATCGTATCCGCTCCCCTTGTCGCCCAGAAGCTGCCCCCAGCCGCTGGCTTTTTCCATCCGGTCGCCGTTGCGTCCGGTAATGGCTGAGCCGGTCCCGGCAATCACCGCCACCCCGTTTCGGTCGCCAAAGACCGCGGCGAAGCCCGATTGACGGTCGCTCCCGACCTCGATCCTGGCTTTGGGCCAAACGCGTTCGGCACAGTCGCGGAGACGTTGCCGATCGGCTTCGGTCACGCAACCGGCCAGGAAAACGCCGACATGAGTCGGGTCCGGCGGCAGCACGCGAAAGAGCCGATCCAGCGCTTCATCCGTCACCAATCGAAGATTGGCGGCCGGGAGTTTCCCGCTTTTGGACGGGGCACCGGATTCATCGACAAAAAGCCACTCGGTCTTGGTCCCCCCACCTTCGATTCCGAGAACACGTTTCATAGCGAGGCCGAATAAGGTCATCCTATTGTGCGCCCAAAACAGGTTGAGAGCAAGAGGGCGTGCCTTAGGCCCACTACAGCGGGTGCAATTAACCCGAACTCCGAAGCCTTCTCTGAAAACAACACACAATTTGGTGCGGGGTCTGGCGTTTTTGTAGCCGCCCCGCTCAGTCGGGGCGGCGATGTGG
>JBAXSN010000243.1:0-2611 GCA_037130675.1 Verrucomicrobiota bacterium
CCGGCGGCGACAGAGCGCCGCAGCCACAGCAAACCGCAACTTCGGAGTTCGGGTTGAATCAGCACCTTAAGTTTACGCGCATCCAACTGAGCGGTCGGCTAAAAGCGGAGTTTATTTCGCATCCAGCAACCGGTTCAATAACTCCGCCAGGCGGCACCCGGCGAGGACGAGTTGGATTTCGGCGATGTCGTGCGCTCTTTCCACGAACTCGGGACTCAACTCGACCTCAACGCCCTGAACTGACTCACATGGCCACCCGTAACACTCGGCCAGCGCATGCGTCGCCCTCACCCAAGCGTGCGGCGTGTTGCAACCGGGCCGGGCCAACTCAGGCAGGGACTCGGGCGGATGCGCTCTCAGGAGTCTCGTGGCCTCTTCGGCGATGATTCCCTGCGCATTGGGGCCGTCGGGCCTATTCGGCGGAACACTCCAAAGCTCAACCACGGTCTTTTCGGAAAGTCCGTACCGGTAGGCGGCATCCCAGAACTGATGCAGATTTTTCGGCTTGCCGGAACTGGTGAACGGGACGACGCGAAATCCGTTTCCGCCACGGTCATTGCGGGTGGCGACGTGCATCGGTTGGTGGATGTCGGCCACAATGTGCATGGTTTGAGCGACGGCTTCGGCGCGAGCCTCAGGCGAGGCATCATGGATCTGAAGCAAAGCCACTATCTTCTCCAGCGCCCAAAGGGCGTGCGGCGGTCTGGGTTCGACAAACTCCGGAGCATTTGCGATGGCAACTCCGGTTTTCAGATCAGCAACAGACTTCAGCGTCCCCGTGCATGGAACGTCAATGTAGTGCCACTTGGCCCAGTTATATTCAGAGCCCAGCGCGCGAAGATCGTCCATCCAAGCTCCGGCCGTGGTCAGATTGTAAAGTTGGCCACGATTAAAACGGGCATCCAGCAGAGGGAGAAGCGCTTCGATTTTCCTGGCCACCCCGGAATGGAGCCGGCGGGCTGCGATTTCACTGACGATCATGTGTCCGCCATCGTCCCAGCCCAGCGCTGCCGGAGGAGACCATAGCAGCACAGCCAAGGCGGCGATGCCAAGAGCCAGCGAGCGAAACGACTTTTCCATGACCGGAGTATGAAATCGGGAGTCGAAACTAGCAAGCGCCGGGCGTACACAAGACAACCGCTCCGCCCGTTGAGAGCCGAAACAATGGATTATGTCGAACTCAGATACTGCTCTAATCACAGGCGCCTCGAGCGGAATCGGGCTGCACCTCGCTCGTGAATTTGCCGCGCACGGCCATTCCCTGGTGCTGATCGCACCCGTGGAATCCGAACTTGAGGCGATCGCAACCGAACTCATGTCCGCTCATCCGATCAACGTGCGGGTGATCGCAAAGAATTTGGAGGAACCGGAATCGGCCCGAGAAATTTATGACGATCTCGTCGGCGCAAGCATCCCGGTGGACATCCTGGTAAACAACGCGGGCCACGGATTTCGCGGCAGAGCGTGGGAGATTCCGATTGACCAGGACATCTCCGTGGTGCGGCTGAATATCGAAGCGCCGCTCCGGCTCACAAAGCTGTTTATTCAGCCGATGCTGCAGCGAGGACATGGCCGGATTCTCAATACTGCGTCGGTCGCCGGCTTTGAACCGGGGCCGCTCCTGGCGGTTTACCACGCCACCAAAGCGTTCCTGCTTTCCTGGAGCGAGGCGCTCGCCATTGAGCTTGAAGAAACCCCGGTCAGGGTCACCGCGCTCTGCCCCGGACCGACGGACACCGACTTCTTTCCCAAAGCGGGAATGATGGACACGCGGGCGTTCCAAAAGGCGAGCGTTATGGCACCGCAAGAGGTTGCGAAAATCGGGTACGAAGGGCTCATGAACGGGGAGCTATTCGTGGTTCCAGGCGCCATGAACAAGGCGCTGGTGGCTGCACGCCGGGTTCTCCCGGAGTCCGCACAAGCCAAGGTAAACCGCCGCTTCTATCAATCCGTGCCAGCCGATGAGCGGACCCGTCGCCGCGGTGATTTCGAGCGAGCGGGCAGACGTTGACAAGCAGCGCGTTTGGTCACAGGAAAGCGGCTGGAAGCCGCTTCTACCATGGAGAGCTGAAGCGCTATGTTCGATGTGATCATTGTCGGTGGCGGCCCCTCCGGGTTGAGTGCTGCCTTAGCTCTGGGGCGGTGCCGGCGGACGGTGCTGATCTGCGATAAGGGCGAGCCGCGAAATGCAGCATCGAAGGGACTGCACGGCTATCTGACCCGGGACGGCATCGAACCGAACGAGTTCCTGCGGATCGGTCGCGAGGAGTTACACCGCTATCCAAACGTGACATTCTTGCCCACCGAGATCGTCGCAGCGGAACGCCACGACGACCATTTCACTGTGCGATCGGATGGCGGCGAAAGTTTCACCAGCCGGATTCTGCTGCTTGCAGCGCTTCAGAAGCTGTAGCAGCAAAGGCCGTCTAAACGAGCGGTCAAGGCGTTGACTATTTCGACAGGATTAACATGATTTTCAAGATTACTAGGATTTTGCATGGAACCTGCAAAATCCGTTGCACCAGAGAATTGTAATCCTGTGAATCCTATCAATCTTGTTAATCCTGACTTGAAACTTGGTTTGCGGCGAGGGTCTCGCCGGGTAGTAGAA
>JBAXSN010000244.1:0-2563 GCA_037130675.1 Verrucomicrobiota bacterium
AATGATCCGGCAAGGCACGCCGCCGGGGGCGGGACTGACTTGAAACTTGGTTTGGGGCGAGAGTCTCGCCGGGTAGTAGAAGCGGCATCCCTGCCGCTTCGTTCCCAGGGAAAGCGGCTGGAAGCCGCTTCTACTACGGAGCCGGAAGTTCGCGCGGTGCTCAGGCGTATAGTTTCCCCGACGAATGATCCGGCAAGGCACGCCGCCGGGGGCGGGACTGACTTGAAACTTGGTTGTATCGGGGCGCTTCGTTTCGGGAGTGCGGCAGTCCTCTGCCGCCTTGGATGGCGCGCAGGAAACGCCAGAGGTCCAGTGCCACCTTCACGTTTCCTCGATGAATGATCCGGCAAGGCACGCCGCCGGGGCGGGACTACTCTGAAAGGAGCTTATTCCGCTTCCGGCTTTGGATCGCGGGAAAGCAACTCCACCAGTACTTCGCGGGACGATTTGCCTTCGTAAAGCAACGCGTGCGTGGCGTCGGTGATCGGCGTCTCGATGCCGAATTTCCGGGCGCATTGATACGCGCTCAGGGCAGTGGGCACCCCCTCGGCCACCATCTGCATGGAGGCCGCAATCTGTTCCAGAGTCTCGCCCCGCCCCAGTCGCTCGCCCACGGCGCGATTGCGGCTGTGCCGTGAAAAACAGGTCACCATCAAATCCCCGATTCCGCTGAGGCCCTGGAAAGTTTCCCGTCGGCCCCCCATGGCGACGCCGAGCCGAGTAAGCTCCGCAAGGGCGCGGGTGACCAGCGCCGCCTTGGTGTTATCCCCGAATCCGAGGCCATCGACCACGCCGGCGGCAATGGCAAAAATGTTCTTCAACGCGCCGCCGAGTTCGATGCCGGCTACATCGGTGCTGGTGTAAATGCGGAAGGTATTGCCGGTAATCGCATGCTGGAGTTTGGTCGCAAGCGCGCCATCCTCGCACCCGAGCACCACGGCCGCCGGCATTCCCATCGAGACTTCCTCGGCATGGCTCGGACCCGAAAGCACGGCCACCGGATTGTTTGGCATCGCCTGGCTCAGGATTTCGCTCATCCGCAAGCCGCTCCCTTGGGCGATCCCCTTGGTGCATGAAACCAGCACGCCCCGGGGATTCACTTCGGCAAGCCGTTCGGCCACGCCCTTGATGCCTTTGGAGGGCGGCACCACCAGGAGCAGGTCGCAATCCGCCACCGCCTCCATCTCCGACACAGGCGTAACGCTATCCTGCAGGCGCACTCCCGGCAGAAACAGCTTGTTTTCGCGGGTGGCGCGCAGTTCTTCCACATGCGGGGCTTCGTAGCCCCAGAGGGTGATAGGCAGCCCTTTTGACGCCATCAAATTGGCCAGGGCGGTTCCCCAGCCTCCGGCTCCGACGACTCCGATGTTCTTCATTTTTTCTTTTCGAATCGATGTTCGGTGCCCGCAAGCAGGCGCTGAATGTTTGAGCGGTGACGCCAAATTGCCAGCGTGGAAATCACAAGCGAAAACCAAAAAAGCGAGTTCGCCTCTCGTTCCAGGGCCCAGACAATGACCGGGAGCGATACGGCGGCGATGATGGAGGCGAGCGAGACGTACCGGGAACTATAATAGCTAATGACCCAGACCAGCAACCCGATCCCGGCTGCGGCCGGCATCAACCCGACCAGCACGCCCGCCGAGGTCGCCACGCCCTTGCCGCCCTTGAACCCGAGCCAGGCGGGGTAATTGTGCCCGAGAATGCAAGCCAGCCCGGCCACGATCCCGATGACATTCACCGAAGGGTGAAAAACTCCCGGCGCCGCCAGATTGATATCCAGGCGCTGCGCTAACTGAACCGCAGCCGCGCCCTTCAGCACATCGAGAATGAAAACAAACACGCCCCAGTTCTTGCCGAGGGTGCGGACGACATTGGTCGCCCCGATGTTCCCGCTGCCGTGTTTGCGAATATCGATCCCGCGAGCTTTCCCGACCAGGAATCCGAAGGGGATCGAGCCCAGGAGGTAGCCGATGAGCACGGAAATGAACAGAGCTTGCATGGCGCGGATTCTCTCCCGGAGCGGCGTCTCGGCAAGCAAATTGGGAGAGTTTTTGAAGCAAGATTTGCATTGCTTAGCAGGCGCGCTCTTGAAATCGTGGGCCTCGATGAAACCTTCCTTTTCGTTTCTTCTCCTCGCGGGACTCGGGGCGACGGCTTTGGTCTCCGGTTGTGCTCATTCACCTCGCGAGGTAGTCGTCACTCCAGTTCCCACTTACTCCAAAGTCGTCTCGTCGGATTTCGAGGGGCGCTGGATCGCGGAGTTCATTGCCGAGGGCAAGGTTCGAAAGGCGGAGGGCGGCTATAGTTTTACCGCGGTTCAGCGCCGTATTTTCCGACCCGTCCCGCTGGAATTCCATTATCCGCTTGGTCGTCCGATGACCGTTATCGCAACCAATGTGATCGTCACGCCTGCCAGCAAGCCGCTATGGCTTGAAAAGCTGGACCAAGGCGCGGTGTCTTTTTGGCCCAGGGCCGTGATGTCAGCCCAAGTCGTTGTCTGCAGATAGTGCCTTGGGCTTCCGCCTTGCCCTGAACCAAAAATCCTGCGCTCTATGCGCCATTT
>JBAXSN010000245.1:0-2495 GCA_037130675.1 Verrucomicrobiota bacterium
GTAACCGTTCGGGGAACCCCATCTGGCGGGTTGCGGTTGCGCCGTGCATTCTATTCAGGTGCAAACGCGATCAATCTTCGGAACGAGCGGACGCTCGCGCGGCGAGCGGCGCTTTCGGCGCCTTGCGCTACGGCGTTTGCCGGGCGCGGGCGGCTTTCCAGGCCATGGGCGTGAGTTCCGCCACGCGGTTGACGGGCCAGCCGCCCAGTTTGGGCAGCACGTCTTCCAAATATTCACGCACATCGATCCCGAGCCGCTTGCACGTTTCGACGACCGACAGGATGGCCGCGATCTTCGGCCCGGCCTTCTCGCTGCCGATGTGCAGCCAGTTTTTCCGCCCCAGCACCACGGGGCGCATGGCGTTTTCGGCCCAGTTGTTGTCGATCTCCACCGCTCCCGCGCCGGGCTGCGCGTAGCGCTCCAGCCTCGCCCAAAGATCAAGGGTATACTGGCAGGCTCGACCGAGCGCGCTCTTGGGCAGCGCTCCCGCTTTGGCTTGCTCGATGACCGGGCGCAGTCCGATCAGCACGGGCACGCTCTTTTCGATTCGCAGCGCCTCCCGCGCTTTTTCGTCCAGGCCCGCTTCGCGCGCCTGTTTCTCCACGGCGTAAAGTTCGCCGATCCTGCGCACGATCTCCGCCGCGCGCGCCTCTTTTGGATTGGCTTCGAGCGCTTCGATGAATTTGCGCCGTGCGTGCGCCCAGCACGCGTAGAGCAGCAGCGTATGCGCGCCCACTTTGAAATAAGCCGCGTAGCCGTCGGTTTGCAAACGGCCCCCAAACTCTTTCAAAAACTCCGCCGGCCCCTCCCGCTCCCGGCCCATGCGGAAGTCGAAGACGACCGCGCCGCCCGGCCTGCTGTATTGCCAGAGGTAGGCCCGGTGGTTGCGCCCCTTGGTTTTGGGGCTTTGCACGGGCACCGGCGTTTCGTCAGCCTGGATGTAGTCGCCCGCGAGCAGATCCGCGCGCATCGCGCGGCTGAGCGCCTGGGCAAGCTCGCCCACGCGCAGAACGCTCTCGCAAAGGGTGGTGCGGCTGATGTCGATCTGCGCGTCGCGCTTGAATGCCACCATTTGCCGAAAGAGCGGCTGGTGGTCGCAATATTTCTTGATCGTCACGTCGATGATGACGCGGTCCGAAAGAATCCCCTTGTCCACGATCCGCTCGGGAAGCGGCGCGGTCTTCACCCCCGCCTCCTCGCATTTCGGGCATGCTCGCTTTTCGCGCTTGGTAACTTCCACGTAATATTTAATAGGCTCCATGGCGAGCGTCTCGGACGTGTCGTGGCCGATCACCTTCGTCTCGCCTCCGCACTGGGCGCAGCGGCAGTCGGCCTCCGGGCAGACGATCACGCGCTCGCGGCGGGGAAGACTGGCGGGCAGCACCGCGCGCACGGGCACCCGCGCCTGCCGGGGTGGCTCGGGCTCGGGTTTCGGCGTGGCCGCTTTCTCCGCCTCGGACAGCGCCGCTTCCTTCTCCATTTCCTCCGGGCTCACGCTCGGCTCCAGTTGCAGGAGGGCGAGCTGCGCGTCGTTGACGCGGTCCGCGCTCGCGCCATGCGTGCGGTGGCGCATGAGCCGGATCTGCTCCTTGAGCAGGCTGACTTCTATCTCGAGGCGGTCCGCCTTCTCGGCCTTGGCGAACACCGAACCGACCTCATCGCGGAGGTCGTCGGGGATGCGCTGGAGGAGGTCGTTGTTCAAAGCAGGGTGAAACTACTGAATCCTATTACGTAAGCGCAAGAAAAAACACTAGGGCACGAAGAAAATTTTCAGGCTCCCCGCTCGTTTTTCCGCCACCACGCCTTGCGCCGTCCCTGCGCAAGATCGATCCCGCCCGTCAGCATTGCAAATTCCGCGCTGGTGAGCGCCACCTTCATCTCGCCCTCCGCTCCGGCGGGCCATGTGAAGCGCCCCTTTTCCAGCCGCTTCGCGCAGACCCATGTTCCGCTTCCGTCCCAACACAGCACCTTGATGCGCGTGCGGGTTTTGTTGGTAAACACGAAGAGATGCCCCGAAAGGGGGTTCTCGTTCAGTTCCCCAGCCACCAATCCATGCAGCCCGTCATACCCCTTGCGCATGTCGGTCGCCCCAATCACCAAATAAATATGCGTCGCTGGCCCAATGCTGATCACGCGGCCATCATGCGATTTTTACAAAATCTGCGGTAGATGGGTTGGCCGAACGGTTACCATGTTCCGCTTCCGTCCCAACACAGCACCTTGATGCGCGTGCGGGTTTTGTTGGTAAACACGAAGAGATGCCCCGAAAGGGGGTTCTCGTTCAGTTCCCCAGCCACCAATCCATGCAGCCCGTCATACCCCTTGCGCATGTCGGTCGCACCGATCACCAAATATATATGCGTTGCTGGCCCAATGCTGATCACGCGGCCATCATGCGACTTTTATAATATCTGCGGAAGATGGGTTCGCCGAACGGTTACGGAAGAAAAGCCGGCGCTCCGTTGTCTGCCCGAAGCAAAATCGGAAACCGCTCC
>JBAXSN010000246.1:0-2487 GCA_037130675.1 Verrucomicrobiota bacterium
AACATTAAAGGGATCACCTACACGGTGATTTCTGCCTTTTCCATAAGTTCCTCCCGGCGGTCTTTGCGACCTTGGCGCGAGGCTCTTCTGCCGGATTTAGGATAAGAGATGACCAAACTCCCCAAGATCATTCGGCGACGCAGGGGCGTTGGCCATCTCGTGCTCGCATTCATTTGAGTGGTATCCGGGCCGGCTTGCGCAAGCGGTTGCAATGGTCCCGAATTGCCGACCGCTTGACGCCATTCGCGCGGCATTGCTGACCCGCTGTAGCCGCCCCGCTCAGCCGGGGCGGCGATGTTAACTGACGAGCATGGGAGTTATGGGAAGAATGGGAACAATGGGAGCCGTTCCATAATTCCCTGACTGCTGACGCACTCCCCCGGCGCGGAGAGCGACACAGGCGGTCAGGGAGGCGAGTTAGTGCCCTCGCCTGTATCTCTCCAGGACCTGCCGCAAGCCCTTAAAACCCACCCCTTGCGCTTTCCCGAGGATCGCGGAACTTGGAAGGAGGAGGCATTCCATGATCATCGGTATTCCCAGGGAAATCAAAGAACAGGAGTATCGCGTTGGATTGCTCCCGGCCGGGGCGTTTCAACTATGCCGGCGGGGACACACGGTGATTGTTGAGCAGGATGCCGGTCTCGGCGCGGGTTATCCGGATTCCGATTACATGCAGGCCGGCGCTCAGTTGGTGGGCAGTCATACGGAGGTTTTCGAGCGCGCGGAGATGATCGTGAAGGTCAAAGAACCGCTTCCGGAGGAAGTGCGTTTGCTGCGCCGGAACCAGATCCTCTTTACCTATCTGCACCTCGCCGCCAGCCGCACGCTCACCGAGTCGTTGCTGGCCTCCGGTGTTACGGCGGTGGCGTATGAGACGGTCGAAGTCAATCGGCGGCTTCCGCTTCTGGAGCCGATGAGCGAAATCGCAGGACGGATGTCGGTGGTGGTTGGAGCCTATTTCCTGGCCAAACACGCGGGCGGCAGCGGCGTGCTGCTGGGCGGCGTGCCGGGGGTGCTTCCCGGGAGAGTCGTCGTCCTGGGCGGCGGAACCAGTGGAGTCAATGCCGCGCGGATGGCGACCGGGATCGGGGCTGATGTCACCATTCTGGAGGTCGATGTGGAGCGAATGCGGTTTCTCGATATCACGATGCATGCCCACACGCTCTATTCCAACGAAACGCACTTGGTCGGTTTGCTTTCCACAGCCGATCTTCTCATCGGCGCGGTTCTGGTTCCGGGGGCCAAAGCGCCCAAACTCATTCACCGCGACATGCTCCGGATGATGCGGCCGGGGAGCGTGCTGGTCGATATCGCAATCGACCAGGGAGGCTGTGCGGACACTTCGCGCCCCACCACACATCGTGATCCGATTTATGTCGAGGAGGGCGTCACCCATTACTGCGTTGCCAATATGCCGGGAGCTTACGCACGGACGGCCACCCAGGCCCTCACCAACGTGACGTTTCGATATGTGGAACTGATCGCCGATCTCGGCCTCGAGCAGGCGTGTAGCCGGGAGCCCGCGCTTCGATCGGGCATCAACCTCAGCGATGGACAGGTGTTGCATCCCGCGATTGCCAGCGCGCATGGAATGATCGTCGCTTGCTAGGCGATCGATTTGTCCGCCGAAGAAAATCTCTTGCTATTTTTTGCCGATAGGTCTTGCACGAAGCCAGCGGCTTCGTAACTTCAAGCAGTGCGAGAGTTTCAACAATCATCGCTCGGGCTTGCGGGATCGCTCTTGATCGCGCATCCGAACCTGTTGGATCCAAATTTCCGCCGGACAGTATTGTTCATCGCCGCGCACGACGCTTCGGAGGGTTCTTTTGGACTGGTCCTGAACCGCGAATCCGACAAGACGGTCGGGGAGGTGTTGATCGAGCCGGGCTTGGGGCCGCTGGCAAGGGTGCCCGTTTTCTTTGGCGGTCCGGTTGGAAAAGATCGGCTGAATTTCGCGGCGTTTCGTTGGCGGACGGAGTCGCAGCTTGTCGAGTGCCAGATGAACCTCGACCTTGATGCCGCCAAGGAACTCGCGCTCGACGAGGACATCGTCCTGAGAGCCTTTATCGGCTATTCGGGCTGGAGCAGCGGCCAACTGGAGGCCGAACTGGAGCAGAAGGCGTGGGTCGTGCAAAAGCCGGACCGCGACGTGCTCGACCCCGAGTCGTGCAAGCAACTCTGGTTCAGCATCATGCAGAACTACGGACCGTGGTTCCGGCTGCTGGCCTCCGCCCCGGATGATCCATCGCTGAATTGACGCGGCAGAAAGTGAAGCGCTGCCTGTCCAAGCTTCCGGCGTTTTGCTTTGACTCAATCCTTTCAGCCAGAAAATACAATCTTGGGATTGCTTGAATGGCTTCAAGGAACGGTAAATTGAATGGCTATTGGGCAAATAATAATTTTCTCCCAAAGCTGTGGTCCCCCCTTTTCATCACCCACATTTCGAAGCGCTGAAGGCGCGGCCCATACCAGCCCAGGGCAACGCCC
>JBAXSN010000247.1:0-2447 GCA_037130675.1 Verrucomicrobiota bacterium
GGTAGGGCCAAGCGGCCTCGCTTGGCCCACTTATACCCCTGAGGGCGAGATGCATTTTGCTTGGACATGTGCGGCGCCTTGGCCCCGCCCATCCGGGCGGAAAAGTGGGTCGGCCGAGGCCGTCCGACCCTACCGGCGGCTGCTGCGACCGGTAGGGCAAAGCGGCCTCGCTTGGCCCACTTTCCCCCTGAGGGTGAGATGCATTTGCTGGATCATGGGCAGCGTAATCGCTCCGCTAATGACGATGTTGGATTTTGAATGTTGGATTTTGGATTGCAGAGGGCGCTGCTCGGAATAACCGCTCAGTCCTCTTCTCTTCCATCAGACATCAGAGTATTTTCAACCGCGAATCGCGCGAATCTTCGCGAATCATTCAAAAAACACGTCCTGTAAGGTTCTTGCCACGAATTACACGAATAAGCACGAATGGATTGAAGAGCCCCTCATGTATTCTTCTTATTCGCGTGGATTCGCGTGATTCGCGGTTCGAATTCTTCGAGCGCATGGCGGGGAGATGCTTTTCTGGGTCATGGGCAGCGCAATCGCTCCGCCAATGGCAATGATGGATTTTAGATTTTGGATTTTGAATGACATAGGGCTTCGCCCGGATGAGTCGATCCGTCCCCTGCTCTTCCATCCAAAATCCAAAATTCAACATTCAACATTCAACATTCAAAATCACTCTCCCCCCTCGGCCGACTTGTGTCGATCAATGATGGCCAATAGTCGACGGCTGTACGCGTCCACAGAAAACTCTCTAACTGTCTCGGGGCAGTCGGGAGCCATGCGAGCGGCCAGTTCCGGGTCGCGGATGAAGCGCAGGATCGCCCCTGCCAGCGCCTGTGGATCGCGCGCCGGAACGATGAAGCCTGTCTTGCCCTCTTCGACCACACGTCCACAGTTCGGCGTTGTGATGACCGGCAATCCACGAGCCATTGCCTCCAACTGGGTGATGCCGAAGCCGTCGGAAAGGGTCGGGAAAACAAAGACGTCACAACTGCGATACAATTCAGCGGTTTGACTGCGCGGAATCTGTCCGAGCCACCGGATGCTTTTGGGTGCCGCGCTGACTGCCGCCGCGGAAATGTAATGGCTACCGCCCACCAGAAATTCGACCGGCTCATCCGCCAGCAAGCGAGCCGCCTCGACCAGGTACTGAATGCCCTTGCCAAGAGCGACATTGCCGATCCAGAGGACGCGGAGTGGAAGAGGGGGATGGGGATGGAGAGTTGTCTGTTGTCGGTTGTCTGTTGTCTGTGATTGCGATGAGGTGCTAAAGCTCGGCGCGCAAGCACCACTGACAACAGACAACGGACGACCGACAACCTCTTCTGCCGTGTTGTCGGTTGTCGGTGATTGCAATGAGGTGCTAAAGCTCGGCGCGCAAGCACCACGGACAACAGACAACGGACCACGGACAACATCTTCCGCCGCGTTGTCTGTTGTCAGTAATTGCGCTGAGGTGCTAAAGCGCGGCGCGCAAGCACCACGGACAACAGACAACGGATCACTGACAACATCTTCAGCGACAGCATCTTCCGCCACGTACGCCAACGGCAGCAGCTCAATCTTCGCGGGATCCGCCCCTTCCGCCACAATCATCTCGCGCGTCCACTCGGAATTGACCACGATCACATCCGCCAGCGCCCATTCCTCGCGCAGGCGCTCGGCCCGCGCCGGAGTCCAGCGCAGGCTCTTTACCTCCACATAATCCGGCCAGCGGTCTTCTTCTTCGCCGACCATCCGGTAGTGGGCCGGCCCGGGATCGGTCTGACAAACGAGCGAAAACACGCCCTGCCCTTTTTCATCGCGCAGGATCTCCAGCGAATCGTACGAGTAGCCGAAAAACACGTCGTGCGGAATTCGTAAATTCCGCACGCGTCTGGCAAAGCACCATGAAATCACCCCGTCCCAGCGGCCCGACTTGTCGAGCATGCCGAGCCCATGGCGCAGCAACGACAGGACCGGCGCGCTTTCTACCCTCTCGTCCGCCAGATCCGAGTGGTAGCGGGCCAAGGCGCTGAGCACGACCTTGGGCAGCCAGCGCCGGATCCAGCCTGGAATCGGTCGACGCGGGCTCCAAAAGTCGGTGACCAGTGCCGCGAGTGAACCGGATTTCGCAAAGCAACGAGCGACCAGGTAGTGTTCGCGCGCCCCTAATTGGCAAACCAAGGCGAGAATGATTTTAGATTTTGAATTTTTAATGTTGGATTGCAGAGTTGTAGCGGCGGTCTGTGACCGTTGCAGCGGCTGGTAGGGCCAAGCGGCCTCGCTTGGCCCACTTTTTCCCCTGAGGGCGAGGTGCAGATGCCTGGTCCTTCACAGCGCCTTGGCACCGCCTATGCGGGCGGAAAACCGGTGCTTCGGTGTTTCGGAAGAGCGGTGTTTCAGAAGAGCGGATGCTGCGGCCGGTAGGGCCAAGCGGCCTCGCTTGGCCCACTTTCCCC
>JBAXSN010000248.1:0-2446 GCA_037130675.1 Verrucomicrobiota bacterium
TGAGCACCGCGCGAATTTCCGGCTCCGTAGTAGAAGCGGCTTCCAGCCGCTTTCCCTTGGAACGAAGCGGCAGGGATGCCGCTTCTACTAACCCGGCGAGACTCTCGCCGCAAACCAAGTTTCAAGCTAGTCCCGCCCCCGGCTGCGTGTTTTGCCGGATCATTCGCCGGGGAAACTATACACCTGAGCACCGCGCGAATTTCCGGCTCCGTAGTAGAAGCGGCTTCCAGCCGCTCTCCCTAGGAACGAAGCGGCAGGGATGCCGCTTCTACTACCCGCGCCGCAAACCAAGTTTCAAGTCAGTTCCGCGCCCGGTGCCAATCCAGCCGGTCTGCTTCCTCAAGCGCCTGTCCGGCGAGTTCACGAGAACCGGCGGCCTCCAGGGCGCGACCGAGCAGTTCCCAAGTTTCCGAGCGGAAGGGCTGGTCCTCTAACACAGTGCGTAATTCCCGAACGGCCTCCCCGTGTTGACCTCGCTCGATGAGATGGCCGATGTAGCGCTTTTGGAGCGGCCAGAACCGGCGGTCGATGCTGGCAGCCTCCTTCAGCAGATCGAGCCGATCCCTGCCGGATTCCTTGAACTCGAGCACAGCTTGGTTGGAGAGCGCGTCGGCCCGGATCAGCGGAATCTTCTCGCACCGCTCTAGCCAGTGGCGTGCCTCGTTGAACGAGCGTTGGCGGATCAGCGCCCCGGAAAGGCCCAGCATGGCAAACGGCTGATCGGGCTTGCGCTCCAGCGCCGCCGTGTAATCGCGAATGGCGCCGGCCAGGTCTCCCTGGCTCGATTTGAGTGAGGCAAGGTTGGAAAGCATACGGCTGCTATCGCCTCCGTCGCGGATCGTGGCGTGGAGGAAACTCTGCTGGTTGCGCCAGTCGGCACAGCGTATCGCCGTCCGGAACCCGAGCGCCAATACCCCGA
The DNA here is from genome assembly GCA_037130675.1 of Verrucomicrobiota bacterium. Taxonomy (GTDB): domain Bacteria; phylum Verrucomicrobiota; class Verrucomicrobiia; order Chthoniobacterales; family Chthoniobacteraceae; genus JBAXSN01. The sequence goes on from JBAXSN010000248.1 coordinate 920, forward strand.
CGAGAAAAACCGCGAACGCCACTCGGGCAGCTCTTGCGTTTTGCGCGAGAAAGGGGCCAGCCGAGGAAGCCGCCGCGAGGAAAAGGAACGCGCTCGGAATGTAAATCCAATGTTCGGCAATCGTGGCGTTGAGCACGAAGAGGTTGCTGATGGGCAGATAGGCCATCAGCGCGGCGAGCAGGCATTGACGAGTTGGCTTTTTGGAATACCGAAACCAAATTCCCAAGGCCAGCAGCACAAGGCCGCCCGCGAGGGTCTGGAGAACACCCTTCCCATTTGGAACGCGCACGTCGCGCTCCATCCGGAGCGTCACCGGGGCCGCCAGCAAACCCGCATATTCCGCCACCGCCCGCAACGCCAGCACCGGGCGCTCCATCGCGGGCACGGGGCGCGAAGCCGGCGGGGGCGTTCGTTCCGCCGTGGTGCGCAGGCCCAAATAGAGCCCTGCCAAAACAAGCATTGGAACCGCCATCCTGAGAACCACGGCCAAATGCCGCCGCATTGGGCCGCTTTCGCTCCGGGCCAAATCCCAGGCGAACCCGAGTCCGATCAGCAGCGCAAAGAGGCCGCTTTCTTTGCAAAACAGAGCCGCGCCGAGGCACACGCCGGCGGGGATGTGGCGGCGAGCAATCAACAGGGCTAGCCCGCCAAACCCAAAAAAGGCGGCGAGCGGATCGGCCAATCCCGAGACATAGGTCACGGCGGAGGTGAATACCGGATGCACCGCCCACAAGAGCGCGACCGAAAACGCGAGCAACTCGGAACGCGAAACTCCGACCTGCCGCAGGAACCGTCTCGCGAACTCATAGAGCGCCACCGCCGCCGCGCCATGGACGAGGAGGCTCGCCAGGTGAAACGCCCATGGGGTGAATCCGCCCAGCGTATAGACGAGCGTATAAACCACGCGCTGCAAAGGCCGGTAGAAATCCGATGCCGTCGCGTCGAGAAAAAGGAAATGCCGGAAGCCTTCTCCGATCAGCCGTGGGCTGCGGATGAGCGGGTCCCGCAGCACCAGCGCGGTATCATCCCAGACGAACCCGTTCCACAATGCCGGCGCATAGGCCAGCAGCACCGCTCCGAACAGAATGAGAATGGAAGTGCCGCGACGCATGATTGGGGAAAGCAAGGGGAAGAGGTCGTTGGATTTCCGCCAAATGATGACCGTGCCTGACCTTGAAATCCAGTGCTGTTGTTGAGGATTTGCGGTCGGATGTCCCGGCCGGCCCAAAATCGTTCGAAAATGGCGTTTGCATTTTTTTTCGAATGCGGGCACATTCGCCCGCTCCCACTCGCCGGTGGGAATTTGGTGATAACGCTCACGTGGCGGAATGGCAGACGCGTACGGCTCAGGACCGTATGGGGAAACCCGTGGAGGTTCGACTCCTCTCGTGAGCACCATCATTTAAAAAGGGGGGCCTCCTGCCGAGGCCCCTAGTGCCCGTGTAACACGTAAAATGACGCATCCAGCTTGTCTTTTTGGCCCAGGGCTGTGTTGTCAGCCCAAGTCGTTATCTCCAGATAGCGCCT
>JBAXSN010000249.1:0-2325 GCA_037130675.1 Verrucomicrobiota bacterium
GAACCCTCGTATGCAGCTTGGGAAGCTGCCGTTCTACCATTGAACTACACCCGCAATTGTCGCACCCGAACGGGGGTGCTGCGCGCCGACGAAACGGTCCCGGAAGACCTGCCGCGTGGCGCAGGAAACAAATATTTCAGGTTATTGCCAGGAGAGCAAGTCGTAAGATTTGTCGTAGGCCCGGGCACCCGGCATGGTATGGACACCTGTGCCTGAAATCTGGTTATTGATGAAATAGTATAAGCCACCGGAAGCGGTCCCGCAACTGATCGGGATCGTTGTGCCTGATCCCTGGCCGACCGCGCCGGTAAACGCAGTGGCCACGGTCGTAGCGAGGGAGAGGTCGCCTGAGTAATCAGCATCGATAAAAACGAGGTATTGGTACCCCCATGGATCAACAAATTCTCCTGTGGCGTCCACAATCCCGGATCTTGGGTTGGACTGGTCTTTTGCAAGCGCGAGATCCATGAATTTGATGCCGCGTGGATTGTTCACGATATCTTTGGCGCGCAGGATATTGAGGAGCGGGCCATTGCTATTGGCCATGCCAAATGTGAGGTCGCCTACTGTAGCAGCCAAAGCTGTCGGAATGGGGTACTTGCCGTATTCGGTGTAATAGCTCTTAACAGCCGTCAGGAGCTGCATCATGTCGTTTTTGGCTGAAGTCTTTTTCGCTTGGATCATGACTCCCCGGGCTGCTCCGACGGAGAACGTCGCAAGAATGGCGATGATCGAGATCACCACCAAGAGTTCGATGAGAGTGAACGCCTTTGAGTGAGGAGAACGGGGGGATTTCATAGAATTATTGCGAAAAACCTACGCGGAATGCCCGTGAAACACAAAGGGTTTTCGCTAATACCGCCTGACGACCCGGGTCCCGATCCCGGTGAAAATTTCCCAGGGGATGGTTCCGGCTTTGTTGGCCAGCTCGGCGGCGGAGATCTCCTCGGAGCCCTGAATGCCCAAGAGCACGACCTCCGCCCCTTCCGCCACCGCGGTCACTGCGCTGACGTCGACGAGAATCTGATCCATGGTGACCCGGCCCAGAATGGCGCAACGCTGTCCGCCCACGAGCACTTCCGCCCCGGCGTTGGAAAGATGGCGCGGGTAGCCGTCGCCGTAACCGACCGCAACCGTGGCGATTCGCATCGGGCGCGGCGTCACATAGGTGCGTCCGTAACTGACGCTTCGGCCCTCGGGGACGTCGCGCAGCAGGGTGATCCTGGATTTCCACGAGAGCACGGGCCGAAGTTTCGCTTGGAATTCGGGCAGGGGCGAACTCCCGTAGAGCATCAGTCCCGCCCGGACCAGGTCGCCCTTGGAAGCTGCGGCGCCGGGGCCGAACTGGATGATGCCGGCGCTGTTAAGGGAGTGGACGACTGGCAGGTCGAGGCCGCGCTCGCGCAGGCCGCGCACGACGGATTCCCATTGGCGAAGCTGCCCCTGGGTCCACTCGAGGTCTTCATCGGCCACCGGGAGATGGGTGGCGACTCCGGAGAGCCGTATTCCGGGAATCTGGGAGATGGCCATTCCCACGGTCACCGCTTCGTCCTGCCAGACGCCAATGCGCCCCATGCCGGTGTCCACCGCGAGATGCACGGCCAATGGCGGAGCGTCTGCTCCTACATACGCAGCATAGGCGCGGGCCTCTTCCACCGTGGAAATCACCGGGATGAATCCGCTCCTGACCATCGTTTCCCGCTCTTCGGGAAGGGCGGTGCTGAGGACCATAATGGGAATCTCCGGCGCGAGCGGCTGCACCCGGAGGCCTTCCGCCACGCTGGCCACCCCAAACATATCGACTTGTTGGCGCAACGCTCCGGCGAGCACCTTCGCCCCGTGGCCGTAGGCGTTCGCCTTGATCACGGCCATGATTCCCACGTCCGCGCCAACGTGCTTGCGGATCGCCGCCACGTTGTGATGCAAGGCCTGGGTGTCGATTTCAGCCCAGCAGCGGCTGAGTTCTTGAGGTGCGTCGGCGTGGTTCATGGCTACGCTAAGCTACGGCAGGGGCTCGTTCTTTTTATTCTCTCCGGTTGAAGTGGCGGCGCGTTTGGATTCTTCGATCCGGCGCAGAATCGCTAATTTCTGGGCTGGCGTGAGGCTGAACCAAGCGGTGATCTCCTGCAAAGAGCGATGGCAGCCGCGACACCGGCCGCTGGCGTTGTCGATCACGCAATCGTAGGTGCAGGGCGAAGCGGGCGAATCAGGCATGAGTCCACTATTTCCGCACATTCCCGGTCAGACCACAACCGATAAAGCTCCCGTAATCAGGGCAAACGCCTCAAAATTGCTATACGGAACAACATTCCGAAGCGCCAACGG
>JBAXSN010000025.1:0-25457 GCA_037130675.1 Verrucomicrobiota bacterium
GTCCCATCCGTCCCATCCGTCCCATCCGTCCCATCCGTCCCATCCGTCCCATTCCCCTCCCCTAAAAAATCCATTCTGCGGGCTTTCGAGTTTTCCGCAAACCTGCGACTCTCCGGCTCTCATGAATGCCCGCTGGATGCTCCCCGATCCGCCCTCGCCCGAACGCGCCGTGCAAGTTGCCTGCCTGGCTCGCGAACTTGGTTGCGGCCCGACGGTGGCCGCTTTTCTCGTCCAACGCGGACTTGCCGCTCCCGAGCAGGCGCTGGAATTCCTGAGCCCGAAACTGAAGTCGCTCAGCGACCCGTTTCTGCTCCCGGACATGCGGCCCGCCGTGGAGCGGATCCTCGCGGCGGTGGATCGCCGGGAACGGATCGTTGCCTACGGGGATTATGACGTGGACGGCGTGACGTCGCTCGCGCTGCTCACCCGCATCCTGCGGGCCTACGGCGCCGCGCCCGAGTGTTTCCTGCCGGATCGGATCGAGGAAGGCTACGGCTTGAGCGCGGACGGGGTCGCCCGATGCGTGGCCGATTACATTCCCGAACTGCTGATTGCGGTGGACTGCGGCACATCTTCGGCGGACGAAATCGCCACCCTCACCGCGCGGGGAATCGACGTGATCGTGATCGACCATCACGAATGCAAACAGGACCTGCCGCGTTGCACAGCGGTGGTGAATCCCAAGCGGCCAAGGGATGGAAGCGCCGCGCCCGGGACTGAGAGTGACGATTACCGGTATCTGTGCAGCGCCGGGCTGATTTTCAAACTGTGCCACGCCTTGCTCAAGACGCGGGCGCTCCCGGACTTCGACCTTCGGGAACATCTTGACTTGGTTGCACTGGGAACCGTGGCCGACATCGTGCCATTAATTCGCGAAAACCGGGTGCTGGTTCAGCGCGGGCTTTTACAGATCGCCAACACGCGATGGCCGGGCTTGCGGGCGCTGATGGACGTGGCGGGAGTCAAACTGCCGCTCACCGCCGGTCATGTCGGGTTCCAGATCGGGCCGCGACTAAATGCCGCCGGCCGGCTCGGAACGGCTCGCGACGCCTTGGAACTGCTGCTGACCGACGATCCGGGAAAGGCGCGCACCCTCGCCCTGGCCCTTGATGGCCAGAACCGCGATCGCCAGCAGGTGGAAAAGAAAACGGCGGCAGAGGCCGAGGCGCAGGTTGCGTTCGATCCCGCCCGCGATGCCGCGCTGGTCCTTGGCGCGCAGGGGTGGCATCCCGGGGTGCTCGGCATTGTCGCTTCCCGGATTTCCAAAAAATATTACCGCCCCACGTTCGTGATCGGGTTCGACGAAAACGGGATTGGCAAGGGAAGCGGGCGGAGCATCGACGGGCTTTCGCTGGTGGCAGCTCTTTCGCAGTGCGGCCATCTGCTCGAGAAATTCGGCGGCCACGAAATGGCGGCGGGCCTGACCATGCGCCAGGAGCGGTTTGAAGAGTTCCGGCGCGAGTTTTGCAAAAGCTCCCGCGAAGCGCTCTCCGACACGGACCTGCTTCCGCGCGTGCAACTCGATTGCGAGGTGCGCCTGAGCGAGTTGACCCTCGATTTCCTGGCGCTCCACGACCGATTGCAGCCATTTGGAATGGGGAATGCCCAGCCGCTATTTTTCGCCCGCGGAATCCGTCCGGTTGCCGAGCCGCGCGTCTTGAAAGAGAAACATCTGAAGTTCGTGCTCGGCCAGAACGGAACCACACACGAAGCCATGTTTTTCAATGCCGCCGCCGATGCGCTCCCTCGACCGCCGTGGGACATCGCATTCCGCATCGAGCGCAACGAATGGCGCGGCGCCGTCAGCGTCCAGATCCAGATCCAGCGGATTCGGAGCGCCTCGGAATAGTTACGTGCCTGGTGAAAACGCACACTCTGCGCGCTCAGGAGTAAGCAGATCGTTTATCCAAAACTCTTTTCTTTAGCTTCGAGGAACCAGTGTCAATGCGTAGGGCTGATCCCTTTGATCTTTAGCCGTCGAATAGTTAGATTCCAATTCGTGCGGAAAATATGTCGCCATTTGTAAGTGGATTTGTAGATTTAACGATTACCGAACAATGGACCAAATACTCACAGCATTCCTCGCTAATCCAGAGACCCTGGAAACTCGACGAGTAGAGCAGATTGTCGCCATCTGTGGAAACGGGACACTGTCCGACGCATCAATTTGCTCGATGTCGTTTCGCGAGTTTCTAAAAAATCTTCACTCAAAATTCCTAAAAAAATACGCTGCAGAATGCTTGGATGGCAGTATAGGCCGGAACCAAAATACCGGTCTTATCCTCCAAGATCTCGTTAATGAAGTAGGAGATCGATTGGGGTATAGTGTTGAACATGGATTTTATAGAGGTGCATCGACCCGCATTGGAAACGATGGATTGTGGCGATCTGCGGATTTCGATTTTGTTCTCGAAGTCAAGACTTCCGATCTCTCCATTAAGTTAGACACCATTGCTGGCTATCGGACCCGTTTGATTGAAGCTTCATCAATAGCCGAGAAGACCTCTTCCATCCTCATTGTCCTTGGACGACAAGATACAGGCGATCTGGAGGCACAGATCCGGGGTTCCAAACACGCGTGGGATATTCGAATGATCGGCATTGATTCGCTATTCCGCCTTTTAGATATTAAAGAAAACCTTAATGACCCAAGAAGCATAAATCAAATTACTGAATTACTTAAACCGATCGAATACACGCGTGTAGATCGGCTTATCGATGTAGTCTTTTATACCTCATGCGATCTTTCTACCCCTGACAATCCCGAAGTTCCGGATGAAGCAACGCAAACAGCGGCATCGGCTTTGGAGGGTGTCTCCCATGATGAGCAAGAACTATCCAGCGATGTCCGGACTCACGCGAGCCCTGTGAATTTCTATGAGAAATGCATGGCTCGTGTTAATCAGAAGCTAGGGAAGCAGTTTATTAAAAATGGACGGGTAACATATACTAGCTCGGACAAAGCCTCAAACGTGGTCTTGTTGAACTCCAAGACCTACACAGACCAAGGAGGACAATCATTCTGGTATGGGTTTCGCCCGAATCAGAACGATTTTCTATCCGCGAGCGAGTCGTCATATGTAGCGTTCGGCTGCGGAAGTGAAAATGCAATTATTCTCATACCGTTTGAACGCTTCAAACTATTTATTCCCGAGTTGGGAACAACTCGCGATAACACCGATGCCGTAGTCCATAGTCACGTTGTAATCATTCAGTCAAATTCTAAGTATAACATGCGCGTAGGAGACCGTTATATTGACATCACAAACTATGTAATTTAAATTCCGAATTTAAGTTTCATCGTTAATCCAGCCTGAAAGGTCGTATGCGGATGCCGTGAAGTCATTCCAGCCCTACACCGGCATCTAGGAGCCTGACGAGGACGCCCGAATTACTGACAGAAATTTTGGAGCAGTCTCTCCCGCACAGACGCCGGTATTGAGAATGGGGTCAGTCCGTAGTAATGAATTGCCGCTGTCCTTTCCGATGTTTTGTGCCCGTATGCACTTTATACCAAATCAGGCCTTATTCGGCGTTCTCTGCTTCGTGCATTCTCATTTGTCGGGCTACTTCGTCCGCGAATTTGGATGATTCATCCTCACGGATGAATTCCTTCTCGCCGGGCATTTTGAACAGAATGTTTTGCGCCTTCACAAATGCGGGTTTCAATCGCTCCAACTGCGGTTCACCGAGCAGCATGTGCAGCTTGAATGGCTCAGTCGAATCGCAGACGCTAGAAATCTGTCCAAGCCAGCGGTGGGCCTTGTCTTTGATGCTGTCGGCTTCCAGTAAATCGAAAGACACCGGTTCGATGCAGTGCCATTGCTGGTTCTTCCAAGCGTGCAGGAATTCAATCTCGTCATCTTTCGATTGCGAGATGATGGTTTTCGGCCCGAGGCGCGACAGAACGTGTCTTTCTTCCAAGTCCTTGCGATACTTGCGCCAAACGTCGTCCTCGCTACGCCCGCTGGCTTTCGGTGCCTGCTCGTAAGATAGGACCACGCGGTTGTAAATTTTCTCTAACGCCGCGGACGGGTTTTCAGTCAATCCGCTCCCCATTTCCGACCATTGCAGGGAACTGTCATCGCGTGGCAGCACGGTGATGGCGATCTCCATGACATTTTTCGCCTTGCCGCCCAGCGGCAATTCCGCTGCGGTCCGATCCCCGATTGCCTCGAAACTGGATTGGATGTAGCGCATCAACGACTTAAAAACTTCCCCATCCATGCCAGGGAAAACCTTCGTCAACCGCCCGTAGGTAGTGCGGCAAAGCGCGCCAACGAAGTTCGCACCGGGTGCATAGAGCACCACGCCGACGTTCACGAATTCGCCGGTGGCGGTATCGTGGACGTAGCGCAAAATCGTGTAAGTGTATGCGGTTTTCATTGCAGTAGGCTTCGTATGGCTTCCAAGGTCGGGAGGATATTCTGTTTCAGGGAAAGAATATATTCCAAAATTTGCGTTACCGCATCCTTCCCGCCGTCCCATTCTGGTGGCACGGCGGCGGCGTAGGTTTGGATTTGTTCGTCGGTGATCGCTTCAACTGCACCAGCGAGTCGGTCGAAATTTACTGGGGTCTTGCGAAGCGGTTCGTGAAAAATATGCTCTTTGAGAAAATTTAAGTCGCCGTTTTCCCAGGGAGGGCTCCAAAAGAGCACACCGGCGAGAAACGAAAACGCAAGCTCATGGTCGAGAATCACGATCTCGTTTCCATTGGTGAGGCAATTCGGGTTTATGATCCTGCGGTCGGGGTTTTGGATCATCGCGTCGAAGGCGAAGATTTCTGCTGCGGTCTTGCGCAATTCGACCGAAAGCGGCTTAGCGGGCGGAACGATATAATATGAAGCGGGAAGCTTTTTGGTGGCGAAATTCCACCCGATGCTCCGATTCATAATCTCCGCTATATCCTTGTTGGGAACGGTGGCGGCGAAGTCCGCGCCGATTTCGAGCAGACTGCTCTCAGGAATACGCAGGTCAAGATCGTTGGCAAATTGGGCGGCGATGATTTCACAGACTAGCCCCTTTACACCGCCTTCACTACCGGTGAGCTTGATGACGAACTCCATTTCTTCGCCTTCCTCGTTCTCACAATAGACGATGCAAGGCCGTGTGCGGCCTGACGAGATTACCTTGCCAAAACGTGAAACGGTGAACCGGGGAAGCATCAGCGTTTTCCTTAAAAAGGCTTACTTTACAGAGAGAAAAAGTACCGGCGATAGGGGTCGAACCTACACGTCTTTAAAGGACAACGGATTTTGAGTCCGCCGCGTCTGCCAATTCCGCCACGCCGGCTTTTCCTTAGAGAGGCGAGAAAATAGAGGGGCTTTGAAGAGATTGCAAGGCTTTAGGTGGCCCTAAAATTTCGCGCAGGATGATGGCTTGCCGCAAGGCGTCCGGATCACGGAGCCGCAAATGGAAGAATCCCGGCGTTTGGGCCTCCCCAGTGCGATATTCGGAAGTTTCGGGCAAAGCGGGCGCGCCAACCGGGGGCTGGCTTGCCGCCGGTTTCAGCTCATGAATGTAGGATTCCGGGGAAGCGAAGGTCAGCTCCGGAATGGAGGCGACTTCCATGGCGGGCATCACGGTGTCGGTCGAGGCGGTCTTCGGAAGCGGTTGAACTGGCGCAACGGACTCCGCAGGGGGAGCAATCTGTTTGCGAATGGGGCGCGCGCGCTGGGTCCATTGGCGAGCCGGGGTCCGGGCGGCGGGTGGCGGCCCGGTGCGAGGCGGCTTGGGGGCAATTGGCTCAAACTGATTCTGCGGCTCGGGCTTTGCTTCCGCCGCCGGACGGGGCTTGGGCAGTTCCGGGGCGCTTCCCTGTGGCAGTCCAAGCGCCTCCAAAAAACGGCGCATCTGCTCTTCTTCGCTTTCGTTCCCGGCGGGCGGCACCGGTCGGCGTTGCGCCGGCTGACGGCCCTCGCCCTGACCCGCCGGATTGGCGCCGGGCTGCTCTTCCGCGTTTCCGCGATGCTCGATCAGCCACTTGGCAAAGGCGAACACCCCCACCACCAGTGCGAGAATAAGCTGATCCATAGCCAAAGATCGGTTCGCGGCTCGTTATTGCGCAGGTCCGCCGCCTGTGTCGCCCGAGCCGGAACCGGCGATCGAAGAGCGCATCTTGGTGTCGCTCTCCATGTTTTTCATCCGGATATAATCCATGATGCCGAGATTTCCGGAGCGGAATGCCTCGGCCATTGCCTGGGGCACCTGCGCTTCGGCTTCGACGACTTTGGCGCGCATCTCCTGGGTGCGGGCTCGCATTTCCTGTTCGGAAGCGACAGCGGCGGCACGGCGAACTTCCGCTCGGGCCTGGGCGACGCGTTTGTCGGCCTCGGCCTGCTCCGCCTGGAGTTTGGCGCCGATGTTGTCGCCCACGTCCACGTCGGCGATGTCGATGGAAAGAATTTCAAAGGCGGTGTTGCTGTCGAGTCCCTTCGAAAGGACGTTTTTGGAGATGCGATCGGGGTTCTCGAGCACCTCCTTGTAGGAATCAGCCGAGCCGATGGCGCTGACAATCCCCTCGCCCACCCGCGCGATGATGGTCTCCTCGGTCGCGCCGCCGACAAAGCGGTCGAGGTGCGAGCGCACGGTGACCCGCGCCCTGACCTTCACGCCGATGCCGTCTTTGGCGACGCCGTCGATGCTGACCCGGCCCATGGCGGCATTGGGACAGTCGATCACCTTGGGATTGATGCTCGTGCGCACGGCTTCAAGCACGGTTTTGCCCGTGCCTTTGGTGGCCAGATCGATGGCGCAGGCGCGGTTGAAGTCGAGCACGATGCCTGCCTTGTCCGCCGCGATGAGGGCGAGAATCACCTGCTGGACGTTGCCGCCGGCCAGGTAGTGCGCTTCGAGCGGGTCGGTTTCGATCTCGATGCCCGCCTTGAGAGCCGTGATTCGGGAATCGACAATGGGCGATACGGGAACCCCGCGAAGCCGCATGGCCACCATCGTGAACAGGCCGACGGGGGCATTGGCCACCCGCGCTCGAATCCAGATCCCGATGAAGTTGAAGAGTATGATCGCCAACACCAGCGCGATCACCGCGCCCACCGCCACGACGAAGAACACGAGATTTCCCATAGGTCGGGCAGGTTACGGTTTCTCTACAAAAAGCACAAGCGCGGTTTGAACCGAACTCCGAAGCCTACTCTGAAAACAACACACAATTTGGTGCAGGGTCTGGCGTTTTTGTAGCCGCCCCGCTCAGCCGGGGCGGCGATGTGGACCTGATCCTCTTGCCTCTTGTTTGCGCTCGACGCGCCACCCCGGCGATGACCGAGCGCCGCAGCCACAGCAAACCGCAACTTCGGAGTTCGGGTTTAGACCGTTACGGTCGGTCGGTTGTAGTTACGTGGAGGGAGCGCAATTTAGCGGTCCTCGAAGCTGGAGCTTCGAAAAGAGCGGGCATTCCCAAGCTGGAGCTTGGGAACGAGTGTCCAAAGGCGATACCTCTCAAGGCGTTCGCCGGAGACAGAGCGTGTTAGCCGTCGAGGTGGGCGAAGTGCAACTTCGCGGGCACGTGCGTTCCCAAGTCAAACTTAGGAACGAGCCACCATGGGCTTCGCCCACCACGCGGGATGAAAATTGGGCGTACTCCCACGGAGAGCGGCTGGAAGCCGCTTCTACTGTAGAAGCGGCATCCCTGCCGCTTCGATCCTATTTTCGGAGGGGTAGAGCGCGGGTCAAACTGCCACGTCCTGGAGCAGGCGGCGCGCTTCGGCGACGGAAGCGGTGCGGCTCTCGACGTTGAGCTTCACAAAGATGTGCTCGATGTGCTTGGCAACGGTTCGAGGCGAACTGTTGAGGATAATGGCGATGTCGCTGTTGGATTTGCCCTGGGCGATCCAGTGCATGACTTCCGCTTCCCTGGGGGTCAGGCCGATGGCGCTCAACCGTTCGGCGGTAAGCACTTCGGCATCGGTGCGCCCCTGGACGTTGTCCAGCGCATCGGTCAATTCGGAAATTTTCCGCTGCGCCTGGTCATGCATTTGATGTTGGGTCATGGCGATGGAGATCGCCGACTTCAACTGCATGGCACTGAACGGTTTGATGAGATAGGCTTGGATGTTCAGGTCGCGGGCGCTTTCCAACGCCTCGCCATCGGTGCGCCCGGTGCTGATGATCACCGGCACGCTCAAGTGCTCGAGAATTTTTCGGGCTGCGGTCACCCCGTCCATTTCGGGCAGGTCGATATCCATGATGACCAGGTCAGGCCGAATCTCCTTGGCGATATTAACCGCCTGCGCGCCATCCACAGCGATGGCGGCCACGTGATGCCCCAGGGTTTTAAGCACGGCCGCCAAATAGCGCGCGACGTCCACATCGTCCTCGGTCAGGAGAATCTTCAATTCACAGTTTTTCAAGGAGTTCTCGGAGTTTGTGGGCAAGGATGTCACGGGATAGCGGCTTTGGAAGAAAAGTATTATGCGCCATTGTTCCGGAATTTTCCAGAGGTTCCGAATCGTAACCTGAAGTTAGGATGACTTTGGCATCGGGGGATAAATGGCGGAGTGCTTGCGCAAGATCGGTGCCGCTCATTAGCGGCATGACCAGGTCAGTGATAACAAGCCGAATTTCAGGATGTTGCGAGGCAATTCGTAAAGCTTTATCGCCGTTGGACGCGCAAATTACCTGATAGCCGAGCTGCCGCAGCATGGCGGAATAAGTTTTTTGAACGGCGGGGTCGTCTTCCACGATCAGGATTAATTCCCCTTTTCCGCGAGGCAACTCCTTCAGGGAAGCCGCTCCGATCCCGGTTTCGGCGGAATTCGGGATGCGCTCCAGAAGAATCCGGAAGGTGCTCCCCTTTCCGGGCACGCTTTCAACGGCGATATGGCCGCCGGATTGCTTGATGATCCCGTAACAGGTCGAGAGTCCAAGCCCGGTGCCATGACCGGCGGCTTTGGTGGTAAAGAAAGGCTCGAAGAGATGAGTCACGACGTTTTCATCCATTCCTGTTCCGGTATCGCTCACGGTGATCTGGACATAAGCGCCCGGAGCAACCCCCGCTGCGACGCGACGGTCGCTGGGCCGGATATTCACGTTGCCGGCCTCGATCGAAAGCCGGCCTCCGTGCGGCATGGCATCCCGCGCATTCACCGCGAGGTTGATGAGTACCGTTTCGATCTGCCGTGGGTCGGCATGAACCGAACCCAGGCCATCGGCGATGTTCACGGCCATCTCGATATCCTCGCCGATCAGCCGCCGCAGCATTTTTCGGAGGTCCAAAATGACGTTGCTGAGATTGATGATGCGCGGCGAAGAGTGCTGGCGTCGGCTAAAGGCCAAAAGTTGCGAGGTGAGGGCGGTCGCGCGCTCGGCGGCCCGCTGCATCTCTTCGAGCGGTTCGCGCTGGGGATCGTCCGGCCCGAGGTCGGCCAAGAGCATGTCTGTGTATCCGGCGAAGATCGTCAGCAAATTATTGAAGTCATGGGCGATCCCGCCGGCCAGCCGCCCAAACGCATCCATTTTCTGAGAATGCTGGAGTTGAAGAGCTATTTCTCGTTTTTCCGAAATATCCTCCAAACCCATGACCACAAACGGAGCTTCCCCGGTGAGCGACTGAACCCGGGTAAGCCTGAGCAGTCCGGTGGTTTCCGAGCCGTCTTTGCACACAAAACGACTCTCGAAACAGGCGAGCGGAACTGACTCCGCAATAATCCGCCGAAATTGCTCATGAACCGTAGCGATGTCATCGGGATGGATAAATTCGCAGCACGGTTTCCCTGCCAGCTCTTCGCTGCCATAGCCGAGGATCTGGCTCAACCGCTGATTGACAAAAAGCCAGCGGCATTCCGAAGAAATCTTTCCCAAACCGGTAGGCGCCTGCTCAAAAGCTGCCCGAAAAAAATCGTCCGGCACAGAGTTCGGTGGATGAGAAATCCGGTTGCCCTTGGGTTTGAAAATCATGTTAAACCAATCGATTGCTGATCAGAAGAGCAGATGGAATGTTTGAATCGGCAGGATTTAGAGAGCAAAAATCCACAGTGGCGTGGCGAGTCAATATTTTCTGCCAAATTTATGACGCAAAGCAATCTCAATAAGCAGCAAATGTTATCCGCTTGCCAAATCCCCGATCTGCATGCCTAAGTATCTGGCGCTAGATTTCCGCCGGGGAGGGGTGGTAGAGTGGTCTATTGCACCGGTCTTGAAAACCGGCATGCCGCAAGGCATCGTGGGTTCGAATCCCACCCCCTCCGCCATCCGCACTCGAAGTTCTGGGAGAGACCGCTATCATGCCGCCCGTTGACTCAACGTCGGAACGCCGGGGACTTTCCATCCGCCAGGAACTCCTCCTGGGTTTCGGACTCGCCTTGGTTGCCGTCGCGTTGATCGCCGTAATCGCCTGCCGCAGCACCCGGGGATTTCTCAAGACCGCCGACCTGGCCGATCACACGCGGCTGGTGCTCGAAAGTCACCAGTTGCTCTTGCGGCACTTGATGGAAGCGGAAAGCGCCGCCCGCGGGTATCTCATCACGGCGGACAACGGCTTTGCAAAAAGGTTCCAGGAGGCCAAGGCGGAGTTCGCCAGCGATTTCGCCACTCAGAAACTGAGGGTTGGGGAGGGCTCCAGCCAAGGTTCCAAGCTTTCCATGATCGGAGAAGCAATCCCTGCGGAATTCCAAAGATTGTCGCAGCTCATCGAACTGAGGCGCGAGAGAGGAGGTCCGGCGGCGGTGCGCGAATTCGCGAGTGCAAGCGACGAGCGCTCCCTGGACGCCATTCGGGAACTGATGGGGGGATTCGCGCGAGAGGAGCAACGGCTCTTGGCGCAGCGGACGGCGCTGGCGAGTTCGATCGGCAACACGACCATCGTGGCGGTGGCGCTCGGCTCCGGGATCACGATGGTTCTGCTGATCATCGCGCTTGGGCTGATCTTGCGCGACATCGACGCCCGGCGCCGGGCAGAAGATCTACTTGCCCAGGAACGCAATCTTCTGAGGAGCCTCATCGACACCATCCCTGAGCACATCTTCATCAAGGACCTGCGCGGGCGCTTTGTCCTCGACAACATCGCCCATCGCAAGTTCCTAAAAACCCACGACCTTTCGGAAGTGGTCGGCAAAAGCGTGTTCTACTTTTTTCCCCAGGAACTTGCCGCGCTCTACCATGCGGATGACCAGACCATCATCCGGACGGGCAATCCGGTCATCAATCGCGAAGAGCCCGCCGTCACCCCGGAAGGCAAGCTCACTTGGTTTTCGACCACCAAGGTGCCGTTGCGCGACATGGATGGAGCCATGGTCGGCCTGGTCTGCGTGAGCAGCGACATCAGCGAACGCAAGGCCGCCGAGGAGAAGCTGCGGATGTTTTCCTCCCAGCTTGAGCGCAGTAACAATGAGCTGCGCGACTTTGCCAGCGTGGCTTCCCACGATCTCCAGGAACCGCTGCGTAAAATCCAGGCGTTTTCGGACCGGCTTCGGGCCAAATGCTACCCGGCGCTTGGGGAGCAGGGGCGCGACTATCTCGACCGCATGCAGAAGGCGGCGGGCCGGATGCAGACGCTGATCCAGGACCTGCTGATCCTCTCCCGGATTTCGAGCAAAGCGCAGCCGTTTGTGGAGGTGGACCTCGCCGGGATCGTTCAAGGCGTCCTTTCGGACCTCGAGCTTCGAATCGAACAGACGGGTGCGAAGATCGAGGTTGGATTTCTCCCCAAAATCGAGGCGGATCCAGTCCAGATGCGCCAATTATTTCAAAATTTGCTGAGCAACGGCCTGAAGTTCCACAAACCAGATCAGCCGCCGGAAATTATCATTTCGGCAAAGGTCTTGGCCGTTCAGGACTATCAACTCTCCGGCGCTGCGCCGGGGGACGAAGTTTGCCAGATCATGATCAAGGATAACGGGATCGGATTCGAAGAGCAGTACGTCGAACAAATCTTCGCCCTTTTCCAACGGCTGCACAGCAGGAACGAATATGAAGGCACCGGCATCGGGTTGGCCGTGTGCCGAAAAATTGCAAATCGCCACGGAGGGAGTATTGTAGCGAAGAGCGCGAAAGGCGAAGGGGCAACCTTCATTGTGATGTTACCGCTTAAACAGAGTCAAAAATCATGAGCAAACACGGGAAGCCGATTACAATTCTCATGGCCGACGACGACGATGACGATCGTCGCCTGACCAAGGAGGCGCTGCTGGAGGGGCGCCTCGTCAACGAGTTGCGGTTTGTCGAGAATGGCGAAGAGCTTCTCGAATATCTGCGGCGTCAAGGGGAATACGCCACGGCGGATGCGCCGCGGCCGGGGTTGATCCTGCTCGACTTGAACATGCCACGCAAAGACGGGCGGACCGTTCTTAAGGAAATCAAGAGCGATCCGGAACTGCGCCAAATCCCGGTGGTGGTCCTGACGACCTCCAAAGCGGATGAGGACGTGTTCAAATCGTACGATTTGGGCGTCAACTCCTACATTGTCAAACCGGTCACCTTCGAGGCGCTGGTCGATATTTTGCAGACCCTGGAAAAATACTGGTTTGAAATCGTGGAACTCCCGCCGGGAATCGAGTAGCCAGGTCGGCCATGGACTAGATGGACGAAGAAAAAGTCCATAGTCCATTTTATCCATGTCCATTCCGGCGGTTTTCCGGGTATTTCGAGCCATTTTCACCCTCGAACCGCACATTTATTTAAAAACCCCTTGCCAAGGGTGGGGGTCAGTGGCAGGTTTCACGCCTTTCTTTTCGAGACGTTTATGGCTTACGCAATTATAAAAACCGGCGGCAAACAGTACAGAGTCGCCACGGGCGATGTGATCGAAGTTGACAAACTTGAGGCCCAACCGGGAACCGAGACCAGCTTTTCGGACGTTCTTTTCTTCGCTCAAGGCGAAGAGGTCAAGTCCGATAGCGCGGCGCTCAAGGGCGCCACGGTGGTTGGCGAAGTCGTCGCTCAAACCAAAGGCAAAAAGGTGATCGCCTTCAAATACCGCCGCCGTAAGGGGTACCACCGGACGGTGGGACACCGGCAAAAACTGACGAAAGTCAAAATCACGGCGATCAACGCTTAATCAATTTAGTAACAGCAACTTTTTATGGCTCATAAAAAAGGTCAGGGCAGTGTTAAGAACGGCCGCGATAGCGTCAGCAAACGCCTCGGGGTCAAGAAATTTGGCAGCCAGGTGGTTGTCGCCGGCAACATCATCGTCCGCCAGCGCGGCACGAAGTTCCTGCCAGGCCGCAATGTCGGTTTGGGTCGCGACTACACGATCTTCGCGCTCATCGACGGCACCGTGCGGTTTGATCGCGAAGGTCGGCGCGTGAACGTCGAACCAATTGCCGCTGCCGTCGCGGCATAAGTCGCCGATTCAACATCAGCTTTAAAAAGCGCTCCGGGGAAACCCGGAGCGCTTTTTGCGTTGCACGACATTCCAACCAAGCCAAGAATGTCGTCCATGCGCCTATTCCTCTCTCTGTTTGCGGTCGTTGCCGCGGTGATCGCTCTTCCGCGGGTCGGTTGCTCAAGTGAGCCGGCCACGCCCGTTTCAGCCCCGGTGGTTCAGGATAGCGTCTCGGGTGAGTTCAAGAAGCTCATGACGGCATTGGCGGAACGTGATTATGACGCGTTTGTGGCCGATGGCACCCCTCAGGTAAAAGCGGCCTTAACGAAGCAGATGTTTGAGGGGGTCGGCGATCAGATCGGTTTGCGGCTAAAGAAGGGGTATGACGCCACCTTCCTGACGGAACTCAAGCAGCAAGGCTGCAAAATTTATGTCTGGAAAGTCGTCGTCCACGATGGAGGAGACGATTTCCTGGCCAAACTGGCGATGCAAGGCGAGAAGATGGCCGGATTCCGGATTCAGTAGAGGGGGTTGGGACTGGATGGACTGAATGGATTCAGCTTTCCGGCAATCTGTTTCTTTTTGATCATTTCCGGCCAACGGTCTGGCTAATATTAGCCAGCTTGTTGGGTTTTGCAGGTTTTTATCCAGCCATTTGGGCGTTTGTTATCCATGCTGATCACTTCTAAGCAGTTTCCGCTTGGGTGGATCGGCGTTCTTAGGGGAATGCCTTAAAGTTGGCACGGGCATTGCTGATGGCTTCGGCCCGCAGCTTTTGCGGCTGCTTCCAACACCAAATTCATCCTCCGATTCAGCGAATGAGAAAATTCTTTTCGCGCTTGGCCTGTGCTGGCGCCTTTTTTGCCATTGCGGCCGGCTTGTCCGCATCCGCGTCCGCCGTGGAAAGCAAACCCAAGCCTACGGTCGAGCAACGACTCGATGCCATGGAGGCCTATTTCACAAATTCCGATCCGAGCATAGCGCTAAAAGGCGCCGATGGAAAAATCCCAACCGGGCTCACGACGGCGACGATCGGGGTGCCCGGCCCCGGACACAATGCCTGGATGATGCTTTCCGCCGGCGCGGTGCTCTTCATGACGCTGCCGGGCCTGGCGATTTTCTACGGCGGGCTGGTGCGCCGCAAAAACGTGCTTTCCATTCTCGCTCAATGTTTTGGGGTCACCACGCTGGTAACGGTGCTCTGGTGGGCGGTGGGGTATTCGCTCTCGTTCGCCCATGGCAGTCCGTTCCTAGGCGGGCTGGACTTCGCATTCTTGCGCGGCGTCGATGCCAAGCCGAATCCGGATTACTCCTGCTGGGTTTCCCAGAACGTCTATTCGATGTTCCAGATGATGTTCGCGATCATCACCCCGGCTCTTATCGTTGGCGCGGTTGCCGAGCGGATGCGCTTTATGGCGATCATGAGTTTCGTCACGCTCTGGATGTTCACGGTTTACTTCCCGATCACCCACATGGCTTGGGGCGTGGATGGCTTGATGAACGGCGTGTTCAATCCGCTGGCCAAGATCAAGGCGATTGATTTCGCGGGCGGCACTGTGGTGGAGATGGCTTCAGGTTGGAGCGCGTTGACGCTCTGCCTTATCGTGGGCCGGCGCATGGGCTTCGGCAAAGAGCACTTCGCCCCGCACAGTATGGTGTTTTGTATGGTGGGCGCGGGAATGCTCTGGGTGGGCTGGTACGGGTTCAATGCAGGCAGCGCAGTGGCAGCCGACGGCATCGCGGCGAATGCCTTTGTGACCACGACGCTCGCCGGCGCGGTGGCATCCGGCACTTGGGCGTTGATTGAATATTTTGTGCGCGGCAAGGCCAGTGTGCTCGGATTCTGCTCGGGGGTTGTGGCCGGCTTGGTGGCGATCACCCCAGCGTGCGGCTTCGTGAATCCAACCGGGGCCGTCATCATCGGACTCCTCGGCGGGATCATCCCGTTCTTTGCGGTGGTGAAGCTCAAATCGTGGCTTAAGTATGACGACGCGCTCGACGTCTTTGGCGTTCACGGCGTCGCCGGCACGATGGGGCTCTTTCTCACGGGCCTGCTCGCCGACCCTGAGGTGAACCCGAATCTCCTCGGCATGGCCGCCCAGGCAAATGGCCTGGCCAAGCTGGTTGGCCACGGCTTGTGGCTGGAGCAACTCAAGGCGATCGGCGTGACCTTTACGGTGGCGGTCGTCGGCACGGCAGTCATTGCTTACGCGGTTCAGGCCGCGATGGCGCTCCGGCTCTCGGCTGAAGACGAGGACGCAGGCCTCGATTTGGCCGAACACGGCGAAGAAGGATATATTTTGTAACCGGTATTGTTGTTGGTTTCGGGCCAGTCCTGCTTCGGTGGGACTGGCCCTTTTGCATTCCTGGGAGGATGAATGGACAAAGTGGACCTTATGGACTTGATGGACTTTGCTCTTCGTCCATGGCGTCCATCTCGTCCATGGCGTCCATCGTTCGGGCGGGGACTACCGGAACCCCTGCAAAGCCCGCAGCTTGGCGAGAGCTTTACCGGAGTCGAGTTGCTCCAGGGCAAGCGCCAAGCCCGCTTCGAGGCTCTCGGCCAAATCCGCCACGACGAAACCGGCGGCTGCATTGAGCGCCACCTTTTCGCGCTTTGGGCCTTGGATGCTGCCATCCAAAATTCCGAGCAGGATCGCGGCGTTATCCTCGCGGGTGCCCCCGCGCAGATCGGCAAGCGTGGCGGGAGAAAGGCCGAGTCCTTTTAACAGTTCTAAATCAAGCACGCTGGACTGAAATGCGCCGCGTTGCACGGCGTGGACCTGAGTCGCGCCCATCGTGGAAATCTCGTCCATTCCGGCCCCGTTGCTGGCACAGCCATGCACCGCCCACGCATGGCGCCGCCCGAGTCGCTGAAGAACCCCGGCGTATTTTGGAAGCGCCGCTTCGGAAAAGATCCCGACGAGTTGATGTCCGGGGCGGGCGGGGTTTAGCAGAGGGCCCAGCAGGTTGAAGATGGTCGCGATCCCCTCCCCCGCCAATGCCTTGCGCACAGGTGCAATGACCCTGAACGCCGGGTGGTAGTGAGGCGCGAACAGGAACCCGCAACCGTGGGTTTCCACGCAGCGCCGGAGTTCGGGCGGCGGGAGATCGATGCGGATGCCAAGGGTTTCAAGAACATCGGCCCCGCCGCACTGGGAAGTGACACTCCGGTTGCCATGCTTGACCACACGCGCGCCGCCCGCTGCCAGCACAAACATGCTGGTGGTCGAGACGTTAAATAGATCGAGCCGATCCCCGCCCGTGCCGCAAACGTCGATCATCGGACCGGGCATCGCTTCCGGAACCAAGCCGGGATCGACCGCGCGTCGCAGGAAGGCTTGGACGAATCCGGCGATCTCCTCAACGGTTTCCCCCTTTTTGGCCAATGAGCGCAGGAAGTCGGCCTTTAAGTCGGCGTCGCCCTCTTCGGAAAGCAGATAGTCGGCCGCCAATTCCACCTCGGGCGGAGTCAGCGAAACGCCGGATTCCAGCCGGGCGGTCAGGTCTGTGAAGTTGGAGGAAGCGGGGTTCACACTTGGGACGCCGCCATGCTGGTGTGCGGGGCCTGAGCGGTCAGGTTCAAGTCGCGAAGCAAATCGCGATCTTCATTGACCCCCGGATTTTCCGAGGTAAGCAGCCGGTCGCCGTAGAAAATCGAGTTGGCTCCGGCGTAGAAGCAGAACGCCTGGCCCTCGCGGGAAAGCGTGCTGCGCCCGGCGGAAAGGCGGACCTTGGCTTTGGGCAGTGCAATGCGGGTCGTGGCGATGAGTCGCAGCAGTTCGAAAATGTCCACGGGGGGCTGATCCTCAAGCGGAGTACCGGCTTGGGGCATGAGGCAGTTGATCGGCACGCTTTCAGGCGACGGATTGAAATTCGTCAGCACTTCGAGCATCTTCAACCGGTCGGTTTCGGTTTCGCCCAGCCCGATAATCCCGCCGCAACACACCGCCATCCCGGCCTGCTGCACCGCCTCGATCGTGTTGAGCCGATCCTGGAAGGTGTGGGTGGAGACGATCTCCGGGTAAAATTCCGGCGAGGTGTCGATGTTGTGATTGTAGGCGGTGACGCCGGCGTCCTTGAGCTTGCGGGCTTCGGTCACGGTGAGATTGCCCAGGGTGACACAGACTTCCATCCCGAGTTTGCTGACGCCGCGGATCGTGTCCAGCACCTGTTCAAACCTGGCGTCGCCGTCGCGGATGCCCTTCCAGGCCGCGCCCATGCAGAAGCGGGTGGAGCCGATCCTGGCGGCTTCAGTGGCCTTGGCCAGAATCGCTTCCTTTTCCATCAGCCCTTCGGCTTTGATCTTGTTGCCGTGACGCGCGCTCTGGCTGCAATAGCCACAATCCTCGGAGCAACCGCCGGTTTTGATGGAGAGCAGCGTGCAGAGCTGAACCTGGTCGATTTTCCAGTGTTCAAGATAGACGTTGCGGGCCTGTTGAATGAGGGCAAAAAGGGGTTGGTCGTAGATGCGCTGAAGCTCGGCAAGTTTCATGGAACGGCAATCCTAAGGGGTGCCAGGCATTCGTGCAAGGCGGGAAGAAGAGGACGCGGAGACGCGGAGATTCCCGTCCGTGTCAGCCCGTGCTCGTCCGTGTCAGTCCATTTCCCTTCCCCCGACGGTCAGTACTTCCACTTCCCCGTCGGAGACGCCAGCGTCGGCAGTTCGTCGGTGTTATATTGGCTCCGCCCGACGGCTCCCCACATCTTGATCCCCGTGGCACGGCGAAACTTTTGGCTCATGCTTTCGCCGGTGTGGCAGCCCCAGCTTTTTGCAAAGGCGTCTTTGGCAAAAATGCCGGGCTGAATCTTGCTAAAGTCGTCCTCGTGCAGCCACACCTTCGACGCGCTGTCGATGTTGTTCGAGTAATCGAACATCCAGCACGCCTTGTTGGAATGACCGAAATACTCGAAGTCGGCGATCTTGATCTGGTCGCGCGGCTTGCCGAAGTTGAGGTAATCGAAAATCTCCTGGGTGCGCTCAAAGAACTTCAGCTTGATCCCGGAGGCTTCGCGCACGGTAGCGATGTTGCTGAGAAGATCCTGGCCCTCTTGTTTCGCGCGCGACTTGTAACTTGGCGAATAGACTAGCCAGGTGATTTGTTCGGCGGGAACTCCTGCTGTCTGCAACTCCTGAATCCGAATCCGAGCCGCGCGAACGAAGTTCATCCACCAGATGTCGTGGGGTTGAGCCTTCCACTTCTCCCACTGGTAAATGGACGGGCCGCCGCTCAGGATGATGTATTCCGTGTTGGGCACAATGGCGGCGGGTTTCGGGGCGGCGTCCCAAAATGCGAAGGCGGAATGGCTTCCGGCACCGCAAAAAACAGCGCACAACAGCAGGACGAATCGGAGGATCGGATTTTTCATACTCGGGAGAGTTCGCGAGAAAATCGGATGATTACGCGCCGGCGGTTGCCGCTTTCCATTGAGGGATGACCTCGCCCCGGATCAAATCGTCAGGCGTTTGGCGTTGCCGGATGGTCTTTGCCACGGCTCCGTTGACCAGAATTTCGGCCGGAAGCGGACGGGAATTGTAGTTGCTCGCCATGGTGGAACCATACGCTCCGGCGCTCATGAGCGCGATAAGATCTCCCTCGTCCAGCGGAGGCAACTCGCGATCCTGGGCAAAGAAGTCGCCGCTTTCGCAGACCGGTCCGACGATATCGACTGCTTCGGTGGTATCGGCAGCCGCCCGGGTCACGGGAACGATCTCGTGAAAGCTTTCGTAGAGCGCGGGCCGGATCAGGTCGTTCATGCCGGCATCGACGATCACAAATTTTTTGTTGGCGGTCTTTTTAATATAAAGCACGCGGGTGAGCAGCACGCCGGCATTGCCCACCATGAACCGGCCGGGCTCGACCAGGATTTTGAGTCCGAGCGCCTTCAGGGTCGGCAAGAGCGTTTCGGCGTAGGAATCGATGGTAAGCCTGCCGTTGGAATGCTCGCCCTCCCACCATTCCTTGGAACCCGACGCGAGCGAGGGATCATAGACGATCCCGATGCCGCCGCCGATGGAGAAATATTCGAGGCCGTGGCGGGCCTTGAGTTCGCGCACGAGCGGCGCCATTTTTTCCACCGCCTCGGCAAACGGCTTCACCTTGGTGATCTGCGAGCCGATGTGCATCTGCACGCCACGGATTTCGATGTGGCTCATCGCAGCGGCAGCCTCGTAAACCTCCAGCACGCGCTCGAAGGCGATGCCAAACTTGTTCTCGCTCTTGCCGGTAGAGATGTATTTGTGGGTGTCGGCATCCACATTGGGATTCACCCGGAACGAAACCGGCGCTCGCACCCCGATGGATTCAGCGACGTGATTAATATAGGCCAGTTCGCTCTCGCTCTCGATATTGAACGCGAGAATGCCTTCCTCCAGCGCATACTTGATTTCCGCCTCGGTCTTGCCGACTCCGGCGAACGTGCATCGATCGGCCCGACCGCCGGCCTTGATGACCCGGAAGAGTTCCCCGGCCGAAACGATGTCGAACCCGGAGTGTTCACGCGCCAACAGATTGAGGACGCCGAGATTCGAGTTCGCCTTGACGGCGTAACAGATCAGGTGCGGAACCTCGGCGAGCGACTGATCGAGGCGCCGGTAGTGGTCCAGGATGGTGTTGGCCGAATAGACGTACGTCGGCGTGCCCACCTCGGCGGCGATCTGTGCAAGGTCTGCGTCTTCACAATAGAGATTCCCGTCACGGTACTGAAACGAATGCATGGCGACGTTGAATCTAGTGCGAGGCAGGCCTGATAGGCAACCTTTCTCCGTGCCATCCCCGCACATGGATCGGACGAATTATTGGCCCATCGCTGTCTTCTCCCAAAGCAGCGGGAGGTATTGGTATTTTTGACAGGATTAACATGATTTCCAAGATTCTCAGGATTTCGTCGGAAGCCTGCGACGTCGGTTAGTATCCGCGAATCTTAATCCTGTAAATCCTGTCAATCTTGTTAATCCTGTCCAAAAGACAAAACGCTACGATGCGCTGACGCGTTCAGAATTGTGGGTAATGGAAAGGATCCTCCACAGCTTTGGGGTGGCGCGCCGATGTCCTCAATTTTTGTGGTCCTGCAACTGGCGCGCGATTGTCTCCACCGGGGCCAGCGGCTCAATCTCACCGCCCGGTTGCGCCGGCTCCAGCTCCCGGAATTTCCGCGCGGTCACGAGCACGCGGGTCTCGGTGGTGGCGACCACTCGATTGAACTGTTCGACCGCGTTGTTGAGGCTGCGGCCCAGTTTTTCCAAGTGCCCACCCAAATCGGCGACACGCTTGTAAAGTTCGCGACCAAGGCGCGAAATTTCCTCGGCGTTTTCGCTGAGGTCATGCTGGCGCCACCCGTAGAACACCGCTTTCAGTAGTGAAATGAGCGTGGTTGGCGTCGCGAGGATCACCATTCGTTCCGTGCCATATTCAATGAGCGCGGGGTCGCGTTCCAGCGCGGCGCTAAAGAAGCTCTCGCCCGGCAAAAACAAAACCACAAACTCCGGCGCGGAACTGAATTGCTCCCAGTATGCCTTCTTCGTCAACGACTCGATGTGCGCGCGAATAGCTCCGGCATGCGCGACAAGCTTTGCGATTCTCGATTCGTCGTCGCGCGCCTCCATCGCCTCCAAATACGCGGCCAGCGGCGCTTTGGCATCGACCACGATTTGTTTGCCGCCGGGCAGCCGGACCACCAAGTCGGGCCGGAGTCGCCCCTCTTCGCTGGTCACTGAGAGCTGTTCGAGAAAATCGCAGTGCTCCAGCATCCCGGCCATTTCGACCACGCGCCGAAGTTGGACTTCGCCCCAGCGTCCGCGGACAACCGGCGAGCGGAGCGCTTGCGCGAGGTTGGTGGTTTCGGTGCGCAGTTGGCCCTGCGCTTCCATCATCGTCCGCACCTGTTGGTTGAGCGCTTCGTACGCGCCCACCCGCACTTTTTCGATCTCCTGAATTTTCGCGTCCACCTTTTCCAACGACTCGCGTACGGGCTTCACCATTTCGCCGATGGCCGTCTGCCGCTTTTCCAAATCGCCTTTCGCGGCTTCCTGAAAACGCTCCAGCGAGATCTTCGCCAGTTCCAGAAACGAAGCGTTGTTTTTGTGGAGCGCTTCCGCCGACAACGCCTGGAAAGTCTCCGCAAGCTGCCGCCTCGCGTCTTCGAGCGTCGCCAGCTTTTCTTTGGTCGCGGTGCGCTCGCCCTCCAACTCGGCCCGGAGCGCTGCGAGACAGGCTTGGGCTTCGGCGAGTCGGACATTGAGATCCGCGGCGAATCGCTCCCGCGCATCGAGCGCAGCTTGCAGTTCGGGAATCCGCCCCGCGTGAACCCTGGCTCCGGCGAGTTCCTGCTCCAGGGAGCGAAGCGCGGCTCCGTGCTCCGCCTCTTTCTGTGCGGCAAGCCGCGCGAGTTGCAAGGCCGAGCGCGACTGCATCAGCGCCCAGGCGATGCCACCGCCGGCGCAGGTGCCGAATCCGAGAGCCGCAAGGGTGAAGAGCATACAGCGTTGTGGGTTAGAACAGCTCGCCTTGGGTTGGGATGGCCACGCGCGCGGCTTCATCCCGAATCTCCTGGCTGAGGGATTTGAACTCCCATTGTTCAAGCTCCGCAAGCAACTCGTTGTACCGGGGCTGAATCGTCAGTTGGTCCAGCGGCACCGGAAGCGGAAGATTGGTGTCGAGCTTCACCATCTGCTGGTTGCTTCGGATTTGATCCACCGCGCCGGCGATTTTCTCGCGGATGCTCTCGGTCTTAATCGCCGCGATGTTCTCCATCAGCACATCGATGCTGCCGAATTCGTTAATCAGCGCCACGGCGCGTTTCGGGCCCATGCCGGGCACGCCGGGAATATTGTCCGCGCTGTCGCCGATCAGGCAGAGCACATCGCCGATTTGTTCCGGCTCGACGCCCCATTTCTGCCAAACCTGAACGGCGCCGAGGAGGGCGAACCCGTCTTTCGGGGAAATCAATTCGGCTTTGTTGGTGGTGTAGATTTTCACTCCGTCGGCGACGAGTTGAAAGAGGTCCTTGTCGTTTGTCGCCAGCACCACCTCGCTGCCCCGGCGAACTCCTTCGCACGCGTACGCCGCGATCAGATCGTCCGCTTCGGTATTCGGAAGTCCGAGGCTCTGGACTCCGAGCAGCGGCACCAATTTCCGGATATGATTTAGCTGCGGGCGCATGAGGTCCGGCATCTCCTCGCGGTGTTGCTTGTATTCCGGTTGCAGCAGCGTGCGCTTCTTCGGCAGCCCTTCATCCCACAGCACCGCCGCGTGGGTGGGTTGCAGATCGCGCAGCATCTTGCGCAGCACTTTTACGAATCCGTAAATGGCGTTGGTCGGCTCCCCCCGCGAATTCGACAGCTCGCGAATGGCGAAGAACGAGCGGTAAACATAATAGTGGCCGTCAACAAGAAGCAGTTTCACTGCGCCAAGGTACGCTGAGTTGCCCCCCTTTGCCGATAGGATTTTTTGAGGGAGGAGATGGACGAGATGGACTGCATGGACATACATCAGTCCCATCGGTCCCATCCGTCCTATCCGTCCCATTCTTCTGCCCCTAGTGCGGCACCATCACCTCGTGCCCGAGCTTCGCACTCTCGTAGATGGCATCCAGAATGCGCATGATTTCCACGCCATCCTCGGCGGAGGCATCGGGCTCGCGGTCGTGCAGGATGCAATTCACAAAGTGCTGTTGGCCGTTCTCAAAACTCGTGGGGAACAGGAGCGGCTCCGTGCGCGTGACGACTCCCCCGTGGTCGCGGAAGACATAGAGGTGCTTGTCCTTGTAGTCGTAGTTCAGGCTCGAAAGCCCGCCTTCGGTTCCGCTCAATTCCAGGAAAATCTTTTCGCGATCTTCAAAGTTTAGCGCCCAGCTCACTTCCAAATGCAGCGTCATCCCATTGTCGAACCGGATCAACGCGTTGGCGAAGTCTTCCACATCGAATTTTTTTCCAAGGTCGAGTCCGATGTTGGTTCCAAGATAGCTGGAGGTGCTGGCTGAAACCGTGATTGCGCGGGGCCTCCCGGTAATCCAGCGGGTGAGATCGAGCATGTGAACGCCAAGATCGATCAGCGGGCCGCCGCCGCTCATCGCCTTTTGCGTAAACCAGCCGCCAAGTCCTGGAATGTTGCGCATCCGCCGCCAGCCTGCGGAGGCGTAATAGATTTTCCCCAAGTCGCCGCCCTCGATGACCTTGCGAAAATACAAGTGCTCGGGCCGGAAGCGCTGATTGAAATGAATCATGAACTTCAGCCCGGTCGATTTCACGCGAGCCTGCATTTCCAAGGCCTCGGCCGTGTTGAGCGCCATCGGCTTTTCGCAGAGCACATGCAGCCCGCGATCGAGCGCCGCCAGCGTCATCGGCTTGTGGAAAATGTTCGGCACCACCAGCGATACCGCCTGGATGTCCGCTTTCGCGAGGAACTCGTCGAAGTCGCAGAACACCTGGGGGACTCCGAAGTCCGCCGCCGTTCGTCGGGCCAGCGCGCAATCTGTGTCGCAGATGGCCTGGACCATGGCGTCGGGATGCAAGCGGTAACGTTCAATGTGATAACGACCCATGCTCAGGCCAACGACTCCAACACGTAGCGGTGTTCCCATAGATTGTACAAGGTTCCCAATCGGGAAAGAAAAGCAAATGCCAGGCGCGATTCTTTGGAAAAAAGGCTGCTCAGTCCATCTCGTCCATTAAGTCCATCTCGTCCATTGCAGTCCCATAACTAGATGGACTAGATGGACTAAATGGACGGCTGAGGCCCGCTCAGGTTTTGATTTCAGAATTTCCTCCATATCCCCGGCCATTTTGCTGGCATCGGCAAGTTGCTCGAAGCGGTAGAGCACCGCGAGCTTTCCCTCCGGGTCGATCAGATAGACATAGGCTGAATGGGTGACACTGTACGCCGTTGTGGCGCTGCTCGCCGCGTCGGGGACATATTCGAAAAATGCGCCGTATTCGCGGGCGATCTTTTTGAGTTCAGCTTCGGAACTGGTCGCGCCGAGAAAGGTCGGATTGAAAAACGGCACATACTTTTTCAATTGCTCCGGCGTGTCCCGCTTCGGATCGATGCTGATGAAAACCACTTGCACCCGGGCCCGATCTTCTGGCGGCAAGAGTTGCCAAGCCCTGTTGAGGCTCGTCAACGTTGTGGGGCAGATGTTCGGGCAATGGGTGAAGCCAAAACTCAGCAGCACCAGCTTGCCCCGGAGTTGGCTCAGCCGCAGCGGATTCCCGTTGTGATCGGTCAGTTCGAAGTCATAGGCCGCTTTGCCCGGCGAAAGATGCTGGCCGTAAAAGCTGGGTCCCTGCCGCAGAAGCGGCCCCCAAACAAGCGCGGGAACGATGGCCGCCATCGCCACGAGAACTCCCCAAACCCAACCAAAACGAGCCCCGCTCTCTCTCCGCGTCTCCCCGTCTCCGCGTCTCCGCGTCTTTTCCTTCGGGTCTTCCTCCATCGCTATCGGGGCTCGGTTTTCGACACCGGCAGGTCCAGGGTGATTTCCTGGGCTCCCGGATCGAAGCGCAAGGTGAGACGCACGGTTTCTCCCGCGTTCGGGTGTTGGGTCATGCCCATGAGCATGAGGTGATCGCCCTGTGGGGTTAGCACGGCCTGGCCGCCGGCTGGAATATCAATCCCATCGACGATCTTCATCCCGAGAGACTCCGTCCCATTTTCCAGTTTCCGGGTGGTCACCATTGCGTGAACCATGGCGGCAATGGGAGTGCTGCCGCCGGTGAGTTTGAGCGGATTGGTTCCGGTATTGGTGAGGATCATATAAGCGGCGGTGTCTTCCGCCACGGCGGGGACTGCCCGCACCCAGGCCTTTTCGATTTTGATCGGTAGTTCGTTGTCTGCCGCTTGGGCCTGAATGCCCAGCAGGATGGCGAGCGCGATAACCCAAGGTGTCATTTTCATTGTGCTTATGGGTGGAGCCTCAAGGGCAACCGCCCCGAGTGGGAATCGAAAGTGCGAGCGGTATCGAGGGTGCCTGAAATCGGACCCCCGTCCACCTTGTCCACCCTGGGGCTGGCTGGATAAAATCGGGTAGGAGGCGGGGTTGCCCCCGCCGTCCTCCCACACCACCGGGCGTACGGTTCCGTACCACGGCGGTTCACGAAGAAGTGCTCACGCACGGGCGTGAATTGTTTGAAGCAGTGAGATGAGGCCCAGACGGGCGAAGTGGGTTTGCGGGAACGCCG
>JBAXSN010000250.1:0-2251 GCA_037130675.1 Verrucomicrobiota bacterium
TTTACCACAAATGCGATGAGACGATCCGCGGACACGTGTTCTGTTCGTTCCTGGCCCTTTGCTTGAAGCGGGAACTGGAAATCCGCCTGCAGGACAAAGGGCTCAAGGCCGAATGGAAGGAAATCCTTCGCGGACTCGACAACCTTCATGAGGTCGAAGCCAAACTTCAGGGCCAGAGCTTCATCTTCCGCAGCACCCTCTGCGGTGACGCCCTCCCAGCCATCCGGGCTGCGGGTGCGGGCCTTCCCCCTACTATCCGGGAAGCGGCTTCGCTACAGCCGAAAAATGTAGTGCCACAGCCCTGACGGGCTTTTGCAATCCGTTGACCGTCAACTCCTCCGTTTTTCAAACTGTAGAAGATGGGTCAGACCGAAGTTTTGCTTCTTGCCATCCACTTCCCCGACGAACGTCATCACGATCTGGTGCAGTTTTCTCCCGACGACCTCTTCAAAGGTATCGTCATAGACCCAAAAACTCAATACGCCCTCGGTCCAATCCTTGGGGAAGGGTGCACGACGCCAAAGTTACCAAGGGTCATGCGGCTATCTGGCCTCTGGCGAGCCAGAGGTCGTCAAATCGGTTACTGAGCAGGGCGGTTCGGAGGTCGAGGATGTTCTGAGCACCCTTGACAGACCAGAACATGCCGGAGTTTTTGAGTCGCTTTCCTACGACGGTTTTGCAGCCCGCCTCGACGACGCCGGAGCCGATGAAGAGGCCTTGTGAGCGGAATGTTGCATAGGTCATGCGTGAGCTGTTTGTTTCAAAATAGGCGATCTGTTTTTCAGCGGCTCCGCGCGGTCCGGGAATGTCGGGAAGATCCTTGTGGGCCTGGGAGAGGACTTCTTGAAGGCGATCCTCTAGGAGCATGGCCCTCCAGATTTTGGCTTGCGATTGAACGCGTGACGCATCAGCGCAGTAGAGTGCCTCGGCAAGCATGCTGAGATGTTCGCATGCATGGTAGAAGTCCAGGATGCATATGGCTTGGGGGAAGTTGATGCGGCCGACTTCCCAAACCCAAGCGGCCCCGTCGCCGAGATAGACGATTTTTTGCGCTGAAGCAAACCCCCTGGAAAAAGCCTCGCGGCGCAGCAGGATGCCGAAGTCCTCGCTGCATTGAAGAGTTCCCAAATAGGTCGTGGAGTTGTGGTCCCGTTGGGGTTTGCCTTCCGAGTCCGGCGAGGTCTGGGTAAAAACGCAACCCAGCTTGACCTCGCGAGTTTTGGCTTCGCCTTCCCCGTTCTTGGCTTTGCGGCCCCGCGCTTCGCTTTTTCTCACGGGAACCCCGGTGCCATCGGCTTCGATATACATGATGGGGATCGCCGCCGATGTTTGCTCCTGCTTGGCCGCCGCATGGGCTGCCCGTATTTGCGGGGCAACCAGCTCCGCCATGCGCGCAATGGCTTTTGGCCCGACCTTCACACCAGCGTAGGCGAGCAGATCCTTGCTGCCCTCCTCGAAGCTGTCCTGTGCGGCGATGCGCGCCATCATTTTAGCCAACCCCGGGGAGTAGCCTTCAATGAGGCCGAGGCTTTCGTCCAGCGGAACGCGGCTACCTCCATCCTCCGCCACGTAGTAATCACGCAAAAGATGGACCTCCCCGAAAAGGGTTTCCACGGTCTTGGCCCGGCCGCAGTAACACTTTTCTCCAGGGCGGACTTCTGGCTCCTGCCCTTGGTAGAGAGGGTCGTTGAGCAGATCTTCGAGCAGATGCGCACCGTCCTTGAGCAGGGCGCTGCGCAGGGCTCTCTCCAGGAAGTCCATGGCCGGTTTCTCCCCGCTTTCCAAACGGGCACGCACCTCGCTCAGGAAGGTTGCCGTTTCGCTGCCCCGGGCTTCTTGGAGGACTTCGCAGAGTTTTTTTTACTGTGGCCGGCACGGCGGGTCGAGGCCACGGTCAACTCGACGAACTCCGCGCTGAGAGATTCAAAACGCTGGCGGCCCTCCAAGGCTTCCCTCAACGGCTTGGCCTCTTCGGCAGGAACTCTGCGGCTGCGATTGCGGCCATCCTCCCACTTCTGGTGCTTGTAGTAGGGACCGTTGCGTGCGGTCTCCCCGCCGCCTCCAGCCGCCTCGCGGTATTCTTCGGCCAAAGAGCCAAATTCCATGCGTTCGATGAGTGACATCTCCCGGAGGAGATCCCGGCGTTGCTGCGCGATTTTTTCATGCACAAGCCGAATATGTCTCGCGCATAGACATTTTCAAGAAAAATCTCCCTTGTATCTGTTCTTTATAATTCTGCCGTCATGCACCC
>JBAXSN010000251.1:0-2187 GCA_037130675.1 Verrucomicrobiota bacterium
ACGGACGGGATTGCCTAATCATGCCAGATTACCCACTATGGCGCAATCGCCCTGCGAATTGCCCACGCCCCTCCCCCTTACGAAATAGACAGCAAAAAAATAGACCACGACCATCGGCCCGTTGTCAAGCGGCGGATGCGGGGGAACGTCTATGGCTGGCGGCGCATGGCCCGCTGGGCCCTCCGACCCTCTGATCGGCTAGCGAAAGTGATACGGCAGAACAGGTTGGGTGTTGTGCTTGGCCATCCCGTCGAGCGTGGGGAACACTATCGCGGCCCCCTTGGCACTGGCGGGGAGGTGGACAACGTGAGAGCTGTCGCGCGAGTAGCGGCGTCCGTGGGAGTTCGTCTTCACCTTGCCGGCAGCCACCAGCCTGATGCACTGCTCCACACGCAGTTCGGTGAAGGAAAAGGACCGGACTTCGGCGAGGTCGTCCATCGTTTTCGTTCCCTTCTGCCCCCCCGGTCTGTCCCCCCCGCGGGAGATCAACACCGTGAGAAACCGTGATCAATCACGGGAAAGAATGGGGTTCGCTGGAACCAGTCCACCCTGGGCGGACAAGCGTATCAGAAAACGCTCGGAAGCCTTGTTTTCAAGAGCGAAAACGTCTCGAGAGAGGGCAGATCACCGGAGATTTCCAGTGTGGCCGCTAACCATTCGCTTACCCTCCAAACAGGCTTTTTTCTGGCTGTCTACGTTGCTGTCTCCATCGAAACCGGATTTGGCCGCTCCCGTTAGAGAGCAAACCCGGGTCGTGAAACAGCCGCGTAGTGGCCGGAAAACCTGCGGGAGCGCGGATTATATCCAGCCGGTCCCGTGGTGGGAATCGGCCTGCGTGTGGCCCGGACTGGAGGAAGATCGGTGACGTAGGCAGGATCGGAGGGCCATGGAGACAGCCCGGGGCGGCGTCCTACCTCGCCTCCAAGGCCTTTTTGGTTGGCGTCGAAGAGCAGCCCGCGTTGGCCGCGGTTGGTGCCGATCTGGTCGAAGTCGACCAGGTGGAGCGGCTGGCCGGCGAGGGCGAGCGGGTCGGCTTGCCGGAGGAGCGCTTGCGCGTCGGCCAGGGTTCAGAACAAGCTGGTGACGCACGGCTTCCAGCTGTCGAGAGGTCGGCCGTCGCGGGCCTTGCCGGGCTTCTTTTGCACATACTCCGCGCCCAGCATGGCCGTTCGCTGCCATTCCTCGTCTTTGATCGCCTGTTTTCGGCTCTCGATCGTGCCCATGTCGTCCGATAGGAAATCGGCGATCATTGGAATCACGTTGTGCCAATTGCCCCGCGAAAGCGGCCCTTCGATCAAGTCGGCGACGGGTTGCTTGGGGCCCTGCATATACGTGTTGACGGTGATCAACCGTGAGCCCGGTTTCAGGCGATAGGTCGCCACGAGCTCCTCCGACAACTTGAGCATCACGACGCAATCGCGCTCATCCGAATACGCGGCCACCAGCAGCGGCGACACCGAAACCACAACCGCCGCTCGGCTGTCGCCGAACTGCAGATGCTTGTCGATGGCCGAGGGCGAGAACGGCGCACTGCCTGCGAGACTCTTCCACACTCGCATCAGCAGCCCGCTGGGGGTGAAGAAGTTGGGATACAAGACCTCCAGTTTCTCGCGCGACAGGCTGACATTGCCCGGATCCGAAGCCGTGCCCCTGCCGGCGCTGCGGTTGGGAATCGGTGCCGTGGGCGGATCGAGATCCGCCGGCGTTGCCGTCGGTTTCACATCGGGAACGCGAAACGGATAGGCGCATTTGGGGCATTTCACTTGGCGGCCGGCGAGGCTGATCGGAACCGACAGGACCTTGCCGCAGCCGTAGCACTTCAGCCGCCAGGCCGGCTCACTGCCGCTCATCGTCGGATCTCGAAAAGCATCAGGATGGTTGGAATCGATCGGTG
This sequence comes from Verrucomicrobiota bacterium, assembly GCA_037130675.1. Taxonomy (GTDB): domain Bacteria; phylum Verrucomicrobiota; class Verrucomicrobiia; order Chthoniobacterales; family Chthoniobacteraceae; genus JBAXSN01. The sequence continues at coordinate 1,895 of JBAXSN010000251.1, forward strand.
CATCGAGCGCGTCGTCGCAGGATTTGAATTGTAACTTGGGCATTTCCCAGCGGGCGACGAGGCACCTCTCGTGATGCGAATGCTTCAACTGGCTCGTGCTCGACCGAGGTCCGGCTATCGGACGATCGCAGCGATGATCGCCCGCGAAGGATGGCGGGGTGTCCTGATTCGAGCGTTGGTCAGCTGGGATTGCCCGGATCACTCGGCGGGGAGAAACCCTTTTTCATAAAGTGATAGATCATGAAGGCCGGAGTAACCACGGACGATATCAGCAATATCCATGCAATCGGAAG
>JBAXSN010000252.1:0-2166 GCA_037130675.1 Verrucomicrobiota bacterium
GAACCGCACGCCGGAGTTGCGCTTGGAGAACCCGAACCTGAACGAGGACATCTACGCGCTCATCGAGGAGGCCGAACTGAGCGAAGAGGCGGAGAAGCGCTTGGAGCGGGAGTTGGGCCGCCAATACCATCTCATCACCCGCGACGACCGCCTTGAAACGGTGGCAAAGGACGTGGTCAGCCATTTCCTGGGGCGCGGATTCCAAGGCAAGGCGATTGTCGTATCCATCGACAAAGCGACGGCATTGAGGATGCACGACAAGGTGCGCGCGCATTGGATGGCGGAGAAGGCGCGGGTGGAGACGGAACTCGCGGAGTTGACCCGCTACAAGGGCGAATCCAATCCCGACCGGGTGCGGGAACTTCAAGCGCGGCTCGACACGCTCACCACCACCGACATGGCGCTCATCGTTTCGCCGGGACAGAACGAGATCGAGCAGATGCAGAAGCTCGGGCTCGACATTGCCCCACATCGCAAGCGGATGAACGACGAGGAACTGGACGAGAAGTTCAAAGAGCCGAAAGACCCGCTGCGCCTAGTGTTCGTCTGCGCCATGTGGCTGACGGGATTCGACGCGCCAAGCTGTTCCACAATCTATTTGGACAAGCCGATGCGAAATCACACGCTGATGCAGACCATCGCGCGGGCGAACCGGGTTTTTCCGGGCAAGCACAGCGGGTTGATCGTGGATTACGCGAACGTTTTCGCCTCGCTGGAGAAGGCTCTGGCCATTTATGGCAACGGTAGAAGCGGCGCGTCCCCGGTTCGTAACAAGGCGCAGCTTGTCGAGGAGCTGCGGAAAGCGGTGGAGGGAGTCCTGAAATACTGCTCTCGCCGCGGCGTGAAGGTGGAAGCCATCGAGGCCGTCTCCGCCGGGAGCTTTGAGCGGGTGAAGCTCATCACGGAGGCCGTGGAGGTGCTGATTTCGCCCGATCCGATGCGGAAGGAGTTCCTGGGTCACGACCGCCTCGTGCGCACGCTCTTCCAAGCGGTGAAGCCCGACCCGGCGGTGCTGGAGTTTGTATCCGTGATCTCCTGCATCGGCACCATCGCCGATGAAATCCGGCTGCGGACCGGGGAAGGCGAGCCGCCGGACATTTCCACTGTGCTGGCCGATGTGAACCGTCTGCTCGATGAATCCATCGCCGCCGACGGGTTCCGCATCCGGGAAGGTGCGGAAGGAAGCCGGGCCGTGATCGACCTGACCAAGATTGACTTCGAGGCGTTGGCCAAACGGTTTGGCCAATCCAAGACGAAGAATCTGGAAGTGGAGCAATTGAAGGCCGCCATCCGCGCGCATCTCGACAAGGTGATCCGGCTGAACAAAACCCGGACGGATTACCTGGCGAAGTTCGAGGAGCTGATTGAGGAATACAATGTGGGCAGCCGGAACATCGACGACCTATTTGAGGAGCTGCTGAAGCTGAGCCGGGCGTTGAGCGAGGAAGACGTGCGCCATGTGCGCGAGGGGATGAGCGAGGAAGAATTGACCGTTTTCGACCTGCTCACCCGGCCCGGCCCCGATTTGCATCCCGAGGAACGCGAGGAGGTCAAGAAGGTGGCCCGGCAGCTCTTGGAACGCCTGCATTCGTTGCTGGTGATCGACTGGCGCCGACGCGCCGATGCCCGCGCCCGGGTCCAGCTTGCCATCGAGGACGCCCTGGACGAGGGACTCCCCCGCGCCTACACTCCGGAAACCTACAAGGCGAAGTGCTCAGCCCTCTTCGAGCACCTCTATGAGAGCTATCAGGGCGACGGAGAGAGCGTGTTTTCGGCGGCGGGCTAATCAAGCCCTATACGATAAAAAATCAATCAACTCGCTACCTTTCTGATCAATGGGTGCCAGTTATCAAAAAGGATGTGAATAGCCCAAACTCCCTGCTGTTACGTATGGACGGCGAGCAGCCTACTCTGTGGGCCGTCGGGGGGCACACACACTATTCACCTTCGCTCCGCCCCCAGTGGAGCAAAACGGGCTTAGGGTCCATCCATCTGTCTATTGTTACCCAGGCGTTACCCTCTCGGAAATTTAAGCGGTGGTCTCAGGCGCGAAATGCGCTGGAATCATTTAGTGAAGCCACTTTGCGGAGATTTGCAAAGTGGCGGAGTCTACGGGGCTCGAACCCGCAACCTCCGCCGTGACAGGGCGGCGCTCTAACCGATTGA
>JBAXSN010000253.1:0-2134 GCA_037130675.1 Verrucomicrobiota bacterium
GATCCTATACACAATAAACACTCGGTACGCCGCCTGTGTATCAGGGAATTTCACAACCTGTAACGTTCCGGTCCTGCACCCCCTGCCCGCAGGGCGTTTGGCTGGATGGCCTTTGCCCAAGTAAAATCGTTAAAATACGAATGACTTGGCTCCATACGGGCCGTCACGCGCATCTCCCATCGGAGGCTCTTTCCATCAACTCCGGAGCGCGACAGAGAAAATCAATATTTTTATCCAGCCAAACGCCCTGCCCCTGCCCGGAAGAGTTGAACGGAACACTTGAATTCTTCCGCGAGACCGATTATAAAGTGACGTTCCAATGCGCTATTTGCTGACCAGCCGACTTACGTTGCTCCACGAGTTCTCGCTTTAAAAGCGGGATGCCTCGGGGAGCTCATTGTCGTAATTCGGCTGCGGCTGCTCCCGGTGGAGGCGGTTGCGCCGCCCTTCTTTTACACGATCCACCATCGAGAGAATTATTTTTATGCCAGACAAAGTTATCGTTTTCGACACCACCTTGCGCGACGGCGAACAGTGCCCGGGCGCATCGATGAATTTGCGGGAAAAAATGGAAGTCGCCCGCCAATTGGCCCGGCTGAACGTCGATGTCATCGAAGCCGGCTTCCCGATTATCAGCGACGGCGATTTTGAAGCAGTCAGCAAGATCGCCCGGGAAATCAAAGGCCCGATCATCTGCGGACTGGCGCGGTGCGTCGCCAAGGATATCGATGCCGCCGGCGCCGCCGTGAAAGCGGCGGGCGAGCGGGGGCGCATCCATGTCTTTTTGGCCACCTCGGCCATTCACCGCGAATTCAAGCTCAAGAAAGCCAACGAGGAGATCATTCGGTTGGCTGTTGAAGGCGTGAAACGGGCGAAGGGCTTGTGCCGCGACGTCGAGTTTTCGCCCGAGGACGGTTCGCGCACCGAGCCCGAGTTCCTGGCCCAGGTCGTGCAGGCGGCCATCGAGGCCGGCGCCACCACGGTGAACATTCCGGACACCGTCGGCTATGCCGTGCCCGAGCAATACGCGGCCCTGATCAGCTACTTGAAATCGAACGTGCGCAACATCGACGACGCGATCATCAGCGTCCATTGCCACAACGATTTGGGGTTGGCCGTGGCCAACTCCCTGGCGGCCATCAAAGCCGGCGCGCGGCAGGTGGAAGGGACCATCAACGGCATCGGCGAACGCGCCGGCAACGCGGCGTTGGAGGAAGTCGTCATGGCGATCAAGACCCGTGGCGATTACTACGGCGGCATCGAGACCGGAGTGAACACGCGGGAGATCGTCAAGTCCTCGCGCCTGATCAGCCGCATGAGCGGCCTGATGGTGCAACGCTCCAAGGCGATCGTCGGCGAGAACGCGTTTGCCCACAGCTCCGGCATTCATCAGGACGGCATTTTGAAAAAGCGCGAGACTTACGAAATCATGGACCCGCGCGAGGTAGGGTGGGGGGACACCGAGTTGCCCTTGACCAAACACAGTGGCCGGCACGCGATGACCATCCGCCTGGAGCACTTGGGCTTCAAATTGAGCGAAGCCGAGATCGAGAACGTCTTTGTTCGCTTCAAGGAAATCGGCGACAAAAAGAAGTTCGTCTATGACGACGACCTGACGGTCTTGGTGGACGATTCCATGGCCAGCACGGCCGAGGGATTTGTGCTCGACTACATCCACGTCGCCAGCGGAAGTTCCACCATCCCGACCGCCACGGTCAAATTGAAGCGCGGCGAGGAAGTCCTGCAAGATTCCAGTCCCGGCAACGGGGCCGTCGATGCCGCGATGAAAGCCATCGACCGCATTCTGGACCAGCGCGGGCACCTGGTGGAATACAACGTGCAAGCCGTTACCCAGGGCAAAGACGCGTTGGGCGAAGTCACCATCAAATGCGACTTCGGCGACGGCCACCTGGTGACCGGGAAGGGGGCCAGCACCGACGTTATCGAAGCCAGCGCGCGCGCTTACCTCAACGCCGTCAATCGGGTTCTCAACGGAAAGAAAGCGACGCCCCCGGCCCCTGCCGGGAACACTCCGTAAGCCGCTCGACGGAATCCCGCCGCTCATGGGGGGCTAACTGACTTGAAACTTGGTTTGCGGCGAGAGTCTCGCCGGGTTAGTAGAAGCGGCATCCCT
>JBAXSN010000254.1:0-2102 GCA_037130675.1 Verrucomicrobiota bacterium
GTGAAAATTCGTGTCATTCGTGGTCTGCGCCATTTTTCTCCAAGTTCGCTAACGCTCACCCCGCGTTCAAAATCACTTCCACTCCGCGTTTCGATTGCCTTTCAGCATATTTTCATCCATACGCCCATGAGTGACCCTGCCAAATCTGTGGACTCCCTGGCGTGTTTATCCGCCCATCCGGGGCTCGTGCTTGCCATTCTCTTTGGCTCCTGCGCCAGCGGTCGGGCACATGAGCGCAGCGACCTGGATGTCGCGGTTTTCCCTCAAACCCCTCTCACACATACGGCTCTCCAAACGCTCTCGGATCAACTCGCCATCACCTCCGGTCGGCCCGTCGACCTGATCGATCTGACCCACACGAACGGCAACCTGCTCCGCCAGATCCTGCGTCACGGGAAAGTGATTTTTGCCAAACGACCAGACATTCTCGGCATGCTGCACGAACGCCTACTCGATTGGCAGGCCGACTTTGAGCCGGCCCAACAAGCAATTCTCACCGCGCAACGCAAGCGCTTCCTCGCATCCGGCCATGGATCGTAACCTAATCACCCGCAAGCTCGATTCGCTGGCGCGTTGTGTCAACTGGAACGATCAAGGCAATACATAGGGGCGAGGGGTAAAGCTCTTTGGGTAAAGATAAAAGCTGAAATTCGATCGCATTCGCCTTCGGGGCTTCGGATCGAACCGCGGAGGCGCTGAGGACCCGGCCGGTGTTTCGGTGTTTCGGTGTTTCGGTGTTTCGGTAAGAGCAGAGCGAAAGGGCGGTGCGTAGCGGCGGATCCTTTCTCTCTCACCGAAGCACCGCCGCGGCGCAGCCGCCACCGAAGCACTGAAACACCTGTCTCTTCCTCATTGCGCCTTGGCGGTGAAGCCATCGTCCTCTTCCATCCACAATCCAAAATCACCCACCCCCCCGCCATGAACACCCATACGGCACTGATGAACTCCATTCACGCACTCGCAGACGAGTTGCCAACCTTCGGAGTGGACCACCTCTGGCTGTTCGGCTCCGCCGCACGCGGCGAAGCCGTCGTTCATGACATCGATTTCCTCGTGGAGTTTTCCGCCCCTCCAACACTGACTCGCTTTATGAACCTCAAGTTTTTTCTTGAGGACCGCCTCGGCATGCCCGTCGATCTGCACAGTCGGGCGGCCTGTCCAGCCCGCTTCTTCCAACGCATTCAACCTGATTTGCTCCATGTCGCGTGACCCGGCACTTCGACTCGAGGACATCCTCGAAGCCGCCTCGGCGGTCGAACTCTACACCAGAGGCTTTGTATTCGCCACGTTCGTGGCTGACCGCCGCACCGTTGATGCGGTAACACGCAATCTCGAGATCATTGGGGAGGCCGTCAAACACCTTCCGGCTGAGCTCACTGATCCCTGTCATGAAATCCCGTGGCGGGCGCTCGCTGGCTTTCGCGACATTCTCGCACACAGTTACTTTCGCACAGAGGACTCCATCATTTGGGATGCCGCAACCATCCATAACCCAACTCTCATCCAAGTGGTCCAAGTGCTCCTCAAACGCTTCTGACCCTTCGACCTTTCTGTTACTTGGCGTCCTTTGCGCCTTGGCGGTAAACATCGGAGTTTCGGTGTTTCGGATCGAACCGCGGAGGCGCGGAGGTCGCGGAGGGAATCGCTGAGGAGATGGGTTGAAAGCCATCATGAAGATCTCATGGAAGTCTCACCACGAATCGCACGAATGAACACGAATGTTTCGATGCCACCACCCGGCAAAGTGTTTCTTATTCGTGAAAATTCGTGTCATTCGTGGTCTGCGCCATTTTTCTCCAAGTTCGCTAACGCCCATGCGCGGCACCTGCACCGCGCCAAGGCCACCGCCCATCCGGGCGCAAAATCGGCGCCCCGGGCCGGGCCGCCCTACCTGCCGCGTTGATGAAAAGCTGAAAGCTGAAAGTAGAAAGCTGAAATCAGAGTGTGAAGCCCTCTTCCATCTGCGCACATCTGCGTTCATCTGTGGTTCCACTATCTTCTTCTTCCAAATTCAAAATCCCAAATTCCTATTCCCTTGGCGCCCTTTGCGCCCTTTGCGCCTTGGCGGTGTGCTCCAGTGTTTCGGTGTTTCGGTGTTTCGG
>JBAXSN010000255.1:0-2033 GCA_037130675.1 Verrucomicrobiota bacterium
ACCGCGGGAAAGTCGTCGAGCACCGGCAGTACGACAGCTTTGGGAAGGTGCTCGCGCGGACCGCGAACGTGGGGGTGGCGTTTGGGTACACCGGTCGGCCGATCGACGAGAAAACCGGTCTCTCGGATGACCGGGCCCGCTTCTACGACCCAGGCGTCGGCCGCTTCATCAACGAAGACCCGAGCGGCTTCAAGGGCGGCGACACGAATCTCTTCCGCTACGTCGGCAACGATCCGCTCGACCGCGTCGACCCAAGCGGCCTGACGGCGAAGTGGGCCGGGTATGGCGGGAAGGGAAGCGTCCCGGCGGCCGGGTGGGGGGCGTATGGGGCGGGGACGTTGCTCACGAGCGGAGCTGGCAATTCGACGCCGACGCCCTTTGTCATGGCGCGGGCGAAGTCGTCGCCATCGTACGAGAGTCCCGTCTGGTCAGGGACAAAGGCGTTCTTCGGCTCGATTTCCGACAGCATCGTCGGCGGCGTTACGGGGCTCGTGACCGGCGAAGCTGGTCGTCAGCTCGGCGAGCGGGCCTTCCAGATCACGGTCAACAACAACGGCGGGAAGTTCAACGGCCAGTGGGGGCAGGTGGCCTACAACATCGCCGGCCAGATGGCGGGCACCCACTCCATGGCCGAAGGGATGGTAGGGATCGACCTGGCGAGCCACGCGGCGGTGGCGGCGGAAGACCGCGTGGGGAGATTCGCCGGCGGCTTGGGGCAGTTCGCGGGGATCGCGGCGGGTGGGGCGGGGATGACGAGGTCGGCCTTTGGGGCCTCCTCCTTCACGAATCTCCCCGGCTCGGCTGCCGTCAGCCGGGTGTCGAGCTCCCTGAACTCCGCCGCTGCCAGGGTCTGGAGTCGGGTTGACGATTCAGCTTGGGTGGGGAACAATGCGGCGGTTGGGCCAGGCCCAGTAATGAGAACATTGGTCGAACGTTTGGAGGCAAATGCTGCTCGGAGGTTAGCCGAGATTCAAGCAAACTCTGGGCCATCCTCCCATTTTTTCACTCGTCATGGTGCGCAAACGTCGATTGAGCAACAGTTTGATCGAGCTACAACAGGGCTGACTCCTGATGGCTTCAAGGGAAATCTTGTTGATTCGAGCCGATTCTTAAGCCATCGCGCGCAGTTGAATGCAGTCCAGGCTGCGGAGGGAATCTTTTACAGGACTGGTAAGAAGGTGTTTACTTTCGATGCTGGATATGAGATCGGCGAGGGCTTCACGAGAAATGCAACGGACTTGATGCGGACTACTAATGTGACAGCGGTGTTCAATGCCAGCGGTAATATTAAGACGCTCTTCCCCTCTCTATCGCCACATCCATGAACTCAGTGAATCCCTACTTTCTGCACACTCTGGTCGAGCCATTTACGGGGCTTGCCGATGATGACGATGCGGTACGTGCCTACGTCGATCTTGACCCGAATGATGAGCCGATGGTGCGCGCAATAATCCGAAAGACCATCGTCCCCCATGCTGCGTCACTTTCGGTAGATGCGGTGGAGCGTGTTAAGCTTTCGTACCGGTACTACCTATCAAAACCCGATTCGGATTTTGAGAGGGTGTTTTATTCCAATCTCCCACCTTTCAATGCTCCAGACGATCCGCGCAAATTTTTTCTTTGGATTTGGGAAGAGTGTTTTCCAGGCCAAGACTTTCTTCTCCCTAGTCTTGATCAATACTTCGAGACTCGAGACATCGAAGAACCGATGCGTTTTAAGCTAGCAATTCCGGAGTGATCATATCTTAGCCGTATTTTAAATTGCGATGTGTAATGGACGAATTGCTTAGCATTCGTGGTCAAATAGACACGTTCAGTGTGTCCTTGATCGCTGGTCTCGGGAAGGGCTGTTCGGCGACGCGGCCCACACGACGACGACCACGTTCAATCCATCCGGTACCACGCGGAGCGTGACCGACGCCTCGGGCAACGTCACCACCTACGCCTACGACCGGCTCGATCGGCTGATCAGTGAGACCGATCCGTTCGGCAAGCAGACACTCCATGCCTACGACCTCTCGGGCAACGAGACC
>JBAXSN010000256.1:0-2030 GCA_037130675.1 Verrucomicrobiota bacterium
CACCGCCTTTGGGGGCGCTTCAAAGCAACCATTAAATTTTCGAGTCAGTCCCGCCTCCGGTTGCGTGCTTTGCCGGATCATTCGTTGAGGAAACGTGAAGGTGGCACTGGACCTCTGGCGTTTCCGGCGCGCCTTACGAAGCGCCCCGATACAACCAAGTTACAAGCCCGGGGATTGGAATGACTCGAACATTCACCGATCGCGTCCATGCGGTCGGTTGAGGTCGAGCACGGGGCCGATTGGGACGATGCCCGTTGGATTGATCTCGCGGTGGGTGATGTAATAGTGGCGCTTGATATGATCGAAGTTGACGGTCGAGGCGATGCCGGGCTGCTGGTAGAGATCGCGCAGGTAGGCGTCGAGATTTGAGTAGTCGATGATCCGCCGCAGGTTGCATTTGAAATGGCCGTAATAGACCGGGTCGAATCGGATGAGCGTGCAAAAGAGCCGCCAGTCGGCCTCTACGATCCGGTGGCCAAACAGGTAGCGCCGGGCGGAGAGGCGCTCTTCGAGTTCGTCCAAAGCGACGAAGAGGGAGAGGCACGCATTCTCATAAGCCTTTTGCCGGGTGGCAAAGCCGGCTTTATAGACGCCGTTGTTCACTTTATCGTAAAGGAACGCATTCAGCTTCGAGTGCTCGTCCTCGAGTTCCTTTGGAAAGAGATCGGGGCCGCCACCGCCGAGATCGGAGAAGACATCGTTGAACATGCGGCAGATGTCGTCCTCGGAGTTATTGACGATTTGCTTGGTCTCCTTGTCCCAAAGGACGGGAACGGTGACGCGGCCTTTGTAGCCGGGAATGGTCGCCGTGTACGCCTCCGCCAGGAACGCGAAGCCGTTGACCGGGTCCCGCGCAAAGTCGGGGCCGTCGCGAAAAGTCCAGCCGCGTTCATCCCGGATCGGATCCACAATGGTCATTCCGACAACCTTTTCAAGGCCTTTGAGTTTGCGGACGATCACGGTTCGGCTGGCCCAGGGACAGGCAAGCGAAACGTAGAGGTGATAGCGTCCAGCCACTGCGGGAAAGAGAGTGGAACCGTTGTTGGAAATCCACTGCCGAAAGGCGTCTTCCTGCCGTTCGAACTCGCCGAATTTCGATTGCTCGTCGGGAAATTGAGGTTGGATTTTCATAGATGAATCTCTCTTAAGTGGACGTTATGCGCAAACAAAGTCGCAGCCCGCAATGGAATTGCCGTTGCAAGGGCGTTCCCCCCTCCTTCCGTCGCCGGTCCTTCTGCGCGGTGGAACTTCACGTCGAACCAGTGCAGATACACGTTTGCCAACAAGGGCGAGATGACTCCCCCTTGCGGCGTTCCTTTATCGCTCCTTTGCGGAGGCTTGCGTTTGCCTTGGTCGTCTTCCTCGATAACCGGCGCTCGCAGCCACCCTCGAATCAGGTCGAGAACGCTCCGATCAGTCACCCGCATCCGCACGCAGGCCATCAGCTTGTCGTGCGGGATGCTGTCGAAGTAACCTTTCAGGTCCGCGTCGTAGACCTCCGTTCGCCCCGCCTTGAGGTTTTCCCTGATCGCTTCCAGCGCGTCTTGCGCTTTGCGTCCGGGCCGGAATCCATGAGAGCACTCACGGAAGTCCGCCTCAAAGATCGGCTCCAGTATCAAGACCACCGCCATTTGCGCCACGCGATCTTTGAGCGTGGGGATGCCCAGCGGCCTCTTTTTCCCGTCGGCTTTGGGGATGTAAACCCTTTTCACCGGGCTCGGTCGGTAGCTCTTTGCCTTCAGCTCCTCTTGGAGGGTGGCGAGGAATTTCTCCACGCCGCCTTCCTCCCCGAGGATGTCTTCGGCCTTCGGCTGTCGCCCCAAGCGGGTCTCTCAGGTTCCTCGACTTCTCTTTCCCTGCGCGCCGCCTCCAACCACCCCGGGGAATCCGTCGGTTGCTTGCGGGTGTCGCTTCACCGACGATTGCAGACTTCAGCATCTTCGGAGGCTTGGTCATTCCCTCGTAGCGTAACGAGGCCGAATCGAGTTCACTTGCGTTGCGGCTCACAGGTTCGCCTTTCCGGGCTTCGC
>JBAXSN010000257.1:0-1982 GCA_037130675.1 Verrucomicrobiota bacterium
CGCATTCCATAGCTTATTTTAAGCTCCTGCTGGTTCGAAAACGGGGTCCACCCCAGAGTCCAAATCACACCAGCATGCCATAGCTTATTTTAGGGCCTGTCCGGAAAGAGCGTGTTTTTTGAAGGGGTGAAAACCCCGGCGTTTTTGCGCTCCTGACACCACAACATATAGACAGGATTCGCTCGCATTTTTTGCGGAACCCTCCTTTTTCAACGACTTGCATGGGATTTTATAGTTTTTGGATGCACCTCTCTTGTGGTCGTTTATTCGAGCGGCGGAGCGGAGTGTTTGTGGATCAGGCCGCCTCTGCGGCGGCCTGCTGCTCGCAGGCCCACGGCACGCGGGCGGCCACCCAGAGGTTGTGGGCCAGAACAGCCCAAGCCACCTGAAGTTCCCGGTTCCGGAAGCCTTTGGCGCGGGGCACGCCTTGCAGGAAGACGTTTTTCAAAATCCCGATCCGCCCTTCCGTCTGTGCCCGCCGTTTCTGTGCTCCGATGAAAGCCTCATCCTCGCGCAACCTGCGCTGCATTTCTCGGCTGTCGCGCGGACACAGGCCGTTGAATGCTTCCTGCTCACCGAGCATTTTGCGGGAGCCCGCACTGTCGAAGCCCCGGTCTCCCACCGCAGCGCAGAGCCGATCCCCGCTGGCTTCTTTCATCATCGGGTAACGCTCCTGCAACCACTTGGCGTCCCCGGGCGAGACTTCTCGCCGCAGCTCATGGTCGAGGATCAATCCGCTCACCGTCTCCGCAATAAAGAGGCTGTTGCCAAACTCCACGTCCGCTCCCGCTTTCCCCCGGACGATCACATGGATGTCTCTCTCGTAGAGGCTCAGGATCTTGTCGGCGTTGGCCACCGGCCGCTCTCCGATGATGCGCTCGTGCGCCTGCCTCATCGCCTCGGGCAACGCTTCGAGCACCCGCTTCATGCGCCGAAGGATCACTTCGGCCTCCTTGCGCGTGAGGTCCGTTTGGCTCCACCGCTTGTCCAACGCGCTCTCGTATCGCTCCGCGTGCTCCCGCACCGTCCGGCAGATTTTTTTCATCGCCCGCAGCACCCGCTTGCGGGCCTTCTTGCTTCCGGGTTTGCGCCGGGCCGCCGCGCTCATCCCCATGGCCTGCGCGTTCATCGCCGCAAGAAAATCCCCCGGCTCCGGCATCCGAACCTTCAGCCCGTGCCGACGGATCGTCAGGATGTTTTTGATCAGCGTGCGCACCGCATCCCGCAGCAACACCCAGTCGGCCGGAAAGTGAATGTTGGCTTTCAGGCACGTCGTGTCCACCCACGCCACATCCATGTCCAGCTCGGCCTCCAAGCCGATCTCCCTGGCTCGATCTTCATCCCCCATCGCCTCGCGCAACTGCCCCAACACCTTTGTCATCTCCGAATGCGGCAGCCAGTTCGCATACTCCTGCAACGTGCTTTTGCTCGGAACCCTCACCGCCTCCAACTCCGGCAGTTTGCAAAACCACCGGAACAACTCGCACTGCGCCAACCGCACGCTCATCTCCCGATAGTCTTCTCCCAGGATGTTCTTGAGAACCGTGCACCGCAGCGCCTTCTCGCTTCGCTCGCTCTGGCGAACCAGATCTCCCGCACTCACCGGCCCTGCCGCCGCCGCTTGGTATCGCTCCAAGCTCAGCCCGACAAAAAGTCGCTCCACCCCGCTCACTCTCAATATCCGATCCGTGCGCACCAACAGTTGCTCCTGTTCCCGGTAATCCCGGCATCCCAATACCGTCGGAAGGGCTGGACGAAGGCGGTCTTGTATCAGTATGGTTTTGTTCATCGGTGGCTGTTCTTTTTTGTTTGGCGACAAAATTATAACCACTCGATTTCGGGCATGGCAGCGTTTTTCGCTGCTCATGTCCGAACTTTTTCCCTCTCAATCCCTCTGCCCTGCTTGTCTGCCCCCTGCCGGACAGGCCCTACCTGTGCGCGGTGATGGACTGGCACAGCCGCAAGGTGCTGGGCTGGGCGGT
>JBAXSN010000258.1:0-1944 GCA_037130675.1 Verrucomicrobiota bacterium
GGGCGGCTACAAAAACGCCAGACCCTGCACCAAATTGTGTGTTGTTTTCAGAGAGGGCTTCGGAGTTCGGGTTAATCCCGTCCAAAAGACAAAACGCTACGATGCGCTGACGCGTTCAGAATTGTGGGTAATGGTAAGAGGGGCTGCCGCAAGGCGCTGGCACGCTTTGGGACACTTGCCGTTTTCAGGGAAAGGCTCACCATCCGGGCGTGCCGCAGCCCGATTGTTGATTTTCCGAGCTGTGCCTATTCTCGGGGCGCACCATGACTTTTGAAAAAATCCTGATCGTCGAAGCCGAAGTCTCGACCCGCAAGCTCGTCGAGCAGCATCTGCGCAAGCGACGCTACCTGGTCTCTTGCGCCGACTCGCTTGCGGAAGCCCAAGATTTGACGAAGCGGGAAGCGTTCGATCTAGTATTCCTCGCCCTCCGTCTGCCGGATGGCGACGGGTTCGAGTGTCTCAATCAACTGGTCCACGATCCGGCTGCCCCGGTGGTGGTCGTGATGAGCGTGTATAGCGAAATCGATACCGCCGTCCGGGCGCTGCGGCTGGGCGCCTTCGACTCCATGGTGAAGCCTTTCTCGGTGGAGGAACTCGAGGTCGTCATCGGCCGCGCCGAGGCTTTCGGGCGCCTGGTGGAAATGAACCGCTACATGCGTGGCGAACTCCGGTCTCAAGGGGAGATTCCGGGCGAATCGGCAACGATCCGGCAGTTGCGGACCATGGTTCGCAAAGTCGCCCCGACGGAGGCAACGGTGCTGCTCATTGGCGAAAGCGGGGTCGGCAAGTGCCGGGTCGCCGAATCCATTCACAGTGCCAGTTTGCGCTCCCCGGGGCCGTTGATTAAAATCGATTGCGCCGCGGATCAGGAAGCCCAGCTCGAAGACCTGCTCTTTGGCGTGGATGATGCGAAATCGTGCGCAAGCCGCCTGGAACTGGCGAGCGGCGGCACGGTTATTTTGAGAGAAGTCAGCGAACTCTCCCTCTGCCTCCAAGAGAAGCTCCTGCGAGTTTTCCAGACTCACGAATTCGAGCGCTCGGGAAGTGGCCGGCGCGTGCGGGTGGATGTCCGCTTTCTCGCGACCAGTCAGCACGATCTGGCCGCGTTGGTGGCCAAAGGGCAATTTCGGGGCGATCTCTTTGAACGACTCAATGTGTTCCCGCTTCACGTCCCGCCGCTGCGCAGCCGGATCGCGGATATCCCGCTCCTGGTCGAGAACTGGATCGACCGCCTTGCCTCCCGGTTCGGATACAAGCCAGCCGGCATCTCCGAAGAGGCGCTCCGGCATTTGCAGGCGTATTCGTGGCCGGGAAATCTCAGCGAACTGGAGAATGCCCTGGGGCGCGCTGCAATATTGGCCGGGTTCGGCAAGCGACTCGAAGCCGAATCCTTTGGCTTTCTTCAGATCCGGACCCAAACTGCGGCGACGCTTTCTCCTCACCCGCCCGGAGAGGAAAACGAACCGCTGCTGACCCTGGACGAACTGGAGAAACGCCATGTGCTGCGGGCGCTTGAATACACCAAGCAAAACCGGACCCGCGCGGCCAGCCTGTTGAAAATCAGTGTCCGCACGCTCCGAAACAAGCTCCACCAATATCGCGCCGAGGACCGGATGACCCCCGGATGCCGCCAAAGCGATTTGCCAATGATCTCCGCCGTGGCCAGCCGGCCAGCCGACCGGGTTTCCGAGGCGGAGACCCCGGCAGCGCCAGACGCAAAATAGGACGCGTGAAGCCGTGGAGTTCAGTTCAACTGGGCAGCGAAGGGCATTAATTCGCGGAAAAACAGAGCAGCGGCTGAGAAATTCGAAAAAAGCCATTGAAATCCTTTTGCGCCCCGCTAAGCTGCCACCCTCTTTTCCCGGTCGCACCAAACGCCGGGCAGCGGATACGGGGTCTTAGCTCAGTTGGTAGAGCGCCTCAATGGCATTGAGGAGGTCAGGG
>JBAXSN010000259.1:0-1938 GCA_037130675.1 Verrucomicrobiota bacterium
AACCAAGAAAAAACAACCCTCTTCACCCTCTGTCTCACGTGAGACACGGACGATGGCGGCTTTTTCGATGGATTGTTCCGGCGATTTTCAATGCTTCGGCTTGGACGATTCCACGACTTTCAAGGCCATGGATTGACCAATTAGTTCGCTGCTGCGGATTTCATTTTCCGTAGCCCCAGCAGCCACCGCTCGGGCGCGGGAATCATCCAGGCGGGATAGACTGTGGCCATAGTCTACGGTATCCGTAGGGGCTTTAAACCTATCCGCCGTCGAGCGATCCATGTCCACCTTCTGAGATGCCAAACAAACAGCATCCAGCGCGGCCCGCTTGCTCGTTTCCATCCGCGATTCATTCCTGGATTGAAAAATCCAACATCCGATAACCAGAGCAACTACTGCCGCCGCCAAAATCGCAAAAGTTCTAATCTTCATCGCCGGTGAGTATCTTCTTTTTGCCCTCATTGTCAATCATCATGGTCGCCTCCGCGCTCATCACGGTCAATCAGC
This sequence comes from Verrucomicrobiota bacterium, assembly GCA_037130675.1. GTDB lineage: Bacteria > Verrucomicrobiota > Verrucomicrobiia > Chthoniobacterales > Chthoniobacteraceae > JBAXSN01. The sequence goes on from JBAXSN010000259.1 coordinate 508, forward strand.
CAAGCATCAGCAGACAAGGACGGGTTGTCACTCTTTATCTTCACGCTCCGGTGCCGGGTCACACTTCCGGCTTTTTTTGAGCGGCCGGCCCCTTCCTCGGGCGGAGCCGTCGGCGGTAGCAGCGCCGCCAGGGCAAGGCTTAGAAACTTTACCTGTGCTTCAAGACTGGCGATGCGCTCTCCGTATGCATCCAGCTTCGAAGAGACAGGGAATATATGTTCTGCGTTTTCTTCTTCTTGGGATCTTTTTTTAGGAGGGGTGGGAAAATCCTTAACCTCTCCGGTCCTAACTACATCACCGGCCTTCTTTTCGCACAGGCCCGCTGATTCCTCGGCAGCGGCCAGCTTGAGCCAGGTCTTGGCTGTTATTTCTCTAGTTCCCTTTCGATAGCAGAAAAGGCTCGCCCGTCCTATCCCAATTTTATCCGGCAAATCTTGGATATTAATCCCCAAACGAGACGCGAGAATATCGGTTCGTATCAAAAAGTTTCTCGAAGTATCACTTTTTTCTTGCACTCAGTCTCTAAAAGTATCATTTCTTGCGCGTTGCCAGCAACCAACGCGGGCAGCGGCCCAAAAGAGCATCAATCATCCCTAACCGCAAGCATGAAACATCCCGCCGATCCCACCACCGCCCAGAGGCTCCTCGCCCTCGTCTTCGAGGGTCACGAAATTCGCACCGTCTTCCAGGACGGAAAGCCGCTGTTTGTCGCCAAGGACGTAGCTCTTGCCGTCGAGATTTCTAAAGACCGTGATGTCATCAGAACTCACGTCGATGACGATCATGTGATGTCCATTTCACTGGACGTCACATCAGCCAAAACCAAGGCCCGTAAAACCCAAACATTCACCATGCTTACCCAAGGTGGGGTCTTCGCCCTGGTGATGGGATCGCGCAAACCCGCCGCACGGAAATTCCAGCGTTGGCTGGCCGACGACGTTCTCCCGCAGCTGCTCAAATACGGCACGTACGCGCCGGGGGCGACGGCGGGCGAGCGCTGCGCCGCCTTGCGCGGGCGCTGGCTGGCGGAACGCGACGCGGAAAAAACCGGCCACGCCGCGGCTTATGCTGAGAGCGGCCTGTTGACCATCGCGGCGTTCCGGGTGGCGGCGGCCATTCCCGCCCGCCACGCGCTGGACTTCTCCTTTGCCCTGCGCTCGCTGGCCCGCATCCAAGGCTACGAGCCGCCGCGCTTCTTCACCGGCCCCCGCCGCCACACCCCCGCCTGGCCGCCCGCCATGCTGCGCCAGGCCGCCCTCGCCGTGAAATGCTCCTTCTCCCCACCCGTCAACCCATAACCCTTTTCCCCCAAACGGGGAGGCGTCCCTCCGGGGATCGGTCGTTGAAAGCCGCACCAAGCGCCTCCCCACCTCTTCCCTTCATCCTTCATCCTTCATCCCTCATCCCCCATGAAACTGACCCCCACCCATC
>JBAXSN010000026.1:0-25313 GCA_037130675.1 Verrucomicrobiota bacterium
GCGGCTACAAAAACGCCGGACCCTGCACCAAATTGTGTGTTGTTTTCAGAGAAGGTTTCGGAGTTCGGGTTTAAGCGTTAAGAGCACCGTCTCGGCATTCCGCTGCCAGGTGTGGCAAGCGAGGACATCGCGCCGCGCTTGTTCACCCGCCGTTCTGCGAAGGCTGGGATCGTCCACAGCCCGGGCCAGCGTTTCGGCAAGGCTCCGGGCGTCTTCGGGTTTGAAGAGCAACCCGTTTTTGGGATCGCTCACGACCATGGCGATCGGCTCGGTGGCGGGCGCGACGACCAGCCGGCCCTGACCCATGTATTCAAAGAGCTTGATGGGCGATCGGTATTCGTTGGAGTTCGGAACGACGCAGACGTCCATGGCCGCGATCGCCGCCGGAATTTCGGAATGGGGAATGGCGCCCGCGAAGCAAATGCGATCGCCAAGGCCAAGCGAGGCAGCTTGGGCTTCCAGGGCAGGACGAAGCGTCCCCTCACCCACGAGGACCAGCCGGAGCTGGGGGCGGGTCCGGGCCAATTCTGCAAAGATTTCCATCAAGAGATCGAGCCGGTGCCACTCCACAAACCACCCGATAAATCCGATAACGATCTCTTCCGCGCGACCGAACCTGGCCCGCAGGGCTGTCCCGTCGGCGGGCTGCGCGTAATCGTCGGCATCGACCGCATTGGGGAGAACGAGCACCTTTTCCCCTGGCACGCCTAGTCCCTCGATCCGGCGCTTGAGATGCGGCGAAACGACGACAATGACGCTCGCCTGACGAAAGACGATCCGGTCGAACCACCGGGCCAGCGGCATCAGCAACGGTTGTTTGCGCACCCGGGGGTCTCCCGCCAATTCGTTGACCTCCACCACCAGCGGAATGCCTCTTTTCCTGGCCAGAAGCGCACTCGAAACCAGAAAGAAGGCGTGCCGCTCGTAAATGAAATCGAAGCGCTGCTTTTGGAGCAACTCCCGCATCCGCAGCCAGGCCACGACGTTGTAGCCGATCTCAAGCAGCTCGAAAGCGAAGGCGGGGCAACGCCGGGAGAGCCGAGAGGGCCATCCCGCCTTTCCGGGGTCTTTGTAGGGACTCGATCCGACGCCCTGGCGGGGATCGACGCCGGTTGGGCTGGAAAAGACGACCCGGCCGCCCAGTTTTTCGAAGGCGCCGGCCACCCCTGCAATGTGGACGGCTTCCGCGCCTGTCCCACGAGTCCGGAAATGGTACAGGATATTCATTGGCAACAGCGCTGAAGCACTTCTGTGTAGGCTTGAGCGGCGTTCTCCCACGAAAACCGAAGGGCATGCCGCCGGATCATTTCTCTGTCAGTGGGCAATGCGGTGACCTGGCCAAGAGCTTGCGTGAGCTCGTCGAGATCACCGGCTTTGACCAGGCGACCGAGGAAGCTCTGGTCATGGACTTCGCCAATCCCCCCGACTCGGGACGCGACGACCGGCAATCCGCAAGCGAAGGCTTCCAGGATGACGTTTGGAACCCCTTCGTTCCAACTCGGCAGCGCCAGCACGTCGGAGGCTTGCATGAACCGGGCCACCTCCGGGGCTGAGCGCCGACCGGCGAAGGTGATTCGCCCCGCCGTTCCCAACGTGAGAGCCAACTCCCGCACCTGCTTCTCCATCGATCCCCCGCCCACCAACACCAGATGGGCTCCGGAAAGCCGCGCATGAGCTTGGAGGAGGAGGAGCGGATTTTTGATCGCCACAAGATTGCCGACGAACAATAGAACCGGCCCGCTTTCAGGCAACCCGAGTTCGCGACGGGCCACCGAAGGATCGCCCGGTTGGAACTGGTTGAAGTCGATTCCATTATAAATCGGATGCAGGCGCGCCTTCGGCAGACCGGCCTCCGCAAGGAGTTGAGCGAGCGCCGCGCTGCGGGTGACGATCCCCGAGGCGTGCCGCATCGAGTCCAAAATGATTCGCCGCCGGGCGGGCATTTGCAAATACTGGTGAACGTCCGAACCTTGCGCGATCGAGACGAAGGGGACGCTTCCGGCCAGGGCGGCAATGGCGCAGCTATCGGGATAAATCCAGGAGCTGAGCACGACGTCGTAGGGCCAAATGGCGCGCAGCTTTTCGAGCGGACCACGCAAAGCGCAGGCCATGAATCGGTGATTGAAGTAGCTGCCGAATTTCGGGACATACGCCGCGTTCACGTACACCGGTTCGAAGACCTGATCCAAATCCCGTGGCCTGCGCGAAGGGCGGGCAAAGAGCGCGGGCCGGGGCGAGATCGCCCGGATCTCGAACTGCGGCAGGAGATGATGGAGCAGCGTGGCGTTATCAAGACCCCGGTACGGCTCAGCCTGATCTGGAAACAGATTGGAGACGAATAACAGGCGCGGTTTACTCACGGGCTCGTAACTGCCTATTTTGGACGAAAGGTGGAGTTGTAACGGAGCATCATTCCGGGCTGATAGTTACGAAACTTAATGAGAGCCTCAAGCTGCTCCGGGTATTTTTCCACCGGTTGCCGGACAAGTTCTTTGGGGTCCTTCGCGGTGTCATAGGCCCATGCCTCGGGGCTCAGCATGGAGATGGAGACCTTCACGCCGGACTTATCCAATGCCATGATGCATTCATGGGACGTGACGCCAAAAACATATTTGCGTTTCGGCTCACCCCTAAGCAGTGATTCTCCTTGAAATTTGCTGGGATCGAATCCTACGCCGAGCGCATCTAATAGCGTGGGCACAACATCTACGTGAGAAGTGCGCCATTCGACGGTCTGCGGCTTGAACAAATCCGGCTGAAAAAATAGGGCCGGTGTCCGGTAAGCCTCTCCAAAAGTGCCATGGGTATGGCCAACAAAACCGGGATGCTGCCCAAAGCCCTCGCCATGATCCCCCGCGATCACGACCACTGTATTCTGAAGCCTTTTCGTTTCAGTCAAGTGTTCAATTATTCTCTTTATCTGCACGTCCATTGTGTAAAGATTGTTATAATATTTCTGCTGGAAAGACTTGTTTCCCTCGCCGGGGCAAATCCGGAACTGCTCCCCATAGTCGGTGTAAGGCCAATGAGGAAGGTAAGAGACATAGAGGCCGCAAAATGGATCTGGGGTTTTGTCGATCTTGTCCAAAAGGAACGTTACCGCATCCACCTCGTTTTGCACGAGTGCCTCAGCTTTGCGGGAAGGCGAAGGGACATGGTCGTAGTCTAGAATCTCCCAACCATTATGCATCATCATCGACTTCGGATAGCAGAAGGTGGTTCGGATCGGAGTCACCAGGAACGATTTGTAATCGGCTCCCAAGAACCGATTGAAAGTCGGCAAGAAGTTGCGCGGGGAGTAGGAAAAATCGGTCTGCTCCGGATTCGGAAAGATTCCCGTGTAAAGGCAAAAGTTGGCTCTCGTGCTGCTCGAACTGGCCGTATAGTGATTCTGGAAAAAAAGCCCTCGTTTGCTCAGATCCTGAAGAAAGGGCATCGGCACCCGGTTGCATAAACTATCGTCGAAAATGTAGTCAGCGCCGGTTGACTCAAGCACAATAAACAAAACGTTGTACTTTTTGGAAAGTTCGCGGGGAGGGAAGGAGGGGGGCGGTTCGCGGCGGGTCGAAAATAGATCGTCCACGAAGGCGATTGAGTTCATTTGGGCTGCGCTGGGAGTGTCCATGCGCAAAAGATATGGATTTTGCGGCTTGGAAAAGCTCGCACGGACCAAAGAGCAGGCGATTCGAACGGGATCTTCCGATACCGCCCAATGGATTTCTTCGTTTGGCAGCTTTGGGATCTGTAGCAGGAAAACCAGAGAAACAGCCGCACCCAGAGCGAAAAATAAGTGACGACGTACAAACAAGAAATATCTGTGCACCAGGTGAAAAGCGACCACCGGACCGATCATGCACGCCCAGTCTGTGACTCCGATCATGGCAACGAAATCCCTGAGGCCCAACTCCTGGGTTGCTTGGTTGAGAAGCGAAATCGTCAATCCTGTATTTAATTCAAATAGCAAATGGTAATGAGCCAGCATGAGCAACCCACACAAGAGCAGCAGAACATCCAGGCAAATCAAACCTGCCAGGGAATTGGCACTTGGAATTTTAGTTGGTTTGCGAAAACCCATACCGATGGCCGCGATGAAAATCGCTGCGGAACTGACCGCCCCAACGATCAGGTCTTGAAAGAGAAAGCGCCAGATCACAGGGATCGGGATGGTTTTGCCGAAAGCGAGGAGCAGCCCTGTGACAGTTTTACTCCCAGTATACAAAGCATAACAGACCAAGGAGCGGTATAAAACCGAGAGGAGGAGGAAGGCTGAAAAAAAACTCCAGGCGAGCCGGGCTGATTTGGCGTGCTGAAGGGTTCTGCTCCGACTTGCCGTGACGAATTTGGACAGGGGGAGGGACATTGAAAATTAAGGCTTGCTTTGAGGCGAGCAGGTAAGCATCTGGTTGGCTAAAGAGTCAATCGATTATCAGGGAAAACGCATCCGCGGAGTAAAAATGACTGTCGAAAAACAGCGAAAGGTGGGGAATCCGAATCACTTGATAAAATGGAACCGGCGAGTCCGGCAAAGAAAAAGAGGAAAGCGAGAATGACCGCGAATTTACGCTGCACTGTCAGGCAGGGTTGAGAAACAGCCGGCATAGAGGGTGCGTTTAAAGCGGAACTCGAGGGCAAACTCAGGGTTTCTTCTTTGCTTCAGTTCGGAGCATCGCCTCTGTATCCACAAGCCTTGTTTTGGTGGCGAGATAGCGCCCGGAAGCCACTCCGTCGATGATCACATCGTGAACCTCGCGAGTGTAATGAACGGGATCAACATAGCGGTCGAGATCAAGAACGATTTCAGGGACGCCTTGAAAATCATGGACACGCACATTTCTGAGGGGATGGGTTTTATCGAGCACGTATTGCTTCCACCGAAACATCTCCTGGAAAGCTTCGGGAGCGAACCGCTGCATTATTGCGTAATACGCAAAGGAAAACGGCGGAAAATAAAGGTCGAATTGGATTTCGGGATGACTTCGGATCGGCTCGAATACATTTTCATCAAAACTCGCCCTCAGGTTTTCCGAGGAAAACTCGCCCGGAAATTTTGCGGCTGGCCAGCCATTGATCTCGGCCCGCTTCCATTTTTCGACAACCGCCTGGCGGCCTGCCTTGCGCGCAGGATCAGGCCGGGTTAGATCCGCAAGTTCTGAATACTGGCGACTAAGGTGCAATCCGCAGCGCCGCAAAAGAACGCGGATGGATTTTTTTGTGACATCGATGTTGAGCAGGTAATTGGAAATTTTAGTGAGCGGCTGCTCATCGTAAAAATAACCCGGAAACGCGCCATCGTAGTCAGTAACCCAATCGGGCCGACCCCGGGAGAATTCGAAGTTGAGGTCTCGCAAGACATGGCGGGCGCGGCCGGTTCGCATCGCCACATCGAGCAGCAATCGTTGCTCGTGCGCCGTCCCACCGGACATCGCCAGATTAAGGGCATTCCAGCCAAGTTTTTCGCGCAGATGGTTCGTATCGAAACCGAGCGAAACGGAACTACCGATGACGAGCGCGTCATAGGGATAATTTCGCGCGAGCCCGGGATTCTGATAGCGGCTTGACTCGCTGAACTCCGGGGGATAGGCCGCTTTACGATAGTACTGCAACGGATCGATCCTCCAATTCAAAAAGGCGGTTGAAATGGTCAGGATAAAGACCACGGACGCCAGGATGCGCAGATAGACAGAAGCGCGAGTTTTATCATTCGAAATATCGGAGGCTGTCATCGTCAAAACTGAAAATAGAGAAATCCGGAAATGTGGGATAAGTGCAGCACGGCAACCACGGTGACAAAAGCCGTAATGAGTGCAGTGAGCGGCGAGAGAATCCAGAGCGGCTTGGGCTGATCGAAAGTTTCCCTCGCCGGCTCTCCGAGACGAAATAGTTCATTGGTATTTGGGGCAAATAGAGCGATGAGAGCGCTCAAGGAAAGCATGGCGGCTCGTTGCGATGTGATCACATGCCCTTCCATCCCTCCCCTTAACCCGGCCATCGCGGAGATCATCGAGAGTGCATTGGTTACCGTTCCTGCCCGGAAAAACACCCAGCCGACAATGATCGCAATCAACGTCAGCAGATATCCACCCGTCTTCATCGGCCACGTTGCAGTCCACTCCCGGCTTTTTGCCAAATGCAACCAAGCGTGATTAACAATTAAATAGAGGCCGTGAAGCCCGCCCCAAATCACGAAAGTCCAGCCGGCTCCGTGCCAGAGCCCTCCGAGCAACATGGTTACAAAAAGGTTCTTGTAGCGCTGCAACGATCCGCAGCGATTACCCCCCAACGGAATATACAGATGATCGCGCAGAAAAGTGGAGAGGGTGATATGCCAGCGACGCCAAAAATCGATAATATCCCGGGCCTTGTAAGGCGAGTCGAAGTTGACTGGAAAAGTAGTATTGAACATGCGCGCAAACCCGATTGCCATGTCCGAGTACCCGGAGAAATCAAAGTAAAGTTGCAACGAATAAGCAACGGCTCCCACCCAGGCTGTGACCGCCCCAATAGAAACACCATGGGCCGCGCAACCGAAGACATGGTCAGCAACAGGCGCCAGTTGATCCGCAATGACGACCTTCTTGGCGAGACCCATCATGGAAAGAGTCAATCCATAGGCGAAATTTGACGGATTAAACCGATACGTCACTGGCCGCGCAAACTGTGGCATGAGTTTGCGATAAAGGACGATCGGCCCGGCAATCAGGTGCGGAAAAAAAGTGACGAAAAGTGAATAGTAAAGGAAATCGTAATTCTTGGTGACCCCATGGAAAGCGTCCGTGAGGTAGGCAATCTGGGTGAACGTGAAAAACGAGATGGCCAGGGGCAGTGCGATCGTATCGAGATGCCAATGCGTGCCTAGGAGAGCGTTCGCGTTCTCCACCAGGAAGTTGGCGTATTTACAATAGCCAAGCAATACGAGGTTGGCAGATACTCCGACCCACAATAACCGGCGCGCCCGCCGAGAGCGACCGGTGCTGACGGCGTTTGCAATCATCACTCCGGCCCAGTAATTGAAAACGACCGAACCGATGATAAGAGGAAGATACACTGGGTTCCACCAACCGTAGAAGAAGAGGGATGCTCCAATGAGCCACGCCGCAGCCGCCCGGTTCAGCTCTCGGCCGCCCAAAACAAAGAAGCCCACCAAAGCGATTGGCAGGAACGCGAACAAGAAGACGTAAGAATTGAAAAGCATGGCGTTCGAAATTTTAGGAACCAAAGCCAGGGCGGCTCACGCGGAACGTACGATGTTTGACCGGAACCGGTAATCGCGGAATGCTCCTGGTGAGCCTTCGCAGCCATCTTCGGCCGCGTGGACTATGTTGACCATTTCGCGGGCGCTCACATAATGAAGCGCGTATCGGCTTTTATGATCATTGAAAAACCGCGCCATCTCCTGGTGGAAGCGGTGCATCGAATCGCCAAGGAGCATTTCGCGATTTGGCGATATGGCGCCGTGCGTGTGGAGTTTAATAAAGAGCCACTCCGGCCTACCCCGAACGTGGATCTGTGAATCGAGCCAGAGCTTCAAGCGCGACAAGGTGGGCGGGTTGGCTCCCGTTAGATCCGCGTTTTCGATCCGGGGGAAAATCCCACATTTCCTCCAATCCCAATTTAAGCCGAGCGGCCCCTGAACCAAGAGCAAATCCCCAGACGATTTGTAGCCGACCCGCGCAGCGCGCCCGAAGTCGTGCGATTTCGTCCGACCTGTGTCGCTTGCGTAATAAAGCGAGTTGATGGTGCGCGGCTGTGTAGGGTCCGGAGCGCTGGGGAACGTGAAGTCAGCATAACACCCCTCCTGCCTCAAGATCGGCAACTCGCCGCGAACGCCGCACCCCCTGCCGTGGGGATGCGAATGATCCAGGGCCCAGTTTCCATGGATAAAGCCAAAGCGGAGCGCTCCGGATTCGTCCCGTGAGAGCAAGCCGTGCTGCGCGAACCGCAACTTTCCCCGTTGAAGCGTCGCCCGAAAGTTTTCAGCCGTATCGCGATGATGGTGGAGGTGGATCTCCATTTCGCATGCGGTCGCGCGGCAAACCGCAGCTATTTCCTCCAACAACATGGGATGATACTGCTCGACCGGATAGAAAAAAGTATGACGAGGCGGACAGCCGTCCACGTCCCGGAATGCCTCGAGCCGCGGGAATTTTTCTTTCCACTCCGCGACACGTTCAAAAGCCGTCGATTCACCCGCATTGTGAAATGGCTCGAAATGATCGCAGACCGCGACCAGGACATGAGTCAACCCGGGAACGGATTGTCGCTTGGGTTGGCGCAAGTAAGCCGGCAGCCAATAGTTGAGGGCTTTAAACATGAACCACGGGCTTTGAATTCTTTACACATGGAGAGAATGCTGGAGTCTCCCACTGTTGCAGTTTCCGATTTACCAAATAGTAGCAGAAAGCTCGCACGGTCATCAGGTTCAAGAAAACAAATCCGGCCGGGATCGCAAAAAGCTTTGTCCGCGGGAAGAGCCCGGCGCTGAAAGCAAGAAGATAGAATGCGCATTGCGAGGCAAACACAACACGGAACGCTCCATGCCCCAACAGCAGACCATTGCCCGCCAACGCCAGCAGCAGGAATACCGGGGCTGAAAGCCGGAGGTATTTGTGGCCGAGCAACTGCCACCAAAGGCGATTCCGCTGCGGATTAAGCCATTGAGGATACCGGAAGAGGATCTGATAATTGCCGGCCAGCGTCCGCTTCTTGCGTAGCCGTTCAGCTTCCGGTTCGAGGGGCTGAGGATCCCAGGCGAGCGCCCGCGGCTCAAACAGCACCCGGTACCCTGCGGAAACAATCTGCATCGGGATCACGACATCGTCGAGAATTGTGTCGGGCGGAATCGGCACGAAGAGAGACTTTCGGATCGCATAAATAGCACCAGTGCAGCCAATGGCGGAGTCCACTTGCGATTCGGAGAAGCGGATCCATTTCTCAAGGCGCCAGTAGATATCAACGCCAGCGCCCGTATTGCTGCTTGAGGGAGCGATCTCCAAGGAGCCACTGACCGCACCCACCTTTGGATCCGCAAACCTTGCGACCAGGGTTCGGATGGCGGCGGGCTCAAACTGCTGGCGGGCGTCTGCGAATACGACGATCTCGGTTGTTGCCGCACCCACCCCGGCATTGAGACAGCTCGGCTTTCCAGATCGCTCAGGCCTGGGGATCACTGTGACCCGGGGGTCCGAAGGAATGCAGTCGACCGTGCCATCGGTGGAACCATCGCAAACCACCAGCACCCGCAAATGCGTTGCCGGGTAATCGGAGGCGAGCAGATTTTCCACCCTGGCCCCAATTCGCCCCGCTTCGTTGTAAGCGACCAGCACTACAGTGAGTTCCGGCAGTGGTACCAGCGGCGCGGGCGGCAAGGATTCCGGGGTGCCGGTTTTAAAACGAGCCAAGAGCCCCATGTGTAGCGCGTAACCTGGAAAGGTATAGGCGATGGCGAGGGCACTCAGCAGAAAAACAAGTAAAGCAGCCATCACATGGTCTGTAGGATATGATGCCAAAAGCGAACAATGCAGGAAGCGATCACAAAGGGCATCGTCATTTCAAGGATTCCATAACGGTTCCAATCGATGACGCCAAATTCCAGAGCCTCTCCGGGGTCAGCGGAAGTTTTTGTCAAAGGACGAACCTTCAACGGAGCCGCAGGGTTCGCCTGCGCGGCATCCGAAGCAGACGAGTTTCTGGTTTCGGCAAGGGGCAGAGGCGCCGATAAGGCAATTTCCAAGGACCCGACCGGAAGGGTTGAAACGGCGCTCTGCCGAATCGCTCCCCTTGGGTCTGTCGGGATTGCAAGGTTACGAATTTTAGGAACCGAAGCTGGCTGAAGCCGGCGTTGCCAGACTGGAATCGATGAGGAGGCGGTTTCGTCGGCAATTTCCTTCTCCCTTAGGCGGTAAACCCCAGTTAAGTGGCGGTGGAACGCGGCGCTCGCCGCGGTGAACATGAAGAACGTCGCCCGATACCCGAAGTCCACCATCCAGGAAGAGACCAGATAAGTGAGGTTAAGGACGAATAGAATCCGGCGAATCCGCTCCTCGTCGGAATTGGCGGTCTGAGCTGTGCATAAGGTCCGCAGATTACACCAAACCATCCCAAAAAAGAGCGCCAGACCAGTAAATCCCAACTCAGCGCCCATCTGATTGAAGGATCCGTGGGCCGCCTTGCGATAGCGCTCCGGAACCAAGTGCTTTATGGTGACTTGACCGCCCCCCTTTAGCGCGGCGTACGTCTTGACGATTCGGTAACGCCTGCTCTGTTGATAGAAACTATCCATCCAGTTGTAATAGCCAATCCCGAATGGAAGAGTAGTCACACACTTGTACCCGTACGTATAGGCGGCAATGCGTCCCTGGATGGCTTCGTCGCTCTTGGATTTGTTCAGCTCAGACATTCGCGGCAGCATATAAAGCGCCCCGTATCCGAACCCGATCCCCAAGACCAATAAAGCGATTTGAACTGTCTTCGGGCGACCGAACGTCAATGTAGCCAACAGGCTCACAAACCCGGCCAAAAACGCTCCCTTAGAGACGGTCAGATAAATACAATAGAGCGGAATAGAAATGGCCAAAATGGCCATGCTTTTCATGAAAAAGTTCCGGTTCCACAGCATCAGGAAATAGAGCATCGGGATTGCAGGCACCACCGAGTGAGCCAGCGAATTCGGATTGTTAAAAATCGAAATATTCAGGATCAATCGATCCTTCATATGGCCATGAGTGATATCGTAGGACCCAAACGGATCGAACCCATACTCGCTTAAAATCGCAAGCCCGGCGACAATGACGATAAAGACGCACCACCAGTTCAGAAAAACCTTCATCCGCTGAAGCGTGTTCAGCGTCTGCACGATGACGATATAAAAAACTATAAGATTTGAGACTGCCGTGAAGGTGGTAAAAGGTTTTCCGGAAGTAAGGATCACCCAGAGAAAAAAAAGCAGCAGAGCCCGATCGTGAGGCGTCTGAATCAGATCCCCGATCCGCGTTTTCTTCTCCCGATTCAAAAGGGCGGCGACTCCAAGCATCATCGAGAGCTGCACGGGACGAAGGCTGCTCATGAACCCCGCCCACTCCTGGGGTTTCAGGTAGTAATTCCCCAAAAATAAAATGACCGAAAAAAGGTCCATGCGTTAATGTCTGGAAAGAGAGTTGGAGGCAGAGGGGATCGACTCACGAACATACGGAATGCGTGTCGAGAGATGATATAGGTTTTCATATCCCCGAGCCATATTTTGAAGCGAAAACTTTTCAACCACCTTCTGACGGGCCGCCAACCCTATTTGCTGAAATTGCCGACGCGACTCGATCGCTCGGCGAAGGACGCTTTCCATCGCGTCCGCTGTCGAAAGGTCCTCCAGAAAGCCGTCCTGGTTTGCGCTGATGACTTCCGCATTTCCGCACGCGCGATGCGCTAGCACGGGAAGGCCGCACGCCATCGCCTCAAGCACCGCGTTTGATAATCCTTCGTTGAGCGAAGGGACAACGAGCAGATCGAGCGCCGCATAGTAAGGCCGGGGATCGTCCTGAAAACCGACAGGCCAAATGCGGGAGGCATGCGGGCTTGCCTTGCAGCGTTCATTGACCGAACGCTCTTCGGAGCCACCGCCGCCCACGAGCATTAAATGCAACCCGGGGTGCCGGTTTGCCAACGATTCGAAGACTTCGATCAGAAGCCGGTGCCGTTTGTAGGGGCCAAAGCGTCCCACAATCCCCAGAACCAGCGCGTCCTCAGGAATGCCAAGACGGCCTCTCACTTGGTGGCGGTTTCCGGGAGAAAACCGGGCGGCGTCCACTCCATTGACGACGACTCGCAGCTTGGAGGGCGAGAGTTTCAGCCGGGTCAACTGCTCGTGAAGCCCGTGGGAAACACTATGGACAGCGCGGCAGCAATGGTAAAGCCAGCGCCTCTGGCGCAAGCGCCGGGGGATCAAATCTTCCCCGCTAAGCTCGGCATGTTCGCCATGTAAAATGGGAACCGTGCCCCCCCCCAGGGTGGCGATGGCACTGTAAATAAGCGGCCCCAAATTGTGGCTGTGAATGAGATGAGGCTTGATGCGCTGGATCTCCCGGCGAAGGCTGCGGCAGGTTTTCCAAGAGAATCCCGGATCTTTTCCGAGCACCGACAACCGGGAAGCAGCAGGCAACCGGCCAGCAAATGCCCCGGCACGCTCAAGGCAGCAGACGTCGATCTGAAAACGCTCGGGATCGAGACTTCCCGCCATATTGACAACCCCGTTTTCCATCCCGCCCGGGTCAAGCGAATAGACCACATGCAGAATGCGGCAAGGGGCCTTATCCACAAAACACCTCCTGGTTTCGCGGATCAAGACTCCCGGAATCGCAGCCGGACGAGCAGGATCTCGTGGGATGCTCAAGCATTTTGATTCCCTCCCCCCCCGTTTAACGCGGGAATGGCTCCACGCCGGGAGCCGAAACCGCTGATCAAAAATCGCGCCAAACTACGGGCGCGAAAAAGAAATGGCTCGGAGATGGCACCGTGATCGAGGAAAACCGGCCACAGCGCCACCGATAACAGAAGGTGGAAGAGCGCCTTGGCGATTCGCCCCTCATCATAACACATCCAGGCTACCTCGACATGGTTGTACGAGATGACCTTCAGCCAAAACGGACTCCACCGCGGGTGCGCTCCGGCATGCCAGGCTTTTCGCAGGACGCGCCTCATGTTGAGCTTCATGCGGTCCGAATTTCGGCTCATGCTGGTGGCATGGCGGCGGATGAGAACCAGGAATTCGCCGAGGATGAATACCCGGTGCGCCATTGAAATGCGGATCCACATATCCCGATCCTCGGTGCTGGTCAGGGAGGTGTCGAAATCCCCAAGAACCTCGAACACGCTTTTGCGCACGATCACATTGCAGGGGAACCGGTTCTTCAGAACAAAGTGACGCGGAAACAATTCCCCACCGAGCTGGTTTCCGAACTGCTTGCTTTGGATCGGAGTTCCATCGGGACTCATTTTGACCATCCGACAGCCAATCAGGGCGAACTCGGCCGGGAGCTTGGAAAAAGTCTCCATAATCCGTTCGCACATGTTCGGCATCAACATGTCGTCCGCGTCAAGAAAGCTCACAAAATCGTACCGCGCGTTCCGGATTCCCGTGTTGCGCGCCGCGGAGAGCCCGGCGTTCTGCTGATACAGATAACGGACGCGCCGATCAGTGTAAGCGGCGACGACCTCCGCAGTCGCATCCACCGAACCGTCATCCACCACGATCACCTCAATGGGTGAATGGGTCTGCGCCAATGCAGAATCAATCGCATGAGAAAGGAACTGAGCGTAATTGTAGGCTGGAACGATGATTGAAACGCCCAGCGCGGCTTTGGTGGAGCCCATCGGTGTTGCCTCTCAATCCAACGCCCCGCGATCACGCGTTTTCGAGCGCGTGGTAGTTGCGGTAGTAATCGTTGGAGTAATAGTAATACTGGTAGTAGTTTGTCGCGTTCGAGAGATCGAGCCGGTTCAAAATGAACCCGTAGAAGTTGGCGCCGTTATGTTGCAACATCTCAACGGCGACCTGCATTGTTTTGATCGGCGTCTGTCCAGACCACGCGACAAACACGACGCCGTCCATCGTCCGCTGGATCACGGATGTTTCAGACAAGCCCAACACAGGCGGAGTATCTACAATGATGCGATCGTAGCGCGTCCGCAGTTCCGCGAGCGTTTCGGCGAATTTCGGGGAACTCAAAAGTTCGGTGCCTGTGCTCAAGTATTCGCCTGCCGTCAGCACATCGAGATTTTCCCTCCCGGAAAACCTGCACGCTTCTTCCAAGCTGACGCTACCGGTCAGCACAAGGCTCAACCCCGGAGCTTTGCGAAGGCCGAAAATCCGGTGAATACGACCGCGCCGAAGATCAGCGTCAACCAGCAACGTCTTCGCTCCCATGTGAGCAAAGGAAAGAGCCAGATTGGACGAAACCACCGTTTTGCCTTCCTTTGGAAGGGAACTGGTCACCATCATCACATGGGGCTCCTTGGTCAGTGCTCCGATGGAGAGGATATTGGTGCGGATCACACGGAAGTTTTCCAAAAGGGCCTGCTCCTGCTCGCGGCCATTCGAAAGGCCTGCCCTTTCCACATCTTTGGTAGCCAGGATCGGAATGATCCCCAGCCCTCGGATCTGAAACAGGCTTTCCGTTTCGGCGAAATCGGAAATAGTATGATCGAGATACTCAATGGCAAACGGCAGACCAATCGCCCCGACAATCCCTACCATGATTGATATAAGTGTCATACGGAGCCGATTGGGAGAGACCGGGTTTGATTTGGCTTCTAACAAACCGCAATAATACAAACTGAGCCGCTCCTTATCTTGAACGAAATCCGCAGCCGAAAGCTGCTTGAGCATTCCGGAGTACATGTTATTCCAGGCAAGCTGGCCGTTGTCGTGCAACACGCTCTTTTGCTGGAGCTGGCGGAGGCGTTTGTTGGCGTCCTGGTATTCGGGGAGCTTGGCCTCCAAGTCGACCACCTTCCGCAACAACGCTCTGTAATCCGCATCGAACCTGGCCCTGACAGATTCATACTCCGCTTTGAGTTCCTGATCGACTGCCGCCAATTGTTTCTTAAACGCAATCATCTTTTGATGGCCCGGCAAATAAATTTGCGAAGCCTGGGCCATCGATTCGAGAATCCGGCGCCGCTCTTTTTCAAGGTTCTGCCACTGCTCGCCAGCCTTCACCAAGGAGGGGACAACCACGATGCTGGCATTTGAGGCTCCCCCAGCCGAAGTTTCCGAGTGGGTAGCTGTATCGGATATTCCGCTCGGCGGCACGACCTGCCCGAGCAAAAGGACATTTTGGTCGGCAAAAGAACTCAGGATCGAAAGTTTCTCGACGTAGTCCTGATTGGGATCTTCCAGACTCGCGCGCACCCGCTCGATCGCATCGACTTGCTGCTTGGCTGCGACAATATCCGAGGGAATTTTGCTCAGCTGATTCGCCTTGATCAAACTCTGTTGAGTCCCTTGTTCCTTATCGAAATCAAATTTGTGAGTAATATTCTCGTCAATCTTGGTCCCGATCTGATCCATCTCCCGAGTGTACGATTTTATAAGCGTATCGCGGAAGTTTAAGCGTTGTTCCTCACGAAATGCGAGAAACTCCTCGATCATCACCTCAGCCCATTTCGAGGCCAGATCGTAAGAGAACGCCCAGACTGCGACTTCCAGGTTGCGATCCGAGTTTTGCAGAACATCCACTCTCTTTACATATTTCCGCGCGATAGTTCGGCTATTTTCGTGAATTCCGAAGCGAGCGGCGGTCCGTTCCATCATTGGCGGCGAGGTAAGTTGCCCGACTGTGACCTCGCCCGAGGTGCCCCGGTAAACGGTGTCGGCGTCCGAGGGACGGATAATGACTTCCTGCCGAACCAATGAGCGGGCCATGAAAACAGGCCTGGAGAAAAGATAAAGCGCCAGTCCGGCAGTCAGTGAAAGCGCCATAACCAGAAACATGAGACGAATGTGCTTGCGCCCAATCGCCACATACATCATCAGGTCATAAAGATTAAGGGTGCGCTTTTTAATGCCGGGAATCATAGCGGGTGGGGATCAACATTTGCATTCAATCAACGACATTTCAAATCCGGAAAGCTCAAAAATCGAACCCGTCCCTGATAAGCGCAAGTCAGGGCGCGAAAGCCCCTTGCGTGAAGGGCTGGGGTGAAAATCCATCGATGTTTAGTTTGCGAATTCAAAGAGCGAGCGCCCCCCCTATTGGCAACTCAGTTACAATTTTTCGAACCTAGCGCCTTGTAACGAGAAAAATGGCGCATAGAGCGCAGGATTTTTGGTTCAGGGCAAGGCGGAAGCCCAAGGCGCTATCTATAGATAGCGCCTTGGGCTGACAACACAGCCCTGGGCCAAAAAGACAAGCTGGATGCGTCATTTTACGTGTTACACGGCCCTAGAAGCTGAAAAACTTTTCGGGGACCACCACCACATCGTTTACCTGGAGCGGAATGTCAGGTTGTCCTCCGTTTTGTATCTCCTTGATATTTACAGGAATCCGAGCCTTCGAGCCATCCTCAGTTGATCTTAGCACATAAACTTTCTTGGTGTCGGCAAAGCGGCTGAACCCACCTGCATTTAAGATCGCATTATAGACCGAAAGGTGGTCGCCAGGTTTCATCGCCTGAGAACCTTGCCGTTTAACGTTTCCCGTCAAAAATACAACGTGTTCACTCCCCGCGGGAACCATGACCACATCCCCATCGGAAAGCGCAAGATCCGAGCCCAAACCGCTGCCGTCCAAGATGCGCTGGACATTGACTTCTTCAACCACCCCGTTATTGGCGGCCACGCGCATGACACGAACGCGGGTCAGGTCGCCCCTATCGGTGATCCCACCCGAACTCAGAATCACGCTGACCAGAGTCTGCGCGGTATGCGGGGGGATACGGAATGCCCGCGGGTTCTTGAATTCACCTCCCAGGAAAATAACCGGCCCACTGGTCACGTCAGACCCGGAAAGCTTCTCAACCATCACCGTGGCGTGTTGAAGTTGGCTGGATTCCAAAGCCTTCCGAATCACAGCCTCCGCTTCAGCAAGCTTCTTCCCGGCAACCAGAACCCGCCCCACTTGAGGGATGATGACGTATCCGCCCCGCCTGACTTGGTAATGCCCATTAAATGTGGAATCTTCCACCACGTAGAGATCAAGATTTTCTCCGGGCAAAATCACATCATCGGTTCCCCCCGCGTCCGGAGCTGGAGGCGCCAACTGTGCCTCCATTTCATTGATCTGCGCTTCAGTATCTTTGATTCGCGTCTCCCAGTCGCGCACTTCGATCTGCGCCTTTTCCACCTCTTCGGTATTATTGACTGCTGTTTGCAGCGCCACTTTTTTTTGGGCGGCCGCCAGTTTCGCCTTCGAGTAGCGCAGTTCGCCCTCAAGCGTCTTTTTCTTTTCACCCGCCTCGATATCCTGGCGTTGCTCGGCCATGGCAGCGGCGGCCTTCTTCTGGATCGCCCGCTCAATTGCCTTTTGATCCAAGCTCGCCTCCTGCTTTGGTATCAAAACAGCCTCAGCCCCGATGCTGGCGTGAACCAGCACGGTCAAAAAGAGGATGATGATTTTAGTCCAGCATTGTGGACGTTTCCAGAGGAGCATAAAAATTTCGAGTCTTGGGATTCTAAAAAATTATTTCGCCACGTCAATACTCGATTCCCCGGAATACCTAAAACAGGTCAGCGGAACGCCTTACGTAAATTTACGAAGCCTAAAACTTCTTTCGAACGAGCGTTCTGAGTTTCGGAATCATTTAGGCGGTAATGAGCGCCGATTTGCAGGGAAAGACTTTCTGTAAATGTGTAGTAGAGGCTTGAATAAACGGAAAAGCCATCGGTTCCAACTCCCTCCTGCGAGGATCGCAAATACATTCCAATGAAATCCAGGTCGATCTTCGATCCCACATAATACCGGAGTTCCGCACCTGTTCGGGTTTCGCGTCCACCAATCACTCGCTCGGCATTGTTCTGGCTGCGATCCAACTGAGCAAAGAGGCGCCCTGTCAACGACGGACCCAATATCTGATTGATGTGATACCTCGTATAATCAACAACCAGATCATTAAACATCGAGAGTTCCCGTCCCGCAGACACAGCCTCAGTGGTGTAGGGACCGATGACGTGAACCAAGTTTACGTTCCCCACCGCCGTCGCATGCCGCCCTCCGGCGCTGCCCACAAAATACCCCGCACTGGTTTCAAGTTGGATTTGGTCTGTAACGGGCCCGCCGACTCCCATGCGAACGGTTTGATCGACTCCGCCGACGTTTCCGATGCTGACAAGAGTATATTTCGCAAACGGCTTGAACCGAAGGTTCTCGCGAACCGATTGAATTTGAAAGTCGGCTTCTTCGCGGCTATTCGGCAGGTGATTCTGGGAAGCAAAATACCAGAGATTCTCATGGAAGCCCCTCGCCGAGAAAGCCCACTCTCCGAGATCTCTTCGGGTCATCGCACTGACGACGTTGCTCAGCGTAACGAAATCCCCCTGGTTTTGGCGACCGGACGAGCCGAACTCATAGTAGTCACCAGGACCCCCAGTTCCCTGCGCCGCCCTGAGATCAGCCAGATCAGAACGGCTCGAGCTTAAAAAGCCGCTCCGAATCGCGCGCAAGTCGTCGGCAAAGGTGATCGGCCATTCATCGATTTTGACGGTATATGCAGCCTGGGCGCTCAATGAACTCAGAAGCCCCAACCCAAGCTCGAATGCCCTGTAGGACATGAGTTCCAGCTTGTTGTCCAAAGGAAAGTAGAAGACATCCGCCGTCAACCCAATGTTCCCGGTCTCGCCGAGTTGAACCGCCAGCGAAAGCTGAAGATCAATCAGCGAGTTCCAGTCCGAGAAATGCTGGGAGCCGATTACTCCCTCCCGGTGGAAAACAGAGCCCTTAACCGAATCGACGTGAAAATAGACGGGCCCAAGTTTAAGGTGTGCGGTTTCAAGATTCAGCGTGGACCCCAACAACGATTGCCCCAAATCGAACACGGAGAGGTGAACGTCCCCAGAGAGATTCTCGCCGGCGCCCTGCCCGGAAAGTTCCCGGCCCGGCACTTGGAGTGAAGTCGTCCCGAACAAGGGCGCTCCGCTTTTTTGAAAGAGGGTGGAATAGGGAACGCCATTGTCGGCGGCCTGATTTGGCGAGCCCGGCGTTTCGCCTGAAGGGCTGGCCGCCGGAGCCGAATCATCGACGGGCTCCGACTCGGACTGCGCATCCAATGTTCCACGCATAGCGCCGCAGACCAGGACCAACGCCGCGGTAAGCGATCTCCAAGGATTTGATTTGAAGTGCATGGTTCTTTACGCGCGCCCCTTGGAATGCTTGTGCCGGCCCTTGTCTTTGGAGCGCGCCTGAAAGATGTGCGGCAGTTCCTCTTTCTTGAAAGAGAAAGGGAGATAAGCAAGAACGCCAACCAGAGGGAGGGCGATTACCGCGCAAATCCAAAAAATGCGCCGATTTCGGGTAAAGGATTGGCCGAGAATTCCGGAAATGGTGCATCCGATCACCACTACCCAGATACAGAGGAGGCAAGCCAGGGCCTGGCCATCTAATTTGACTGCGTCAAAGCTAAATCGAGCTAAAAATTCAGACATAATCCAAGGGGAGCCCTTAAGGGAAACTCGTAGAAGTGGAACAGATTTCTACCGAGTGAGGCCCCCAATGGCAAGCCTTTAGCGAAGCACGGATTGAAGCAAAAATGCCGGCTGCGCACTATTGGGCAGTCGGCATGTATAAATCCCGATTTGATCGCGTTTAACGTGTGGAGAACGGCGTTTCCTGCAAGACGATGGTCCCGATCGTTGAGACAGGAGTGTAGGTGCTGTTGTTCCCAATAACCGCCACGAAGGCAGTATCGATGGCACCCTTGATCGCGTCGGTCACACCCAAAATATTAGTTTTGAACGTGGATTGGATTTGCCCGATGAGCGAATCGCTGCCGCCAAGCTGCTGGACGGCTTCGGCCATGAACCCGGCTACGCTGGAATAATAAGTGGGGAGATCGAAGCTGCTACGAGGTGCGATCTTGGCAATGGCTGCCGCGATATCGAGCACCACGCTTGA
The DNA here is from genome assembly GCA_037130675.1 of Verrucomicrobiota bacterium. Taxonomy (GTDB): domain Bacteria; phylum Verrucomicrobiota; class Verrucomicrobiia; order Chthoniobacterales; family Chthoniobacteraceae; genus JBAXSN01. The sequence continues at coordinate 19,596 of JBAXSN010000026.1, forward strand.
ATTGTTGGCCGGAAGCATCGCGCCCAGGATTGCTGCGACATCTCCGATTTGCCGAGCCAAGGTCGTCAGATCGGAACTCCGGGTGTTTGAGTAAGCAAGACTCTTGGCAATGGCGGAAGCGATCGCAGGGGCGCTCCCGATCATCGCCGTTCCCGCCGCGCCGCCCGTCGTGAACGCCTGCCCGATTTTATAGGCAACGTCGCTGGCGAAAGCCGGGTCCACTGAAGCGGTTACAGCACCCGCGACCAAACCTGCATTGGTTCCGGTCACCAGCATTACCTGTGTAGTGATTGCGGAAACGTCCGCAACTAAAGGATACTTCCCTACAATGCCCACCGCGACTTGGGGCGCATAGGTCAAGGTTCTCTTGGCGAGATTCGCCGCAAAACTTGCTTTGTTGGCAACCGTCGAAAGGATTGCGACCTGCGCGGCGACCGTGGAAGCCGCCGAGAGCTTGGCGCTGCTCGCCATCGCATTGATCACGCCCGCTGCCATGGCCGCCTTCAGGTCGTCCGTCGCGAGTTTGGCGCCGACTAAATTTGCCACCACGCCTGCCGTTGCGCTATTGGTGTTGGCCGTAACTGCGCCAGTCGCAAACGCGGTCAGGGCTGTGGAGGTATTGGTGATCGTTGGCAAAATCGCTCCAACGAGCGTGGAAGCATAGGCCGGGGTACCCATGAGCGCACCCTTTGCAATCTGCGTCTTCAACGGATCTTTGGCGGTGGCGGAAAGCGATGCAGGGAGGCCTGTCACCAAACCGGTGACGAAAGCTTTTGCGCTCGTCGAGGTGGCGGAAACCGGAGTGCCGAAGAGAGCCACATTGTAAAGGTTGGTCGTAGTGGCCCCCAATTTGGCAAGCACCGTATTGGCCAGGGAAACTCGAAGGGCATCGGTGCCCAAGGTCCGCATACCGCCGGCAATCACCCCGGCGGAACGGACGGGATTTGCTTTCACAGCGACAGCCAGATTGGTGACATAGGTCGTCGTGGTCGTCCCGGTAGGCAGCTTGGAGCCGATCACCGCCTTCACAAAGTAACCGATGGAGGCCCCATCGGCCATTCCGTTGACAACGCTGGTTGAAAACGTCGCTTTATTCGCGGAGGCAGCGGGAAACTTAAAGGCTTCAGTCACAACGCTGGTTGAGGCGGTGCTGGCCCAGGTCATTGTCGTCGTCGGAGAGAGCGCAGCGGCAGTGATCTTGGCGATCGCGGCAGCGTTGGCCGAGACTCCGGCCGTGGCAACCCCGTTCCTTACGAGCAAAGGCGCCAAGGTGGCCGGGGTGGTGCGCGCTGCAAGCACCGCTGCAACGTAGTAGGACGCATTCGCCTTGGTCGTTGCGCTCACTTTGACCGCATTGTTGAAGGCGATGACCAGATTCGCGTCCGTGGCCGTTGCCAGCGTGCCCGTGGGCTGGATTTTTTTCAGCTGAGTGAGCACTTCGCCGCCGTAGTTAACCGCAGCAGTCACCATTGGCGCGCTGAGCGCAAGAAGCGCGAGTGCGATTGGGAGCGCAAAGCGGGATGAAATTTTTGCTAGATGCTGGGAGGTGACCATAATTTATGTTTCTGGGAAGATTCAGGCTGCCCCGATATTGAATAAAGATTAGCGAGTTTGGGGCTGTTCTTCAATGGATTTCTTCCAGCAACGCTCGATTCTCTTCGGGAGGACCATTGAGTTCGAGTAACGAACGCACTTCGGACATTCCGGTTTCGCTCGCACGCTCGGCCCCGAGCTGTTCTGCCGCTCGATAGCAGATTTTCGAGGAGGCCTGGAACCCAAACAGATGGAAATGAGCCCCGTAATAGGAATAAATGATCCCAAGACCCGGATCCCATCGGATCGCCTCCTGGTAGGCAGCCTCCGCCTCGTTGAAATTCCCCAGCCCATCCAGCGCCTGCCCCATGCGCACCAACAAATTTTCATCCTGAGGAAACCGCTGTAATCCGAGCCTGTACGCCTCGACTGCATGCTCCAGCCTGTCCCGGCGCAGCACCTTGCTCTTGACCCCCATGCCAGTGAGCCGATTGGCTTCGCCCAAATAGAAATAGGTGTCCGGGTTGTTGGGCTCTTCCTCTATGGCCGCAGCCGCAAGGGCGATGCATTCGGCATTTCGATGGTCGCGCAACGCCACGCGCGCCTGTTCAGCGAGTTGCTCGCCTTTGTATTTCGGGACTGTGGAAGCCAGCATTGCGATTCCCGCCAAGAACAGAATTGTTCGAAACAGCATCGGCGTGGATAACCAAGCCGGGGGCTCCATGGATTTTTGGCGATCGGAGGCCGGAGTGGCAAGAATCCCGAACAGAAAGGCATACACCAAAGCGTTTCCGGGGATGTGCATGTTGAAATCCACCACCGAATGTGCCAGGAGCGCCGCAATGGCCCCCATCGCGCCCAAATCGATGGCCAGGGTGTCGCTTCGGGGCGCCCCCAGGCTCCCGCGAAGCCGCTGAAGGGCGAGTTGCCGCGCTCCACGCAGACCGCTGGCGAAGTGAGATACCAAAAAAACAGCGCTCAGGAGCGCACCCAGGATGCCGTAGTCGGCCAGCATTTCAAGGTAATCGCCGTGGGCATGGACCGGGTCCGTTTGAATCTGCGGCCGCCGAAAGAGGCGCCCATAAATAAGGTGAGTCCCCGCCCCGGTTCCGATCCACGGACTGAGCCGGGCCTGATCGAGCGCCGCCAGCCAGTTGTAGCGCCGGACGTCTTGGGTCGCAGTGCCGAGGAGATTAAAACGCTGGCGAACCATCTGGTTCTTAAGCATGAGCTTCCCCCCCACCCCGACTGAAAAAACCAGCGCAAGAACGGCGACAAAGAGCGTCAGCACGAAACGCTCCCGGGTGATCATGCGGACAATCCAGAGGCTCAGGCCAAGGAAAACGATTAGAGAAAAGCCCGCGCTAAGATAACCTCCGCGACTTCCGGAAATCGCCAACCCGAAGTAGCACATCAGAACCAGATACGCCGTGACCAACTTGGCCCACACCGGCCAGCGACTCCAGCAGGTGATGCTCAACGCGAGCAACGCCACGACTTCGAGATACCCAGCCAGATGGTTTCCACAAATAAACATGCCGCTGGCGCGCGACGTGGTATTCGCGCGGATAAATCCGAACAGCATGAAGCCATTTGCCTGGGTGAATTGAACCACGGAAACGCCAACCTCCATCACGGCAACAACGAAAAGCACTCCGATGATCCACAAACGCTGGCGTGATTCGGTAAGACATAGAGCCGTGAGGAGATAGACCATCAGGCAACCCGCCGCCATGAAGGTATCCGGCCGCGCAAGATAGCTGATCGGCGAGAACCAACCGCGGACGATCACGTAGAGAGCCAATAAAACCGTGGAAAACAAAGCCGCCGTTGCAAGATTCCTTGCCGGCCTGCGAATGGCCACGATGGAAAGGATGGCGGCGACCGCAATCATCGCGTAAGCGGGAAACGAAAAGAGCATCCGTGTTCCGCCGGTCAAAATCTGAATCAGCGCAAATGAAACACCAATGAGGGATAGGCAAATATAGCTCACATCTAACAAGCTTTACAGAATGAATGGAAGCTTACAAGAGATCTACCTGGCATATCGCTGGCTCGGGGTATTACGCAGCAATCTCATTGCCCTTTGTTCCGCGCATTGGCTGAATCCGCATGGGAAGGATCGAGTTCCAACAACGAGCGAACCTCGCCCATGCCAAGCTCGCTGGCTCTCTCCGCCCCAAGTTGCCGGGCCGCTTCGTAACATCTTTTGCTCGCCGCCTCCTGGCTCAGCATTCGAAAATGCGCCCCGTAATATCCATAAAGATAGCCCAGATTTGGATCCCACCGGATCGCTTCCTGATAAGCGGCATCGGCCTCGGAGAACCGCGCCGCCCCGTCCAGAGCTTGCCCAAGGCGAATCCAAAGATTTTCATCGTGAGGCAAAATTGCCAACCCTTTGCGATAAGCCTCGATCGCTTTGCCCATGTAAATTTTGCGGATCGCCGGCCGCTGGATTCTCATCCCGATCATTCGATTGGCTTCGCCAAGATAAAAGAAACATTCGGAATCAATCGTCTTTGCATCAATAGCCTTGGTCGCCAACCCGATGCAATCCGAATAGCGCCCATCACGAAAAGCGATCCGGGCCTTTTCCACAAAATCCTCCGCTCGATATCGCGGAATAATTCCGATTAGCATCGCCGCTCCGAGCAAAGGCAAAATGAGGCGTCCGCCCATCACCACAGAACCCCACGCCGGGGCCTCAGCGCCATTCGCGCCGCCAGGGTTGGCCAGCAACCCGAAAATAAAGGCGAACACCAAGGCGTTGCCGGGGATGTGCATATTGAAATCGACGACCGAATGCGCCAATAACGCCGCCACCGCCGCCACCGCCCCAATATTAATTGCCAGCGCATTGCTCCGGGGAGGCTCGAAGCTGCCGCGCAGGCGGGTAATCACCTGCCGTTTGATGGCGCGCAGGCCCTGGCCGATATGGGTGAAAAGGAAAACAACGGCCAGCAGTTCGCCGATAATGCCGTATTCGGCCAAAAGCTCCAAATAATCGCCATGAGCATGCACGGGATCGCTTTGGATCTGAGGCCGCCGGAACAGCCGTCCATAGATCAAATGCGTTCCCGCACCGGTCCCCACCACGGGGCTGGTCTGAAACTGATCCAAAGCAGCCATCCAATTATAACGGCGAACATCTTTGGTAGAGTCGGAGAGCAGTTCCATCCGGTGGCGCACGAATACGCTCTTAAGCATCAACGTTCCTCCAAGGCCGAACGCGAGTCCCAAGGAGAGCAGAATTACCAGGACCCGACCGAAAACCTTATCACGATTAATCAGGCTAACGACCCACACACTGAGCCCGCAGAATACCAGGATGGAAACCGCCGAACTCAGATACCCCCCGCGGCTTCCCGTTATCGCGACGCCGAAATAGCACACCGCAGTGAGATAAGCCGCTAAAAGCTTCCCGGAAACCGGCCAGCGGCTCCAGCATGCAATGCTGAACGCAAAAAGAGCGACCGCTTCCAAATAGCCGGCCAGGTGATTTGCGCAAATAAACAGCCCCGACGCCCTTGAGGATATCTCGTTGCGGACAAAACCGAACAACATGAACCCGTTGCCGCGGCTAAATTGGACCACGCCCACGCCAACCTCGGCCACAGCGATGGCGAGCAAAACGCCGACAAGCCAAAGGCGCTGGCTCGATTCCGTGAAATAGAGAGCGGTCAGCAAATACACCATCAGGCAGGCCGCCGCCATGAACAGGTCCGGCCGGGCCAGATAAGCGTACGGAGAGAACCACGCCCGCAGCAGAACGTAGGTCGCAAAAATCACCGTCCCGATCACCGCGGTCGCCGAGGGAGTGGCGCATCTCCGCCGGAGCGATCCGACCGAAAGCAGAGCCGCAACGGCAACCAGGCAATAAGCGGGAATGGCAAACACCGGTCGGGTTCCCCCCACCAGGCACTGAATAGCGATGAGCGCGCTTGCGAGGAAAAAAGCGTAGAGGTAAGTCACGGGAGATTGAGTCTTACAGCAAAACCGGTCCCGCTGCAATAGCGTGCATCCAGGGCAAACGCATCAAAATTGCTATACGGAACAACATTCCGAAGCGCCAACGGCGCGGCACCATACCAGCCTTGTATGTTCACATCTATGCAAAGGCAGTATTTCCCCTTTTTGCGGAGCGGCGCTCAGACTTATCCGCAATCGCCCCGGCCCGCTCTGCTG
>JBAXSN010000260.1:0-1900 GCA_037130675.1 Verrucomicrobiota bacterium
GACCTCACGGGCGTCACGCTGGACGATGCCGATTTTGCGCCGTGGTCGTGGTTCTTCTGCACGAATTTCCGAGGGGCCAGTCTTCGCGGAACAAGCTTCCGTGAGTGCAACGTCAAGTGTGCGGACTTCAGCAAGTCCGATCTCACAGGGGCATCATTCGAGCTCGCGGGAGTCGAAGCCGCTGTATTCGACGGGGCGACAATGGAATGCACCACATTCGTGGGCGCCAGCTACTATGGCTACACGGTCCGCGGGGAAGACAAGTTTCCCCCGTCCTAAGAGAGCCGCCTAGCCACACGCTAGATCAGCCAGCGGGTAGAATCCTGCGGTGAGGCGGAGCCGATGGTCCGCTGCTGATCAGCTTTGCCGTTCGCAGATGTCCTGCCTACTAGGAACTGCACCGCATTGTTCATAGGAGTTCCGTCGTGCCCAGGAGCCTCGCATTGCCTTTGATTGTCGCCGCGTTCGTCCTGCCGTCCTGCTCCAGTAGCCCACCGGTTGAGTCCCCCATGAGTGCTTCAAAATACGTTGATCCCGCTGGCCGTTTTCGCGCGACCTTGCGCTCTGGCTGGGAGGTTCACCCGACGGAGCGAGGCGGCGTCCAGTTCATCAATCCAAAGTCCCGCGGTGCCATCACGCCCATGATGTTTGAGCTGCCGATTGCTGCTGGTGCATCCCTCGAAGAATGGAAGTCGCTCATGAGCTTTGAGGCAGCGGAAGTCGCGCCTGCGGGCCAGGGCCGTTCGATGCGCCGCTGGACCGGGCGTCATGGGCCCGTAATGGTTACCGCCATATATGACTACGAGGACGCGACGGTAGCAGCAGAGAAGCCCGATGCCGAGGCAATTCTCGCTTCAATTGAGTTTTCTGGCCGTGGTTCAAAGAGGTAGTCCAAGGCATAGCGGGCGCGATGCATAGCGCGGCGAACCAGGCGTTGGAGCGGACTCGCGATAGCGCCCGGTATGATGAGCTGGTTGGCCACGAGCTGCTCAACTTGATCGTTCGGACATCAGGAGAACAAGATGGAACAGGGAATACTGAAGGTCACTGAACGAGAAGCTGGGGAGATCGAAGCAAGCGCCGTCAAGATGGGCATTACGGTTGAGGGCGAGAACTTATTGTACGGAAATGCTGCACTGGAGAAGTGCGCGGAAGTGAAGAAGACGGTAGAGAGACTTACCGTCGTCGAACCTGAAGTCCTGGTGCACGTGAAAAGCGTTCTTATCAAGTCGGAATCTGGATGGTTCAGTAAATCTTCCAAAGGAGTCTACTGCCTCGAACTGACACTCAAGAGCTTGGATAACATGAACGAAGTGCTCGGGGTCATCCTGGACATGCCGAACGTGACCATGAACTCGCTGGAATGGGTGTTTGAAGAAGATCTGGTCAAGATCGACCTCATCAAGAAGGCTATGGCCAAAGCGAAACTCAAGGCCGAGGCAATGTCCTCGGCCGTCGCTCACAAGGTTGTCGGGATTCGCGCTTGCTCAGATTCATACGACATTCCCAATGTCAACGTGACCGTCCGATCTCCGCTCAGTGACTCAAGTGCGGGCAAGATGATGCGGTCGCGAGGAGCGATATCGGTCCCGACTGCCGATATTGGGACCGAGATGAAGGGTAAGAAGGAAATAGTCGCCATCGCCAGTGTCGAATTCTTCATTGCAAAAGAGAAGGCCGAACCAGGCGCTGCAGCAGACAGCGGGGGCGGATAGGCTCATTGAGGGTCAGTGCTCCGGCGGACCCGCCGCTGGTCAGCTTTCGCTTTGGCGTCAGTGGAGTAGCTGGTGGAAATTGCAACGTTCTCTCCTGGCTTCCGAATGTCCGCGGTGGACGGGGGTGTTCTGGCCCTGGGGGCCATCGCGGCGGCGGCGTCGATCGACCCGTCATGGGGCCTCGC
>JBAXSN010000261.1:0-1887 GCA_037130675.1 Verrucomicrobiota bacterium
GTGCAGATACACGTTTGCCAACAAGGGCGAGATGACTCCCCCTTGCGGCGTTCCTCTATCCTAGATCCGGCAGAAGAACCTCGCGCCAAGGCAGAAATCACCGTGTAGGTGATCCCTTTAATGTTTCGCCCACTTCGTAAAGCTCTGTCTTGGCGACCTTTGCGTCCTTGGCGCGAAATCCAATTGCTTTTTCTAGGATTAAGGGCTGAAGGCCCGAACCATTCCGGGGAGATGGGGCGGGCTTGCCACTTTTGATTGCAAAGCCCCCAGCTACTGCTCGTTTTCTTTTCCAAACGCCTCCGCTTTGAGCCGTCGGCGTTCACGGATCGCTTCGCGGCGCACAGCCAGCAGGTCATAAATGGCCAGCAGAAAGGCAGTGAGCGTCAGCCAGGCGCAGATGCCCCAGTAAACGAGGAACCCGAGGGTGTTGGCCTCCAGCCACGGATCGAGCAGCACGCTCCCGGCAAAGACCATCAGCAGAGCCACGAGCACCAACCCAAAGAGGATGCTCCGCCGCATCCGCAGATCCCGAAGAATCCCGCGAGAGACCGCGACGGTGAAGCGGATGTTTTCCCTTGGATCGCTCATGGCGTGAGGAAATCGAACATCACCGGGCGATTTGGCTTACCCGATGCGCCGGGTGGTTTCCGGGTTGAAGAAATGGAGCTTTTGCAGATCGACCGCGAAGCGGAATCGCCGTCCGGCCTCCCGGTGGTCCACGAAGCCGCGACTGCGGATCACCATCGTGTGCGCGCCCGTGGCAACCTGAAACAAGGTGTCGGCACCCATCGGCTCAATCCGGTCCACCAACCCCTGGAAGATCGCATCGCGCGGCCCATCCGTGCCGGGAGCGAGGGCCACGTCCTCGGGGCGGATGCCGAGCAGCACTTCCTGCCCGGCATAGGGTTGAAGGTGGGCTTGGAGTTCCAGCGTCGGCGTAAGCTTCAGCTCGATTGTTCCATCGCCGATTTCCTTGAAGAGCACCCCGGCAGGCCCGGCGCGGAGCTTCCCTCGGATCACGTTCATGGGAGGGGCCCCGAAATATTCGGCCACGAACCGGTTCGCGGGCTCGTTGTAGAGCTTGGCCGGGGTGCCGATCTGCTGGACCATGCCATCCTTTATCACAGCGATCCGGTCGGCCAGGGGCATTGCTTCCTCCGGGTCGCAGGTCGCGTAAATGAACGTCGTTTGGAGGCGTTGATGGAGATCTATGATTTCCGCGCGCAACTGAGCCCGCGTGGAGCTATCGAGCAGAGCAAGGGGGGCGTTGAAAAGAAAGGCTTTCGGCTGCCGGACCATGGCGCGCCCGATAGCAACCCGCTGGCGTTCGCCGGCGTTGAGGCCTGCGGGCTTGAGGCTGAGCAGCGGCTCGATTTTCAAAATGTTCGCCGCCTGGTTCACCCGCTTGGCGATCTCGGCCTTTGCAAACTTGCGCAGCTTCAACCCGAACGCGAGGTTTTCCGCAACGGTGAGGTGCGCAAAAAGTGCGGCCTCGGCGAACACCATGGCGAGGTCGCGATCTTTGGGCGGGATTGCGTTGAGCAGCCGATCGCCCAGAAATATCTCGCCCTGTGAGACTTCTTCGAGCCCCGCGATGAGTTGCATGACAGTGGAATTCCCGCAGTCCGTGGGCCCCGCAAGGACGATCAGTTCCCGGTCCTGAACTTCCAGGTTGAACTCGTGGAGGGCGGTGACGTCCTGGCCGGTTTTGCTTTTGTAAGTTTTGGAGACGTTATTGAGGGTGACCTTTGCCATGCTGTTTGAGCGCTCTCCCCGGCAGCATAAGACCACGGCCCGCGAGGGCAAGCGCCAAACGTTGGCGCGGTGCATGCGGGGCGCAGGACGGGAAAGTTACAGAGTTTCGGCTGTTATCTCAGCGCCAACGGC
>JBAXSN010000262.1:0-1821 GCA_037130675.1 Verrucomicrobiota bacterium
AAAAGGTTGTATTCCCAGTGACGGGCGCGGGTCAAGTTAAACGCCGTGCGCGAAAGGGCATTATCGACCGCTTTGCACCCGATCCTTCTATAAGCACCTTTTCATCAACACCTTCGGGCTTTTATTGTGCAATACCACATTTCCTGAAAGTTATTGTGCTTGTTGCCTCTGCACTGCCAGGGTCCGCAACGGGGCGACGAGTTGGCGCGTCAGCACTGAATTGCGTTTCCAACTGGGAATCTCCTCGCACACAGTCCCCAGTTCTAGATGGCGGTCCATTTCGAGCAGGGGGCGATTTTGGGCGTCTTCGGCCGTTCGGTTTGGCTTCGAAACGCGGCCGTCACTATTTTGAGCAAAGGAGCAGTCTGCCTTTCCGCCGCCGCCCGAGTAGTCAAAATCTCCGCGTTGGCTGCGGCGAGGAGGACGTTAAGCTCGGCAATGCGAGCCTCGGCGGTTTCGAGCGCAACGTCCCGGCTGGCCAGCTTCGCGCTCAGCTCCTCGATTTCCTGCGCCACCTCGGCGAGCTGTTCCGCGAAAAACGCGTTCGCTTCCGCCGCAACCGCGCTTCGCAGGTGGTTGAGTGCCTGGGATATCCCGGGGGCCGGCTTGCGTTTATTCCTTGGGTCGGAGAGGACGGATTGCATGTAGGGCGCAAGGTCGATTTTCCGGCAGCGCAGCCTGGCGCGCACCGAATCGTAGTTCACCGGCTCGCCGGCGTCCCAGATCGCGGCCGCTGCCTCGTTGATAATCTCCTGCGATAATTTTGGCATAGTTTGTAAGGGCTGGTTTTTGGTTTTTAGTAATTCACTTTTCGGTGCGTGGGAAGGTGTTTGGGAATGCTACAAGATCACCTTTGCCACGGCATCGCGCATTGCGGCCAGCGCCACGTGGCGGTAGCTGTTGGCGGCGTTGCGCTTGTCGGGGGAGTGCCCCATCAGGGCATCGACGACCTGATCGGGCGTGCCTTGCTGCATGTGCGTGGTGCTGAAATAGTGGCGTAGGGCGTGAAAAAAGTGCATGTCGCGCACCTCGGCGTTCAGCGTCGCGGCCGCTTCTTTGAGGATTTCCTGGGCTCGGTCTTCCCGGGTGGAGCCGATGGGAAACACCCGCCCCTCTCCGGTGGAGCGAGCGCGCACCGCTGCGAGCACCGCGCGGAGCTGGGGCCCCATGGGAACCGTGCGTTTCTTGGACCCTTTTTCGATCAAGGTGATGAGGTCTTCCTTGAAGTCCACCCGCTCCCAAGTCAGACCCTTTTTCCCGAGGAGCCCTTCCTTGCGGGCACCCGAATATGCAAACGCCCGGATCAGGGCGCCCAGTTCCCCGTCCTTGGCCTCGCAGAACGCCAGCAGCGACTCCATGTCGGAGGGGCAGGGGATGTGGAGATCGCGTGGGTCGGTGCCGATCTTCTTGATCGTTTTGAGGTTTTCCAGAAACCAGTTTGGGAAAAAGCCCTTGGCCACAAAATCGGGCACGAGTTTGCGCAAGTACATTCCGAACTGGTCGATGCTCGAGGTTCCAAGGGTTTTATCCTTATAGCTGGACCAGAGGCCAGAGGGCCCAAGCTTTTCGATTTTTTCCCAAGGGTTAAGGGCGCTAATGTCCTCTTCGCCCACTTTCTTGACGGTTTCCACCAAGCGCAGCAGCGCCCGGTGATAAGTGCCCCAGCCCCCTTTGGTCTTTTCACTCTTGCAGGCTAGATTTTTATAGAATTGGGCGGCTTCGGCGGCAAACTCGCCGCGACCGGGGGCGTTGGCAAAAGTGGGTGCTAACCCGAGTTCCGCAGAAGTGTTCGGCTCGTGAAATTCTTTTCAGAGAAGGGGC
>JBAXSN010000263.1:0-1783 GCA_037130675.1 Verrucomicrobiota bacterium
TGCGAGACGGTCATTGGCCTTTAACGCCTCTCAATCCGTCAGCCCCGCCTACTCTGCTGAATGAGACCCTCTGCGCCTCTGCGTCTCTGCGCGAGATTCATCCCTTGATCGACGTCTTGGTTCTTGAGAGAATGGTTCTTCGCTGTTTTGGGCGATAAAAAACCTGAATGAGCCCCGAAAAATTATTTCATGAACTCTTAGGCTTGGGAATGAAGTGGGAAGTGACAAATTGTCAATATGACCGGAAGGATGGAATTGTGCGGTTGGAGGAGAGGGAAACCGAAGAGTTTTGGAACTCTGAGCGGAGTCCAGGTGAAGGGGCGAGCGTGACGTGTTACGATCCCGCCGAAGAGATGACGCGGCGGCATCTGAACGTGTTCGAGCACCGGTGCGAGATCCGATTGGGCGCGATCCCCGCAGTGTCCAAGGTGTTCGGCAAGTCCAGCCTGCCGCCGTTTTCGGTCGTCTCGCCCGGCAATTCCTTGGCGAACCAGTTCGCCTTCTGCCCCGCATTCTGCGGATCCAGCCGATAACGCCACGGCCCGGCCACCGACTGCGACTCGGCGCTGACGGAGCCTGCCCCCCAGCAGCAAGCAACCGCGGACCATTAAAATCTTCATGTTCTATTTACCTCCGCTGGCGTCTGTTTTGATTGAGTTTAGTTCACACACCACCACGTCAGCCTTACGCGCCACCGGCGTGATGTCCCATGTCACCAGCTTGCCATCCTTGACGGTACCGGTCAGAACAGCGCCGGCGGAGACGTGCAGCTTGAAATCCACGTCCCATTGCGATGGCCAGGCGGGCAGCAAATAAATCTTCCCCTTGCCTTCCTGCACCAGCATTCGCTGGAGCGCGATGGAGCCGGAGCCGAAGTGGTCGAAGTCGGGGATGCCATCGGTGACCTCGTTGCCGTAGATTGGAAAGCGCAGGGCGGTCGAGGCGATCCGGAAGCGGTGAACCAAGCCCTTGGAAGCTTCGGCGGCATTGCCCGCGAGAGCCCAGTCGATCTGATCCTGAGTCCAGCACATCCCCCCGAAAGTATCCTTGCAGGTCCGATTTTGGATCGTCCAATCCACCAGATCTTTGCTTCCCAAAGCGAAGCCAAAACAGCGGAATGGGAAGACCGGATACAGCTCGGCATTTTCGCCATTGCCCTGCTTCTCCCATTGGGCAGCTGGAGCGATGGCCTGGCGGCCCTGGATCGTTTGCATCGCTACTTCGGGTATTTCAGCACGAAACTTTTTCCATTGTTCCTGATCTTCCGCCGTGCCCGCCTTCATGGCCAGCAATTGGTCCAGACAGAAACGCAAGCCGGCGACATCGGGAGCCGGGTTTACAGTAACCCACCAAGTCTCGATTGCTTGGGCCGGATCGAGCCGAAGCTTGCCCTTGGAATCGCGCAAATAATGCTGGTCGTAGAAGCGGAGGATTTCACGGGCAAAGGGGGCCAAGCGCTCGTCACGGAACTTTAGATCCCCCGTGTAGTTGACGTAATCGGTCATTACGGCCACCATTTCCAAGCCGCTGGTCCAGTAATAGTCGAAGTAGTTCCCATCGTATTGCTCGCCCGGCTTGGTTTTTGGTGGCGCGGTCCAACCGTCGGTGGCGGTCACCGGGCACATGTTCTCGCGGTAAAAGGCACCCTCGTGTCCAAAATGCTTTTTGGTGATCAGCTTGCGCATTTCCAGCAGATTCCAATAGTGATCGAAGAACGGCTTCATGAGGTCGAAATCGCCGCTCATCAGCAACGGCCAGTAGAGCAACCGCTGGTTTTGGAAGG
>JBAXSN010000264.1:0-1765 GCA_037130675.1 Verrucomicrobiota bacterium
GTCCCATCCGTCCCATCCGTCCCATCCGTCCCATCCGTCCCATCCGTCCCATTTCATTCCGCGCCCTCACCCCCCACCCCATGCGTAATTCCAAAAACCCACTGCAAGACATCGCCGTATTCATCCTCGCCCTGTTCGCCGTCCAACTCGTCAACCTGGCAACCGGAATGGGGCTCACCCGGTTTGGGATCATACCGCGCTCGCTCATCGGACTGCGCGGGATCTTCTTCAGTCCGCTGATTCACGGCAGTTGGGCGCATCTCCTGGCAAACGTAGGGCCGCTGGCTGTGATGCTCGGGTTGCTCTCCTTTCACAAGAAGCGCTCGATCTGGGCGACAACGGGCGCGATTTGGTTGACCACAGGATTTGCGACTTGGCTCTTCGGCCGACCGGGATCGATTCAGATCGGAGCCAGCGGCGTGATTTACGGCCTGGCCACCTACCTGATCACAGCCGCATGGACCGACCGGGACCTGGGTTCGGCGTTCATCGCCTTGCTCGTCATTGTTGTGTATGGCGGGCTGTTCTGGGGCCTGTTCCCGACGGCATCAGGCGTCTCGTGGGAAGGTCATGTCTGCGGCGCCACCTCGGGCATTATGGTTGCGAGAGCTTCGCAAAAGAGCAGGCGGCGTTAGCCCGACACAACACCCTTGAACCAACCGAATGGCCCAGCCTTCGCTCCGGTTGCATTCGCCATTGAGAGCCTCAACAAGACAGTTGGATGCGCTGAAACACCCTCGTGAAAAGCCACAATAGTCATAGGGACCCCCATTCGTCCCAATGCACGCATTAAGCCGGAAGTTTGGCCCCCGCCGAAAGAGTGCGTTGGGTTTATAGCGCGATAAATTCGGCTCGCTCATGTTTGCTGTAATTCACATCAATCAGCATGTGCTTTCTTGGGGCGGATCATCATTCGTCGGGGAAACGTGAAGGTGGCACTAGACCTCTGGCGTCTTCTGCGCGCCATGCAAGGCCGCCTTGGCCGCCCGTAAGCGCTTCCGAGCTTTTCTTCACGGGTTGGCACGGAACGTTCTCTTAAAGGGGCGTGCGAGTATTGATTGCAGACGACGACCGCGAACTGGCCAGCGCTATCGCTTCCTACGTTCGGTATTGTAACGAAGACGTGGTGGCCACGGTGACCACGGGCGGCTTGGACGTGATTCGAAACGTGGACCGGTTCCAACCAGACATCATCATCATGGATATCATGATGCCCCGTCTGAACGGGTTGACGATCTGCCATCACATCCTCTCCCGGTTTCCGCAGACGAGGATCATTCTTTTTTCGGGCAAACTCGATGCCAAACACCCGTTTGTGGTGAATTCCGGGGCGACCGCGTTCCTTGCCAAACCCGTGCGGCTTAGCGAGTTGCGCAACGTGATCGAGGAGATTATAGCGGCGGCGAAAACTGCGGCGTAAACCCAACAGCGCCACGCTCGACTTGGCGGGCGGCTTTGTCTCGTTCCCAAACTCCAAACACCCTCACGACCTGGATCGATCTCGACAAATTGCTCGATGTCTTCCGGCTCACCCGCGCCGAGTCAATCTGTGAGTGAAAGTGAGCTGGCAAAGGCAAACCCGCTGATATTCTTCCCCGACCTTCGCGGCTTCGCGTCTTCGCGTGAGCCATAAACCCAAACTCCGAAGCCCCCCCTCTGAAAACAACACACAATTCGGTGCAAGGTCTAGCGTTTTTGTAGCCAGGGCAAGGGTGCAGGACAGGAAAGTTACAGGGATTAAGCGGCGGCGGGGAGGGAGTGGTTG
>JBAXSN010000265.1:0-1742 GCA_037130675.1 Verrucomicrobiota bacterium
CTGTTACCGTCCGACGCGTCGGCGTGTGTGGGTTGCTGGGAGTGAACGCGGGGGACACCGGGTTTGCAACGCGTAAAGGTGGTGCTGGGTGACACCGGAACAATTGATGGCCGAGGCCTGCCGACTCGCGAAGGAATCTGTTGACAACGGCTGGGGCGGGCCCTTCGGGGCGGTGATCGCCAAAGACGGCGACATCGTCGCCCGCGGCCAAAATCGCGTCCTCCTGACTGGGGACAGTACCGCCCACGCTGAGATGGAGGCGATCCGAAAAGCCTGTGCCGCAATGCTTCCGGAGGAACCTTCGTTCTCCGACGATCATGCCAAAGAGTCACTGCTGCTGGAGTCTGGTTCGCGGCCAGAGGGATCTCCGGGCGTACTGCCTCAGCGCGCAAAGATGCTGATGAGCCACGAGATCTACCTCAGTGCGGAGCCGTGCCCCATGTGCATGACAGCCATCTACTGGGCGCGCCTCGACGCCGTCTATTTCGCCAACGACCTCGCCGCGACCAGTCGTATCGGGTTCGATGAGGAGTTCCTGTACCAGGATTTGGCCAAGCCCTATAGCGAACGGGCGATGCGCATCGAGCAGTTCCGACCTGACTTGGCTAAAGGTGCCTACGACGCCTGGGAATCCCGGCCGAACCGCCACTATTACTGATCGGTCTCGAACTACCGCGCATCACGGCGCATCCGGACTAACGTCAGGCGTCGATTGACAGCGAGCTCAATGTGCTCTCCAATTAGCCGCATGATTCTTCCGGAGTTCTCCCAGACGCAGGCCCGTGCCCTGGCTGGTTCGCTGGAGGGTGTGGCGACGGCTTCTGGCCACTCGGCCAGTGCGGCCCAAAATACTGTGATTGACGGGCTGGCCCGCCTCATACTCGGCGTCGCGGATCGCGGATCCATTGAGCCGGTGGATCCGGCGTCACTGAGTGACGCTCTCGATAGCCCGGAGCAACGGGAAATGGCCGCGGAGCTCTTGGTGCTGATCGCTCTCGTTGACATACATCCCGACCCGCAATGCACCGCCGAGGCGAATCGTTATTGCCGAGCCCTGGGTATGCGCCCGGAGAACCTGGACCTTCTCCAGGAGGTGGCGCAACGCAAGATCAAACACAGCCGCCACCGTCTCTTCACTCGGTTCATCGCCGATTCGATTCGCACTGGTTCGCTAAAGTCCGAGTTCTTTCGTCTAGAGCAGATGTTTCGTGATGCGCATGATCACCCCGATATTGCCGCCCCCTATCTTGCGCTGGAGCGTTTGCCCGAAGACACCTTCGGAAACTATTTCTTCCACTTCTATCGCAATCGGGGTTTCAAATTTCCCGGAGAAAAGGGTGGACTTCCGACTGCCTGGGGCTTTGAGGTCCACGACGCTTCTCATATTCTCTCCGGTTACAACACCGATCCATGCGACGAGATCAACGTTCTAGCCTTCGAGGCCGGATCGACGTCACGACTGCCATGGCTATTGATCGGCGTCAACCTTGTGACCTTCAACAGTGGACTGGCTTACGGCCCAACGAAACTGCTTCACTATCGCCCACACGAAGGCAATCTGGATCCGGCGGAGTTCGTCCGCGCTCTCGACCGTGGTGTCCGCGTCACCCGCGACCTTTCGGCGAACTTCGATATTCACGCTGCCTGGGAGATTCCGCTGGCTGATCTCCGAGGCAGCCTTGGCATCGAGGGAGATGGGGACGTTCGCGAAGACCCCAAGTACGCCAGTCGATTGCAGTAGT
>JBAXSN010000266.1:0-1703 GCA_037130675.1 Verrucomicrobiota bacterium
CCATGCTTCTGCAAGGCATTATTCCCATACAAACGCGCAATCCTGGATGCCGAAATAGTTTTGTGGATCGTTAAGCAGAACATCGAACGGGATTGGGTTTCCCGCCTTGTCGAAAATCACGTTGTCGGGGTGAGCGTCATGGATTTCCACGCCGGTCGTTGGGTTCCCATAGGAAGGGAAGAACTTGGACATGGGCAGGTATCCGAGTTTGCCAAAGGCGGCGTCAATCGCCTTCTGAGTGCGTTTCGATCCTTCAAAATAGCGTTGAGACGTTAGAATCACGCCGTTGCCTCGGCCGTTCTCGGTGTATCCGAGCAGTGAAACCTCCGTGTCGGGGAAAGCCGCGTTGGATAGCCGCCAGCGGTCAATGTATTCGCCTGGCGTCCGATGCGGCATCCCGAACATGTCCCGTTTGGTCAGGCGAATGACGAAAGGATTCTCCCGCTTGGAAAAGATGAATACATCGTGCTCGTTTCCTTTGGCCGCACGATCCGCCAATTTGGATAAAGCGACTATCGCGGACAGGTTGACGTAATGACCTGTTGTCTTCGCCCACGTTTTGAGTTGGGCATCCTCGGCGTCTATTTCGGCTGGGCTTGATCCGTCTTCACTTCGAGTCCAAGCCTTCCGAGGATTTCCTCTTTCGATGCCATATTGTTCCGGTTGTTCAAGAGGAACTGCTTGTCCCTCTCCTCGTAAGACAATTTGCTCGGCACGTAGGTTCCCCTCGGGATGGTCGGTTTGCATTTGGTTGCTTGCGCTTTCATGGCCTGAATCTAGTGTTCTTTCGTCCTTCCTGCCAGCATTATTCCGGCTGTTTTCAGAATCGTTCGGAGCCGAAATCGGCCATGCCTGGCGGCCCTTTTTGTGTCATCCCTACTGGACCACGCCGCACGAACTGGCGGCCCGCGCCTTCTCCCTCTATGCGGAATTGAAACAGGTGGCGGAAGGCAAGGGCCGGGACGGACAGATGAAGGACCCGAACCGGGATAACTGGACGCCCGAGGAAATAGCGGAGTGGGAGGCGAAGGACCAGGCGGGAGGCCACAAGGGCGAGGATCAACAGCAGCAGGAGAATTTCAACGAGGCGAACACGCCGGAGAACGGAACGGAAAAAAGGGTGAGCGATTTCACCGAGGCCGACATCGGAATGATGGTAACGGTTGGCGGGGAACCGATGAAGGTAAGCAACGTCCGGGTGAACGAAGTAACCGGGTATGTGGATAGCGTGACGCTTGATGCGGTGACTCCCGAGGGGAAAAAGCGATTCGGGAGGCGGGAGCTGGAGTCATGGGATTCGGTCTATGGGGAGCACAAGGAGGCTGCTGCGGCGGAGCCCGTCAAGCTCGGTGATTACGCCGATGCCATCGAGAAGGGATTGGGGAAGGGTGATGACCTGGCAGCCAAGGTGCGTGCCTTCGCGCCTTACGAGGATCGCCTGCCCGATTCTGACAAAGCGGATTTGCGGGTGGCTATTGAAGCTGACGCCAACCGCAGGGCGGGGAACGTGATTTCTGCCGCGGAGTGGCAGAACAACCATCAAACCGACATGTCCCCGCGTGCCGCCAGCTTGCAACGTATTCTCGACGGCCACACGCTGGAATCCCTGAAGGACATGCTGGCAAAAATGATGCCTCCCGATGACGTGAGGCTGGCGAGCAGCCCGGAGCAGCACAACGAGGATTCCTTCAAGCGCGAGAAGG
>JBAXSN010000267.1:0-1697 GCA_037130675.1 Verrucomicrobiota bacterium
TCGCTATCGGTAGCGCACCAGCGCCTTGGAGTGCGGCAGTCCTCTGCCGCCTTCGCGCGTGGAAAGGATTCACGAAATTCCACCACCGCTTCGGTCGCAACACCGACTATTTTCATGCCGCGTGGAGCCCACGTTGCGGGGCATCGATATCTGTCAAAAAGACGAACGCTACGATGCGCTCACGCGATCGGCAATTGCGAATCCGTTCGGGCAACGGGATGTTTGAGTTCACAGCAAAACTCTTCCATACTGCCCCGGTCCCCCAATGCCAATGAACCCGCAGCTTGCTTACACCGAATTTGCCGAATGCCAGTTTCCGGCCGATTTGCGTTGTGTGCGGCTGGCCTTGGAAAAGATCGGGGACTACTGCCGGGCGCGGGGGCTGCGCCCGGCGCTTTGGGGACAGGTGGAACTCGCCATAGCGGAAGGCCTTAACAATGCCGTTGAACACGGCTGCGCAGGAAAGCCCGGGGCCGAAGTTCTGCTCCGCTGGAGCTGGCACCAGGAGATGCTGACCATCGAGATCACCGATCCAGGCGGTTATCTGCCGGGGCCGGAGCCTGCGCGACTCCCTGAAGATCTTTTAGCGAAGGGGGGGCGCGGAGCGTATTTAATGGGTTCGTTGATGGATTGCGTGGAACATCAACTCACGGATTATGGCCACTTGCTGCGGCTGCGCAAGAACGTCGGGAATCCGGGGTGGAAACCCGAAGAGGCCGCGAAGATGGAGTCCACGATTGAATCGATGGCGGAGGACCTCAGCAGAAGTTATGAAGATCTTGCCGCCCTATTTCATTTCGCCGAAGAACTGGCCGTTTCCACGACATTGGCGGAGTTTCTCGACCGTTCACTGGACCGGTTGCTCATTTTGGTGGCGGGACAGGCTGCGTTTGTCCGGTTTGTCTCCGAGGGCGGAAATGCGTTGGAGTTGATCCGTCCTCCGCTCTCTCCATTGGACTGGCTGAAAGAGTCGCTGCCGCTTGATTCCGAGGGGATCGAAGTCTCCGCGTTCAAGAATGGCGCGGCGGTAACGATGGAAGATTGCAACTCGCGGCCGGGCGATCCGCTTCATAGCCATGTCGAGGGCGCTTTCGCATGCCCCATTTTTTTCCGCTCCACCGCGCTGGGGTGCCTGGTTGTCACCCGGTCGATTCATCTGGGCTACTTCTCGACCGGGGAACTTGGGCTCATCCGCGTGCTGGCAGACTTCCTGGGGATCGTGCGAACTGCGAACTGTTTCACCGGGCGTGATTAAAAGTGGTGCAGAAAAATGAGGGAAGGAGTAAGAAAAAGCTGGTACTATTAAGAAAGCTTCTCGATAACGATTGGGATGAAAGATAAACCAGCAGCAAAAAAGAGCCGCGAAGAGCAACTAGTCGAGAGATTGCGAGCGCATCCCGAAATGATGGAGCGATTCGAGGCGATCCTCGGATTAACAGAATCAGGAGAGAGTCCGATCCGCAAAGCCGATGATGTCGAAGACCAATTGGTCGAGGAAGTGAGGCGGCTGGGAAAAATGACTATGAGGGAGTGGGCGAAGAAGGCCGAAGAACGTACGGCACAAGAGTTCATTCAGGCGCACCCCAAGGGCCGCAGCGTTAAAAAAAAACCGTAAGCTGGTGGTGCGTTTTCGGAGAGATCCGGGTGGAGGAACGCATCTGGGGCCATGGAGGCAGCCGTTATCTGCGGGTGTTTGC
>JBAXSN010000268.1:0-1666 GCA_037130675.1 Verrucomicrobiota bacterium
GAAGCGAAAGCGCCGTTTCCGAAGCAAAGAAGCTCGCTCCCAACCGGCCTTCCTCAATTGGAAGCGAAAGCGCCGTTTCCGAAGCAAAAAAGCTCGCTCCCAATCAGCCTTCCTCGACTGGAAGCGAAAGCGCCGTTTCCGAAGCAAAGAAGCTCGCTCCCAACCGGCCTTCCTCGATTGGAAGCGAAGCCTCTAAAAT
This sequence comes from Verrucomicrobiota bacterium, assembly GCA_037130675.1. Lineage (GTDB taxonomy): Bacteria > Verrucomicrobiota > Verrucomicrobiia > Chthoniobacterales > Chthoniobacteraceae > JBAXSN01. Next base: position 200 of record JBAXSN010000268.1, read on the forward strand.
TCAACCGAAGCCTCTAAAAGTTAACCGAGGCCCTTGGCATCGAAGCAAGGACTTCGTTTAGCAACGACCGTGCCGAAGCGCAACGCGCGCTTGCTCACGTGACGATGAGCGAGATCACCTGCGATCAGCTCGGGTAACCACGACCGCGGACGAACGTTCGAAAGCGAAAGTACGTGAGCTGACCACGAGGGATGCCGGTGACATCCCCCTTGAGATGCTCCGTATCGATGGCCCGGACCCACGTTATTCCGTCCGTGCTTATCTCGCAGGCGTTGAGAATGCCCCCATCGATGGCCGATCTTGGCCTGCGGAAACCCCCCGACTTCACTTGGCAGGTGGACTGTCCCGAAGCGTCATCAAGGTTCGTCCCCGGATTTACTACGCTTGTGAGTGCCGGGGCTCCGCATTGTACGAGCGCGAGGAGCGGGCACGCGGTCAAGATGAAAATCGATGGTCTCATTGTCTTGTCGTATCAAAGTCATCGAGATTGTTCCTCGTTCGGGTGCTTCCGGGTTCAATCGTCTCCAAGAGCCCTCGAAAAGTCACTCGCTTCCGGGTACATTTTGTCGTCTCCCAAGGCGACCAGTTTCGCTGGTCCAGCGGAGAGTGGAGAATAAAATGAGCATACTGAGATTCACGAGTGCTGCGGCTTTCTTTTGTGTCGGACTTTCCGGCATTTGGGGGTGTTCAGGGAGCGACTCGGGAAATGGGCCTCCAGACGGCGGCTCTCCACCTAGCAACTCTTCCATCATCTTCATGCCCTATGTCGATGCTCTCGTGTGGATGCCGAATACACCCATCGGTACGGCGCTCGGCACGAACTACTTCGACGTGGCCAAGGCGCGGCAGGCATCGGGCACACAGTTTTTCATGGTCGGGTTCGTCAATGCCTACAGTTCTTCGCCGGTCATCAATGGGAATCCCCCGACCCCGGCCACCGGCGGTCAGTGTGCGCCCGGATGGGGGAATGGACCTCGGTTTACAGTCGAGGAAGATCCGGCCGGTGTGAAGAATCAGCTGGTCGCGCTGCGAAAAGCTGGCGGTGATGCCGGCGTCTCTTTCGGTGCGTGGGGGCAAGAACTTGCTTCTGCCTGTGCGTCTGCCACGGAGTTGCAGGCGGCATATCAGAGGGTCATCAACTACCTCGGCGTCACGTGGTTCGATTTCGACATGGAAGGATTCACGGCCACGGACGCCGCTGCGAACACGAGGCGTGCTACCGCGTTGAAGGCACTGCAAGTTGCCAATCCAGGTCTTAGGGTATCCTTCACACTGCCAGCGAGCCCGAACACCGCGTTTCCGCCAATCGCCTATTGGCCGTGGGGATACCCCGCGGGTGGCGCCCTCACCGAGGCTTTGAATGCTGGTGTCGACGTGGGGGGCTTCGGATGCATGACCATGGACTATGGAGGCGATTGCCCAAGCAATGATTATTTCTTGTGCACGCAGCAGACCGTCGCCAAGTGC
>JBAXSN010000269.1:0-1644 GCA_037130675.1 Verrucomicrobiota bacterium
CCCCGTTGGCCTCGGCCGTGGCGACCATGGAGGTCTTCCGGGCCGGGGCGACGGCCTTGACCGCTGCGAGCTCTGCCCCGGCGACTTCCTTCTTGTAGTCGGCGCCGATCGTTGCCCGCTCGCGGGCGTTGAGAGTCACGGCGGATCGCTCCGCTGCCGCGTAGGTGCCCCAGGCGGACTGGAGATCCTGGGCGAGAACGACGTCGGCCTTCGCGACGGCCTTGCGTTCGACCGTCTCCGCCGCCGCGATCGTCTTCGTCGCCTTGACGCTCGCCGCCGTCGCGGCGTCGACAAATCCTGTCTGGACCGCATTCAAGGCCCGCGTCAGATCCCCAGCAGCCTTGGAGACCGCCGCGGAGTAGATCGAGCCCGCTGCCGCCGCGCTCCACGCCGGCCCTACAATCGTCGCTCAGGTAAACCCCGCTTCGAAGATCGCCCGGTTACTCTTAAACAAGACCTGGTAACTGCACCTTCTACCCTCTCCGAAAAAACCAAGCCGGTCAGCCATACTCCTCCCACATTTCGTGGAACTGGCTGCGTGAATACCGACATGATCGCTACCGCAATTACTACTTCCGTTCCCTCAACATTCGTTCTGCTTCCTCGCCGGTCATTATATGCTGCGAAGCCTCAGCCTTTACTACTAGGGTGCAATCACTCCCACAGTCCTCAGTGCCACACAATTGAATATCGATGTGATCAACCTCCGCAAAACCATCTCGATACCACGTGATAAGATAACACAGAATAAACTCAAGGTCATTGCGACTCGTGCTCACTAATAACCGACGAATGCCGCACACTTCGACGGAGGACTTTTCTGCTGTCACGCCCAGGACGATCGTGTCGCTGCTCGCGAAAGACAACGTCAATTGATGCGATCTCCCAAATATCAGTAACGTAAGCTCGCAGATCAAGGATGTAACTTCTAAACTTTGAACCTTAAGTTCGACCGCCCAGTTTGTTGCGTCAAACCTGCATATCTCAAGTGACTGCCGTAGTTCTAGGCGGCGATTCATCTGCTCCCTCCTTCTGGCCAGCACAAATGCCAGTTTTCTAATACTTCGCCAGTTTCAGGATCTAACCTCTCCAAGTGCACGTGGTTTCGTGTCGTGTCGACAGGCTTAGCCCTGTATTGCCATTTCCCATCGACGCTCCGAAATTTATTGTCTCCGACACTCACTGGATTCGCACCAAGTTTTTCTCTCGCCAATTGCCGAGCGTGGCCCTCGGAGTTGAACATGCCGCTTCTTGGGATCGTATTCCTCGACTGGAAATCTCCGAGGTATCCGCACTTTGGGGCTGAAAAACGCCGACCTTGGTCGGCCAATTCACCCAGTCCCTTCCCCGCGGCCCCAGCCCCATCCGCGACCTTGGCGCCGGCCTTTGCCATCCTCGACCCGATCTTCGCACCGGCAGCGAGTCCGTCAACCGGCCCAGGGGCCACCGTCGCGAAGACTCCGACCGCCGCCAGCCCAAAGTCCTTGCCGTCTGACTTCCCGAACGGGACTTCAATCGCCGTCAGGGCCAAGTCGGCTAGGTCGGGCACGATCCCGAAGCCCGGAATCACCCCAAGCCCGCTCAAGGTAGTATGGGCCGCCAGGCTGATGGTGTCGTACGACTTGCTGATCGTGCCGACGACGT
>JBAXSN010000027.1:0-25303 GCA_037130675.1 Verrucomicrobiota bacterium
CGACGGTTTGCGAATCGGAGATTCGGGGACAAGTGCGTTCCCAATCAAGAGATTGGGAACGAGCGCGGGAGGGGGATCTTCGCACCCTTCTAGAGACATTCCTTTTCCTCGTTCCCAAGTTTCACTTGGGAACGCACCCATTTTCGAAGCTTTGCTTCGCGGGCGCTCGGCAGCACCTTAAACGCAACTTAATCGCCCTCGCATTGATTTTCGGATTTGTTTTCGGTGCCCCGCACCCAGTTCAGGCCCGCCATCGCAAGTCCACCCAATCCACCCAGCCTGCGGCATCCGCCCGCCAAGCCGCGCCGGTTCCCGCAGACGAGTCGGATTGCGGCGAGAGCGTGGCGTTCAGCGCCTCATCCGCCGGGATGGAAGACCCCGGGCAGCTTTCGCTCGCAGCCCGCGGTGCCACGGTGATCGATGCCTACACCGGAACCCCCCTCTTTGAGAAAGATGCCGATGGCCGGTTTTATCCCGCCAGTTCGACGAAAATTCTGACGGCGCTGCTGGTCATTGAGGAAGGCGACCTGGATCGTGAGGTCGTCATCGAGCCAAGAGACACCCAGGTCGAGCCGAGTGCCATCGGGTTCAAACCGGGCGACCGCTACACGCGCCGCGAGATGCTCTATGGACTGATGTTGAAGAGCGCCAACGACATCGCCCAGGCGCTTGCCCGGGACAACGCGGGCAGCATCGAGGCGTTTGCCGAGAAGATGACGCGGCGAGCCCAGGCGCTGGGAGCTGTCTCCAGCCATTTCATGAATCCGCATGGGCTGCACAATCCGCAGCATTACACCACGCCGCACGATCTCGCCCTGATCGCCCGCGCGGCCATGGAACAACCGTTATTTCGCCGGATTGTCGGCACACTCACCCATCCCTGGATCACTTCGGAAGGCGTCACGGTCGAACTGCGAAATCATAACCGGCTCCTCGGTGTTTTCCCGGGCTGCACCGGGTTGAAGACCGGCTACACAGTTCCGGCCCAGCAAGTGCTCGTTTCCTCCGCGCTCCGGAACAACCGGGAAGTGATCTCGGTGGTCATGCACACCGACAAGCCCGGCATTTGGGAAGACAGCAAACACTTGCTCACCTATGGCCTGTTGCATCTGCCGAAGAGTGGAATGACAGGACCCGGGGTGAACTAGTGCCGTGTAACGCGTAAAATGACGCATCCAGCTTGTCTTTTTGGCCCAGGGTTCTGTTGTCAGCCCAAGTCGCTATCTACAGATAGCGCCTTGGGCTTCCGCCTTGCCCTGAACCAAAAATCCTGCGCTCTATGCGCCATTTTTCTCGTTACAAGGCACTAGTCGGAAAGCTTCGCCAGCATTCGTCCTAGCGCCTCCATGGGAAGCCCGACCACGTTCGTGCGGGAGCCTTCGATGGATTCGATGATTCCATCGCCTGCATCGTCTTGAGCGGCATAGGCGCCTGCCTTGTCGAGCGGATGGATACGATCCATGTAGCGGCGAATTTCCGCTTCGTTAAACGGGCGGAACTTTACCCGGCTGACCTCGACCAACGCGCGCTGAATGTTTGAAACCAGCCGCACCGCCCAGACAGCGGAATAGACTTCGTGGGTGCGCCCCGCCAGCCGGGTCAGCATGTCGAACGCTTCGTCCAGATCCGCCGGCTTGCCCAGGCTCATGCCATCGAGCGCCACCAAAGTATCCACTCCGATCACAACCGACTCCCGGTTGGTTTCCGCGATGGCGAGCGCCTTTTGCTTGGCATTGAAAAGCGTGACCTCAGCCACCGTGAGATGCGGTGGCGTGACTTCCTCCACATCGGCCGCTTGAACGGAAAACTCATACCCGTATTCGGCCATCAAATGACGGCGCCGGGGCGAAGCGGAAGCTAGAACGAGGTGCATAACTCGACAGTTTATCCGGAAGTTCGGCGGGTTGCCACCTCTCAAGAGAACCAACTTGCGAGCCGTTAACTCATTGGCCCCGAGATGATAAAACTCCGGTTCGGGCAGCGGAGGTCGCCGGCGGAAGGGAAAGCAAGTAGTCAATCGGGCGAAGCGGCATAAGCGGAAATTGGGCGGAATGGGGGCGGGAGGCAAGAGGAAGACGCAGAAATGGGACCTATGGGAAGCATGGGAGTTATGGGAGTCCCATAATTCACATTATTCCCATTCTCCTAAGCTACAGCTACGCTCTCGGATGAGACTGGTCATAGACCTTTTTCATCCGTTCGACGGAAACGTGGGTGTAGATCTGGGTGGTCGAGAGGCTCGCGTGGCCCAGGAGTTCTTGCACGCTACGTAAATCCGCACCGTTGTCGAGCAGATGGGTGGCGAAGGAGTGGCGCAGCTTGTGCGGAGTAATTCCCCGGGGAAGGCCCGCCTGGTCCACATATTTCACGAGCATCGCCGCGATGTTCCGGGTGGAAAGCCGTTTGCGCAGCTTCGAGAGGAACAGGGCGCCGCTAAGCACCTTGGCCTCCTGGCGATACCGGTGGATGGCTGCCAGCGCAAGCGCGCCAACCGGGCAGACGCGTTCTTTTTTGCCTTTTCCCAACACCCGCACGGTTTCGGAATACGGATCGAGATCGGCCACGTTCAGACTCGCCAGCTCCTGGATGCGCAGCCCGGAAGAATAGAAGAGCTCCATGATGGCGGCATCGCGGAAGTGGAGCCACTTCGGCGCTCTGAGCGTCGGTTCGATTTTTAGCGGGGCGGCAAGCAAGTCATCCATCTGCTTGACCGTGAGCACCACCGGCAGCTTGCGTTCGGCTTTCGGAAGCTGGACTGCCTTGAGCGGATTCTCTTTGAGCCCGTGCCGTTCAACGAGGAACTTGTAAAACGTCCGCAGCGCCGCGAAATGGAGCCGCACGGTCGCTCGGGCGGCGTTGCCCTTCATCAAGGCAAAGAGGAACGCCCGGAAGTGTTCCGGCTTGCACTCCCGCCAAGAGGGAAGGCTGCCGCTGGCGCGGAAAAGCTCCAGCGCATACCGGTAATTCGCCACCGTACGCGCCGCGAGGTTACGCTCCGCATCCAGGGACTGGGCAAACTCTTCGAGGAGTCGATCTTTGGGGGGCGCTTTGGACATTTCGACCCAGAATTCAGGATCTCAGACCGGAGAAATGCAAGCCGCAATGAGGATTTTCGCTGAAGACACCCTCAGGGTGACGCGGTTGGCCGATTGATTTATAATCTGGGTTCATGGATTCCCAGAAGATGTCGAGCCGAACCGCCCTGCTGGTGGATGGAACCGGGGAGCTCTCCCAAGCGTTGCCGCCCCGCCTCGAAGCCCGGGGATACGATGTCTGTATTGTCTCAAGCGCGCTTGAAGCGCTGCAAATCGTGGTGGCGGCTCACTTCGATGTGGTGATTTGCGACTTGAAAGGCTTTGGACTTTCACGCGCCGCGTTTCAGTCGGCCCTCGATCGCGCCCGGATGCATCTCGCGGACCGCTGCCTTTTTGTCTCTCCGTCCGGGGTTTTGGTCAATTCGGCGGACGGGCTTCTCTGCGGGCGTCCCATCAACCTGGGGGAGATCCTCCGCAATGTTGCTTTTCTGGCCTCGGAGCCGCTGGCCGCTGACGATGCGGTTTTGACCGATCTGGAGTTTCAACACTCGTGAGCGCGGCTCCCCCGGCGGCCCACTGGGCCGTGGCTACAGGCCGTGGCTACAGAAGGCTCTAACCCGGCTTGACGAAAACCCCGAGCAAGGGGCGCTTCGACGGCGTGGGCGATTCGAAATCGCTCACAAATCCGGCAACGGTCCGAATCTCAACATGCCCGGCGCCGCGGCCTCCATAGACGAGCACGGAACCAACCGGAGCCTTGAAAGGATCCTTGATGGGAAGTTTGCGGAAGCCGTGATCCCTTAGCAACTCATCCCCGGCCTGCTTGGCGTAAGCGGTCTTGGGATAGGATTGAACGACATTGGCCTCAAGCAGCGCGGTTTTCACGTAGCGCCAGCAGCTTCGGATCGAATGCTGGCGGGCGCGATCTTCCGCGATCTGCGCCGCGCGAATCATCCGCGAATCGTAACGGACACCGGCCGATTTCGGTCCGAACAGGTGCAGCATGTCCGGGCTGATCTTCTTTGCGGTGCTCGGATCGTACATCGAACTGGTCTTCGCAGGTTCGATCTCCGGCTTTGCGGGCCTTGAGGAGGACTTGGCGTTGGATTTCAGCGATGCGGCAGGCATCGCGCTCACGGCGCTCATTTTCAATTTCGCCGCGTACCCGGGCGAATAGGCAGATTCGCGTCTGGGCTGATCCGAGGAATCGAACACGGCCCTGGACGTGCTCGCCCCAGCCGCGAGCGGCAGAAGCAGCAAAGCCCCAAATAAAAATCTAAGTCGTGTTCTCAAAATTAAGCCTCCTATCAGAACGGGGAATGAACCGTGCGTCAATCCCAAACTCCCCAGCCGCGAAACCGGATTGCACGAAGCTCCGGGACAGCTCAATCTCTTTTTCCCGCCATGACTCAAAAGAAATCCATTCCGACTCAGGCTGAAAGCGGCTCCCCTTCCATGCTCAATGTTTCCGATCTCACGCTGATCCGTGGCGGCGTCCGGATTCTCAACGGTGTCTCTTGGCTCGTCAAACCCGGCGAGCACTGGGCAATTCTTGGGGCCAACGGCTCGGGAAAAACTTCGCTCCTGAGCGCATTGACCGGGTATGCCACGCCCACGGGCGGGGAAATCGAATTGCTTGGAGAATGTTACGGCGCCTCGAATTGGCCGGAACTGCGCAAGCGGATTGGCATTGTAAGTTCCTCGGTGCGCCAGCAGATGGCCGATGCCGAACCGGCTCTGCTCAGTGTGGTAAGCGGGAAATATGCGATGATCGACTACTGGGGGCGCGTCAAACCCGAGGACCGGGAGGAGGCGCTCGCGATTTTGCGACAGATCGATTGCGTTCACCTGGCGGAACGCCCGTGGGCGGTCCTCTCCCAAGGCGAACGCCAGCGGGTGCTGATCGGTCGCGCCCTGATGGCCCGCCCCCGGTTGCTGATTCTCGACGAGCCGTGCGCCGGGCTCGATCCCGTGGCTCGGGAGCACTTCCTTCAATTTATGGAGCGGCTTGCCTGCGGGACCTCTGGCGGAAAGGGGGCGACGCTGGTTTTGGTGACGCACCATGTTGAAGAAATCGTGGACGGATTCAGTCATGTGCTGGTTATGAAAGCAGGGCGTGTGCTCGCTTGCGGAAAACGTTCAGCGATCTTGAAAGGCGAGGTCCTCTCCGAGGCCTTTGGCGAACCAGTGCAAGTTACCAGGCGGAACGGACGCGCCGTGCTGGTAGTGGAGAGAACGGGGCGGCGGCTGTTCAAGGGAATGGCTCCCCGGAAGCGCTGATGCCAAGTTCACGCGCTCCTTGCAATCCACCGTTTGCGAATCGGAGATTCGAAGACAAGCGCGTTCCCAATCAGAGATTGGAAACGAGTCCCCATGGGCTACGCCCACCACGCAGGATGAAAATCGGGCGTGCTCCCACGGAGAGCGGCTGGAAGCCGCTTCTACAGTAGAAGCGGCATCCCTGCCGCTTCGATCCTATTTTCGGAGTAGCGCTCAAGAACGGGATAACTGCGGCTCCAACATCCGTCCCATAAGTCCCATTCCTCAGCGGTTCGGGAAGCCCTCCTACTCCTCGCTCTTCCACCTAACCGCGATCGGGTTTTCCACCCCGAGCTGGTCCAGAATGCGCGAGACCACCGTGTCCACCACCGCCTCGACCGTCTCGGGGCGGTTGTAAAACCCAGGGCTCGCCGGGAGGATCACCGCGCCGGCTTCGAGCAGCGTCACGACGTTCCGCGCATGAATGAGACTCCAGGGGGTTTCCCTCGGCACCAGGATCAACTTGCGCCGCTCCTTGAGAAACACATCGGCGGCCCGCAGAATGGTGGAGTCGCTGGTGCCGGCTGCGATGCGCCCCATCGTGCCCATGGTGCATGGGACCACCACCATCGCGTCAAACAGAGCCGAGCCGCTCACGAACGGCACGTTCATCGAACGGTCGCCATGCTCGCGGACTCCGGGAGGCACGCGCAACGTCCCAAGTTCCTCGGCGATCACCTGTTTGGCATAGCTGCTGTACACCAGATGAATCTCGTGGGCGCCGGGTTGAAGACAGTCGAGCAACCGCTGTAGATAAACGGCTCCACTGGCTCCCGTGGCGGCGATGACGAGTTTCATTCTTGGTTTAATCCTGAACTGTGGAATGGCCGCATGAGAAAGGAGCGTGGGCGTCCCGCCAATAGCTTTCGACATCATTTTTGCTTAGGACCAAAGGTCCGTCCCATACCAGCCTGAGGCAACGCCCCAGGTCTTTGCGCCACAACATCTTAGGGCTGAAGGCCCGTTCCATTCCGGGGAAATGGGTCGGGCTTTCAGCCCTAGTCGCATAAAGACTGGGTTCCTGGGGCTGCGCAAAGCCTTCGCCCCAGGCTGGTATGGGGCCGCGCCGTTGGCGCTGAAGGTCGCATTTCATAATGGGCAATTTTCATACCGAGCAGGATCGGCGTCCCGCCCGCTTCGCCAGCCTTTCGGTGCGGCATCGGAACCCCATTCAACAGCAATACGCCGCGGAGCGGCCAAGATGGCCACTCTCCTATGCAAGTGCTCGATGCCAGCGGCGATGACGAGTTTCATCGTGATTTAATCGGAGATGGTGACCGTCGTCTGGTTGCGGGTGCCCACTCTCGACCCGTTCGCGACCGTGGCGCTCGCCGGTTCATACAATCCGATTTCCACCGTGCGCGGACCTTGGGTTCCCGCCCGCTTGCTGATCACAAACTCGACCGTCTGCGATGCCTGGCCGGGGGCAAATTGCAAGACCGAGAGTTCACCGAGTTTTCCGGGGTAATCCGTGCCGGCCGTCGCGGTGCCGCCTTTCACGGCGATGAAGGTCTGCACTGACAGGTCGGTCTTTCCGGAGCGGACGACCGTCACCGCCACTTTGCCCTGGGTTTCCGTTACGGAATACTGCGCCTGCCCGAACGTGATCACGCCGCCGGGCGCCCGGTTCACATCCAGGATGCCGATCAGCGCCTTGGAATTTTCCAACAACGCGGCGCCCGTTGAATTCGCGGTGGCGCCTGTCGTCTGCGGGTGGGTCACGTTTTGCGGAGTGCCGAGTTGCAGGAAGAACTTCCGGTCCGGCTGGCTCAGCGGGTTGTATTTCACGCTGATCGTTACGTTCTTCAAAACCTCGTTGGGCCCGAACGTGAGCGTGCCGGGAGCCACCGTGTAATCCGTGCCAGCCACCGCCGTATCTGGGACGGCTGAGTAACCGATCTTCACGGTATCGGAAAGATTCCCGGTCCGGCGCACCTGGACCACCACGGTCCCCTGATTTTCGTCCACCTCATAAACAGATGCAGCAAAACCGAGGGCGGGCTTTTTGAAGCCATCAACGTTGGCGGACAACACCGTGCTAAATTTCTGGACTCCGGTGCCTCCGCCGGTTCCCGACCAGAGGATCTGGCCGAGGAAGTAATGATCGAGCAGAGATTTCTCATTGTGAATGAGCGTGAAGCCCACCCGTTTCTCGCGCTCGCCCGCCGCGAAGTTCACGGCGACGACGTTATCAAAGTAATCGCTGTCGGTTGCTATTTTTTGCGTGGTGCCCGAGGCGATCGCTTCCAAGGCCGTGCCGTTCACGGCCCCGACCAGCACCGAGGCGGTGGTGGCTGCCGAACCGCTGCGCACCAGCGTCAGGAAGGCCTGCCCGCTATCCTCGTCCACGGCATAGCTGTCGGCGTCGAACTCGAAGACTCCGTCGCGGGCCTGGCGGTCGATAATCGTCACCTCCGCCGTGGTCTGCCCGAGCAGGGCAACTCCGGTGGAAGGAGTGCCGAGCTTGACCGTGAACCGTTTTTCGCTCCCCGCGGTTGCTCCGCGCATGATCTTCACCGGGATCGACACCGCATTGGTCCCGCTGAGTTTCACGGTGCGATTGGCGTCCGCATAGTCGTAATCGATACCCGCTTTGGCTTCTCCGTCCTGGACCAGGCTGAATGGAACCGTGGCCGTTCCGGTGATGGCCGGTCCGTACGGTTTCACGATGACCTGCACGATGGCGCTGGTCGCCGGCTCGTCAAAACGATACCGGGCATCTTCAAACTCCACAGCGGGCTGGGTCAGGCCGACCGCGCTGTACAGAGACATGTAAGCGAAACTGTTGAGCCCCGTGATGCCCGTGCCGGTCGTGTAGATAACCGGGATGAAAACCCGCGGATTGTCGCTCGCCACCTGGCCCGAGGTGCCGGTCAACGGAATCGCCACCGTTTGCCGGGTCTGCCCTGGCTCGAAGTGGACTGATATTTGACTGCGATTCCGATTCGGGAAGCGGACATCGGTCCCAATAAGCGCCGTGCTTTTTGAATGACTGTCCAAAAGCAGATTGACAGCCCCCTTCGTCCCCGCCGAGCGGATAATGTCGATCATCCCCCAACCGGCAGTGAGGTTGTAATTATACGGATGCTGCTCGATCTCGAACACCCCGTTCGGGTTGTCGTTGTCGAACACCCAAATGTTCGCGGTATTCTGGGCTCCGATACGTGCATACCCGCCGGGATTCTCCAGGGTGAGCTTGATGTTTTTGGCTTCGGTTGCGCTTTGAGTGTTATCGATGAGCCGCACGTCGAACGTGGCGGAATTCACGCCCGGGGCAAACGTCAGTGTGCCCGAGGCGGCCACGTAATCGGTGCCGGCCACGGCCGTCCCGTTGCTGGTTCTGTACCCCACCGTCACTGGCCCCCAGGTGTTGCTGCGGACCACGGTCACCCGCTGGAACGTCCCCGATTCGCTGATGCGGTAATCCGATTGATAAAACTCCAGCACGCCATAGGGGAGATTCACATCAAAGAAGGAGACGGTGGCCGCGCTCGGCGCTCCGATGGCGCTGCCGTCGGATACATCGACCAGTTTCAACGAAATGTTGGTGTCCCCAAGATCCGTGGCTCCGGCCACATAAAAGGTATTGGAGAATTGGCCTGCTGGGAATGGCACAGTGAGGAGTCGTGCCGTCGATATTTTATTGTTGGAATCGACCCACCCCCCGGCGACGCCAACCCGCCCGCTGTCATCGATCAGTGCTACGGAGGCACTGGCGGCCTTTGTGGCGACGGAGCGGTTGATCGTGATGGCCAAAAGGTTTCCGGCATCCACCCGATAGCTGCTCTGTGCAAACGAGAAGAATCCTGCCGACGCCTTCGGCATAATCGTAACCACCGCTTGATTATTTGCGCCAATGACCACGCCGTTCGTAGGCGTGCCAGCCAGGCTGACCGTAAAGGTCCGGTTGGTGGTGGAGGTCGTTGCCAGCAGCGGGAGCTCGATTGTCTTCTGCGTGTCGCCGTCGGCAAAGGAGACGGTGCCGCTAGTCACTGCGGTCGAGCCGCTTCCGCCGTCCACCGAATAGGCGACCGAAGTCGGGCTGCTCGTTCCGCTACGGACCACGGTCAGGACCGCTTTCCCTGCCGAACCGCTCACATGGCAGGTCGTCTGTCCGAATGCCACCAACCCCTTCGCCGAGGAGGAATCGATCAAGGTGACGTTCGCCTCGTTTGGCGCCCCCACGGCGCTGCCCGGCGAACCATTGACCAAGCGCAAAGTAAAGTTCCGGGTGCCCGTAACGACGCCGCTCACCGAAAGGGTTGCAGAGCGTTGGTTTGCGGCAAAATACACGAAGGTGGTTCGATCGCTCCCGCCATCGAGCAGATACTCGTTGTCAGATAGAGTGCCTTCGGACAACCGCGCGCTTCCATCCAACGCTTCCACGTAGGCGAAGGCAGCCTGACCGGTCCCGGTGCGCAACACGGTAATAGTGCCATCCCCACCATCCTCCACCCGGTATTGCGTCGAGCTAAAGGAGAAGACCCCAGCCGGCGCGCTCCGGACGATCGTGACCGCCGCCGTGTTATCCGCACCGGCGAAGGCGCCCCCGGTCGCGTTGCTATTGGACAAGCTGACCGCGAAACTCTTCTCGGCCGTCGTGGCGATGGATTTCAACGGAATCGTGCCGGTGGCAAACATCTTCCCTGCCGGGAAAACGAGGGTGCCACTGGTTGCGACGTAATCGGTTCCAGCCACCGCCGTGCCGTTCTTGGTGGTAAAGGTTAGCGAAGCGGCTCCGGAAGTTCCGGAGCGGATGACCGTAAGGATCGCGTTGGAACCGCTGACGCGGTACTCGGTCGGCGAGAACTGCACCATTCCGTTCGGATTGACCGTGACCACGGCATCGCTCTTCGCCCCAACCGCGGCTCCCAAGGAAGCATTCACCAGCCGAAGCTTGAAGTTCCTGGTCCCATCGACTTTGGAGAGCAGCGAAAGGGTCTGGCTCGTCTGGCCGGGAGTAAAGGTCAGCTCAAAGATCCGGTCGCTAAATCCGCTGATGGCATACTCGTTGATTCCGGGCGTGCCGCTCCGGGCCAGCGAGGCGCTTCCATCCAACGCTTCCACATAGACCGTGGCCGGCTGGCCGGTGCCCGTGCGAAGGACCGTCACCACTCCCGGCGCCGTGTCCAGCATGCTGACGTTGGTCGTGGCGCTGCTGCCGGTTCCCGTTGTGGCGAAGGAGAATACTCCGCTTGGGGCGCTCGGGACAATGGTCACCGTGGCACTGCTGCCGGTTCCGACGATTGCGCCGCCCGTTGTGCTTCCGGTCAGATTGAGCGTGAAACTCCGCTCTTCGGTGGCGGTCCCTGTAAGCTGAAGCTGGACGGTGCCATACCTGCTTCCGTTTGGAATGCTCAAGGTGCCGGTGCCCGTCACGACACTCGCTCCGTTCATGAGCTTGTAATCGGTTCCGCTAACCGCCGTTCCGTCGGTTGCGGAATAATCGGCGGTGATTGCTCCTGCCGTCCCGCTGCGGACCACGGTGATCGAAGCGGTCGATCCGCTGACCCGGCAGGCCGTGGGCGAAAATTCCACCACGTTGATCGGGTTCAAAGTCACCGTCGTTTTGCCCGGAGTCCCGACTGCGGTCCCGGCCTGGCTCGCAACCAGCCTCAGCGAGAAATTCCGGGGCGCATCCACGTTCCCCGCGACCGAGAGCGTCTTGAACAAGTCGTTGGGCTCGAAGGTCACCGGCATCCACGAACCGCTCGTGCTGCCGTTCCGGACCGAGTACTGATTGGCTCCCAACGTGCCGGTCGTGAGGGAGGCGCTCCCGTCCACGGCTTGCACATAAACCGTGGCGGCCGTGCCGATCTTGTCGCGGCGGATCGTAACCGTGCCGCCGGATTCATCGAGGCTATAGGCCGAAGAACCAAACGAGTAGATCCCGTTGGCCGCACTCGTGACCCGGGTGACCGTGGCGCGACTGTTCGCCCCGAGACTCGCGCCGCTCGCGTTCGACAGAGCCAGGGAGAAGGTCGCGGCGGTTGTGCCGGTTTGCACCTCAAAGCCCTTCACGGTTTCGCCCGCTGCAAACGAGAGCGCTGTGGGCGCGCTGCTCCCCACCGTCAGATTGACCGAGGCCGTGCCTTCGGTTCCACTGCGCACCACCTTCACGAGCGCACTCGTGCCGGTGACGAAGTAGGTGGTGGGCGAAAACTCCAGCAGCCCGGCGGCAGCGTCGAGATCGAGCAGGTTAACTCGGGTGCTGTTGGGCGACCCAACCGCGCTGCCCGCCGAGGCATCGACGAGGCGCAGCGTGAAATACTTCGGCCCACTCACGGCGCCGGTGACGTTGATGGTCTTCGACGCTTCCGTGGCGGCAAAGCTGAGGGTGATCATCCGGCTTATGCCGCCGTTGACCGTGTACTCGCGGCTATCAAGAGAGGCGCTTCCGTCGAGGGCTTCAACCGTGGCGGTCGCCGCCGTGCCAGTGCGATCTCGCGTCACCACGACCTTTCCTCCCGTGCTGTCGTCCATGTTGTAGCTGGTGGCGCCGAACTTGAATTTGCCACCGGGGGCGTTCCCGACCACCGTCACCACGGCGCTGCTGGCAGCCCCAAGTTTGGCCCCGGCATTGAGACTCCCCAGTGCCAGCTTCACGCTGAACACGCGATCGATCGTGCCGCTCTTGACCGGCACCTCGAACGTCTTAAAACTCTCGCCGGGATTAAACGTCAGGGTTCCGCTCTTTGCGGTGTAATCGGTGCCGGCAATCGCGGTGCCGTTTGCCGTATTGTAAATGACATTGAGCGCCCCGGAAACTCCCGTGCGCGTCACCGTAATGAGAGCGGTGGTCGTTCCGCTCACATGATAAGTCGCAGGCGCGAAACCGACGGTTCCATTGAAGAGCGTGACGCTCGCAGAACTTGGCGTGCCTACTCCGGCCCCGACGGACGCATCCACCAGGCGCAAGGTCAGGTTCTTGGAAGCGCTGACATTTCCTCGGACGGTGAGGGTCTTGGAGAGTTCATTCGCGGCGAAGGAGACATCCACCAAGCGGCTGCTGCTCCCGTTGACCCAATACTCGCCGCTGTCGAGCTTCGCCGTCCCGTCCACCAATTGAACATAGGCGTGCGCGGATTGCCCCGTGCCGCTACGCACAATCGTTACCAGGCCGCCGGCCACGGCATCCAGAGTGTAGCTCGATGGGCTGAACCGGAACAGCCCGGCTGGGGTCTTCTTCACCAGAGTCACCGTGGCGATATTGGTCGCGCCAATCTCCGCTCCGGTCGCATTCGAGAGCGTGATGGTGAACGTGCGGTCCACCGTCGCAGTCGTCGGCAGGAGCGCTACCCCGAAAGTCTTGATCGTCTCCCCGGCGGCAAACGTCAGCGTGCCGCTGCTCGCCACGAAATCGGTGCCGGCATGGGCGGTGCCGTCGACGGCCGTGTAAACCACAGAAGCCGAGGAGCTGATCGCCACCGAACGGACCACCGAAACGTAGGCTTTCCCCGCGGTTCCACTGACGTTGACGTGATAGGTCGCGGGCGAGAATTCCAGGAGGCCAGAGGCCTGATCAATCATCGTCACCGTCGTTTGACCGATCGCCCCCACGCCGTATCCAGCAGAGGCGCCGATCAGTTTCAGGGTGAAGTCTTTGGTGGCGGCGACCTGACCCTTGATGGAAATAGTCGCCGAAGTCGCTGCCGCCCCGAATTGGACGGCGATCCGCGAGCCAGTCGCGCCAGTCATCGAGAACTCTCCGGCTGCCGGATCGGCGTTTCCGTCGAAAGCCTGAACCCAAACGGTGGCCGCCTGGCCCGTGCCGGTTCGCATGATCGTGACCTGTCCGCCAAGCGTGTCGTTGATCCGGTAATTGCCAGCCGCGAACTGGAACGCGCCCGCCGAACCGCTGGCGATGACCACCGTGGCGGTATCGTTGGCTCCGATCTCGGCTCCGCCTGTGGCCGTGCCGGTCAGGCCAACCGTAAAGGTCCGCTCGCCCGTGGCGCTGGTCGTCAGGAGCGGCACCTCAATGAGCTTCGACACCTCCCCGGCGGCGAACGAAAGCGTCCCGCTCGTGAGCGTGTAATCCGTTCCGGAGACCGCTGTTCCATCGTTGGTCGTATAACCCACGTCCACGGCCCCGGCGGTCCCGCTGCGGGTCACCGAAATCAGGGCCGGGCTAAACGCTGGGTTAACCCGGTACTCGGCAGGTGAGAATTCAATCACCCCATGCGGGTTGCTCGTATCGAGCACGGTGATTGTCGTTTCGGACGGCAGTCCGATGGTGGCTCCGGGCAGAGTATCGACCAGCCGCAGCTTGAATTCTTTGTTTCCGCTGGAGGCGATCCCGCTTACCAAAAGCGGCTTGCTGGTTTCATTCGCGGCAAACGTGATCACGCCGGCTCGCTCGGTGGTTCCGCTTACGAGGAACACGTTGGTCCCTCCGACGAGCGTGGCTTTGGTTGAGAGCTTCGCGGTTCCGTCGATCGCCTCAATGTAAACGCTCGCTGTCTGGCCGCCGGTCCCGCTGCGAACGAGTTCCACCACGCCATCCTCTTCCGAGTTGATACTGAAATTGGCCGAACCAAACGAGATAATCCCGGCGGGCGCGGTGCCGGTGATCGTGACTTCCGTGCGGTCGGTTAAACCGACGATGGCTTCTCCCGTTGGGTCGGAGAGTTGGATGGCAAAGGTCCGGTCCGTCGCAATCTCCCTCAAGAGAATGGGAACTTGGATGGTTTGATGCTTTACCCCGGCTGCAAAGGAAAGCGTGCCGCTCGTGACCGTATAATCCGTTCCCGAAACCGCCGTCTCATCGAGGGTGGTGTATTTCACTGTGACCGCCCCGGTGTTCGTTCCGGAGCGCACAACGCTCACCAACGCCATGCCATTGGTTCCGCTCACCTGATGAGTTGAGAGCGAAAACGCCAGGAGGTCCTTCGTGCTTTCCGCATCGAGGAACGTGATCGAAGCCTTGTTGGGCGAACCGGCGGCGGTGCCCGCCGACGTGTCCACCAATTCCAAAGTCATGGCCTTTTGGCCTTTTCCTGAATAGGCACCCAGCGTGAAACTCGCCGTGCTCTGGTTTGCCGCGAAATCGACCGCGACAATCCGATTGGTCACGGAACTCGAGCTCAAGCAGTCCACCCCAAACACTCCCGAGCCATCAATGAGATGCACATACGCGGTGGCTTTTTGGCCAGTGCCGCTGCGCACCAGGGTCACACTTTCATACTTGCCGGAATTAAACCGGAACCGATCCGTGCTGAAAGCGATGCCACCGTCGGTTGGCTCGGCGACTTTGGTGATGGTTACGGTGTCGTTTGCGCCGATTGCCGCACTCGCGCTGGAGAGCTGGACCTTGAACGATTGGTCGTTCGTGGCGCTGGTTACCAGAAGCGGCACTTCGATAGTTTTGAATACTTCCCCGGCCGCAAAGGAAAGCGTGCCACTGGTGACAATGTTTGTGCCGCTCTTGAGGGCGTAATCGGTGCCGGAAACCGCAGTGCCATCGATGGCCGTGTAAACCACAGAAGTCGCGCTGGTCGTGCCGGTGCGCATCACCGCGAGATACGCCTTTTCGCTGGTGCCGCTGACATGGCAAGCGGTGCCGGTAAAATTCACGACGCCTTGATCAACGAAAGTGATGTCTGCCGTCCTGGGCGAGCCGATGGTGCTGTTGGCCGAGGAATCGGCCAGCTCGATCGTCATCGTTTTGTCCCCATTTCCGGAGAAAGCCCCAACCGCAACCGCTGCGGAAGTTTGGTTGGCGGCGAAACTGACCGTCGTTGTCTGGTCGGACGTGATATTGGAATTCGAAATGAACCCGCAGTCCGCCCCGATGCGCCCGCTGCCGCCCCGCAAGCGGATCGTGACGCTTGCCACCTGACCGGTGCCGCTCCGCGCGATGGTGAGCCCCTGTTGAACCCCCGTAGCGAAAGCGTAACTACTCGAACTGAAAGAGAAATTCCCGGCAGTTCTTCTGTTGACGATCGTGACTTGAGCGCTGTTGCTGGCCCCGATCGAAGCGCCGCCCGTGGCGGTGCCTGTCAGGATAATCGCAAACGATTGATCGTTCGTTCCGCTCCCCATCAGCCGGACGGGAATGGTTTGGGTCGTCTCCCCAGCCGCAAACGAAAGCGTGCCGCTGGTTCCGCTGGTCGTCGAATAGTTGACGCCATACTTGGCGGTGCTGCTATCGACCGCTTTCCAACCGACCGATACGGCACCGGTCGTGCCGCTGCGCACTGCCGTTATCGTGGCGCTGGTTCCGCTCACCCGGTAAATTGCCGGCGAGAATTCGATGGCTCCCGCGCCAGTGTTGGCATCGAAAAAGCTGACATCCGCCCGGCTCGGAGTGCCCACCGAGTTGCCCGATGAGGCGTTGACCAGAATGGCCGCCATCGACTTGTTGCCCTTGCCGATGAATCCCCCAATCGGCAGATCGGCGGTGAAGCTGTTCTGGGCAAATTGCACGTCCACCGTTCGGATGCCGGTCGAGGGCTGATAAGTGATGTAATCGACGCCGAATGCCCCTGAGCGATCCAGCAGCATGACCTTTGCGGTGGTCGCTTTGCCAGCGACTTTGCGCACGAGGGTTATGTTGCGATAGGAGCCCTGCAAGCTGGTGCTGCTCACCCGCAGCAGACTGGAGTCGAAGCGATAGCTGCTCTGTTGGAACCAGACCGCGTCGTCTGCCGTCCCCTTGAAAAGGGTGACGGTTGCGGTCTTGGTGCTGGAAGCGATCCCCGATTCTCCACCGGGAACGGAAACCAACTGCACCTGGAAAGTGCGATCCGTGGTCAAGGCCGGGTTCAGCTTGAGCGGCACCGTGATGGTCGTGAAACTCTCGCCCGCGGCAAAGGAAGCCGTGCCGCTGGCCACTGGCGTGTAGTCGGTGTTCGCCACGGCGGCGGTAGTCCCGCTCATGGCGACGGTCTTCCAGACAACCTTTGCGGTTCCGAGGCCGTTCTTACGCGTGATAACCAGCACCGCCTTGCCGTTTGCTTGCTTTACGCGGTACGCGGTCGGCGTGAACGCCAGGTTGCCATTGTAGAAATCCACCTCGGTCAAATACGGCGTCCCGACGGCGGCACCTTCAGAGGCGATGAGCGCCAAATTCAGTTTTCTGAACCCATCGACCTGCAAGGCCCCAATCGAAACCGTTTTCGAGAGTTCGTTGGCGGCAAAGCTAACGGCAACCGTGCCGTTGCTAACCCCGTCCAGAGTGTATTGATTGATTCCCGAACTAGCCGTGGTCGCCAGTCTTGCAGTTCCGTCGAGCGCCCTCACCAAAACGGTCGTGGCCTGGCCGGTGGCACTCCTTACCACGCTGACATTGTGATAGTTGCCGTCCGCATCGAACGAATAATTGGTCTGGGCAAACCTGAAAATCCCGGCAGTCGCGTTCGAGTTCTTGACGATCGTCACCGTAGCCTGGCTGAATTCTCCAAGAACGGGACCGCCGTTCGGGGTCGGGTTGGAAAGATTCACGACAAAACTGCCCTCGGTCACGGCCGTGGCAATAATCGGCACGTCGATCGTCGCAAGCAACACGCCAGCCGGGAAAGTCAATGTCCCGCTTTTCGCCACGTAATTTGTCCCGGCAATCGCGGTGCCGTTGGCGGTGGCGTATTGGACTTTAGCCTCACCGATCGCCCCCGTGCGGATCACCGTAATCCGCGCCGTTCCGATACTCTTGCTAACGCGATAGTCCGCGGGTGAAAACTCGATCAGCCCATCGGCTCTGCTTGGATCGACAAACGAAACGGTGGCGATGGCAGGCGAACCGATGGTGCCATCGGCTGAGGAATCGACCAGCGCCAGTTGAACCGTGCTGTCGCCTTTGCCGAGGGCTTCACCAATATTGAACGTGGCGGAAGTCTGCCCAGCCTCAAAATCCAATTGCAGCACCCGTCCGGCATCGACTGAAGTGCCGTCTGTCTGCAGGTTGCCGCTGGCGTCGGCCAGTTGCACATAAACCGTGGGCGCGGTGCCAGTCCGGACCACAGTCACGGTTTTATAAGTGCCGTCCGCGTCGAACCGATACTCGCTGGCTTCGAAGGCGAACGAGCCGCCCGATGCGGTTGGGACGATTGAAACGGTCGCCACGGCGTTCTCGCCGAGCACGGTGTTGACCGGGTTGGAAAGAGTGAAGTTGAAAGTGCGTTCCGCTGGGGTGGCGGGCGTGAGGATGGGGATCTCAATGGTCTTGAACAGCTCACCGGCCGCAAAAGACAGGGTGCCGCTCTTCCCTGTGAAATCAGTGCCGTCCGCCGCGCTCACGCCGGTAGTCGCGTAGTCCACCGAGCTCGCGCCCGTTCCTGTCCGCACCACGGCTACCAACAGCTTCCCGCTCGCTTCGCTGACCCGGTAGGTCGCCCGCGAGAACTCAGTTCTTGCCGAGATATCCACGGTGGCCACGCGCTTCTCTCCGACCGCGCTTCCCGGGCTGGTGCTGAGCAGCCGCAGCTTGAAAATTTTGCCCGTCACCAAAGCAGAATTAATCGTGACGGTAGCGGTGCTGGAGCCATCCGCAAAATGGACCGTCAGAAAACGACCCACGATTCCAGCAGTGGTATAGTCGATGCCCAAAACGGCCGTTTGGTCGTCCAACGCAAGATAAGCCGTCGCGCTTCCAGTGCTGCCCGATCGGACCAGGGTGATGGCTCCGCTGGTCCCGGAATTCAAGGGGAAAGTCGTGGACTGGAACTCGATCACTCCATTGGGATTATCCTGCGCGATGACCAGGGTCGCGTCCTTGCCGGAGTCGTCCACGGGCGTGGTCGCCGAAACCTCCGTCAGATGGAGTGCGACCGTGCGGTTCACGGAATCCGCGCCCGGAAGGAGCGTCACAGCGAAAGTCTTCCACCGCTCACCCACGCCAAAGGTAAGTGTTCCGCTGGTGGCCACGAAATGCGTGCCCGCCGTCGCGGTGCCCGTCCCGGTCGAGAAGGCGACACTCGCGGTCGTGCCGCTTCCGCCCAAGCGCTCGACCGTGATTAGAGCGTCCGTTCCTGAGCCGGCTGCGCGGAATTCGGGAAAGGCAAAAGCGAAGGTCCCCTCGCTCTGGATATTTTGGGAGATGGAAACGTCGGCGCTGGAGGTTGCGCCGAGCGTCGCGCCGCCCGTGGGAGCGACAAGGGACAGGGTGAAGTGCTGGAATCCGCTGGTGCCATCCGTGAGAAGCGTCGGGATAACGATTCTCTTCGGGGTGGTATCGCCATCGGCAAAGGTGACGAGTTGGGTCACTCCCTGGTAATTGGTCCCGTTGACAGCATCTCCATCCGAAGTGGAAACCACAGCGGTCACCTGTCCGGCGCTGCCCCCCGTGCGGATCACTTCGACAGAGAGCGGAGTGCCGGCCGTCACCCCGTAACTTGAACTCGAGAACTCCAGCGCGCCGCTCGGATTGGGCGTGTTGTCAGTGATGTTCACCGTGCAAACGGTGTTGGTGCCCAGCAGCACGCCAGGGTCGGAGGGCGAAGACAGGACCACGCGAAAACTCTTGCCGGTCTGGTAAATGCCATTGTCCGGGAGGGGAATGCTAATCGTCTGCGCGGTCCCGCTAAGGGTGAAATGGAGGTCGTTTTCCGCGGCCGTGTAGTCGATGCCCGCCGTGCCGGTCAGATCGATCATCGCGTAGTGAACGGTGAAATCCGCCACGTTGGTGCCGGTATGGACCACGTTCAACGTCGCGGCACCGCCCTCGTTTGCCGTCACAGTGTCGGATTCAAACGCCACCAGGTCAGTGGTCGATGGCTGGACGTCCACCGGAAAACTCTGGCTGACCGTCGCTCCGTCGAGATCGGTTGCCGTTACCGTAATGTTCGCGGTCCCGGTGCTGATGTAAGAGAGAGAAAGAACGCCTTGATCCACGGTGGCCTGCACGACGCTGGTGTCGTCGCTCTCCGCACTGAAGGTGAGCGCCGGAATCACCGTGGCGGATTCCACCCGCACCAGTTGATCCTGGGTGATCGGAGTCGAAAAAGAAGCGCCTGCCGCGCGCCCATCTCCCAGTGGCCAATCTGCGAATCCAATGTTTCCAGAGTAATCAAATTTCGTGATGCTGTCGATGTCATCGGCCACGCTCATCCCGTCGCCCAAAACTCGCCCAAAGACGGTAAACCCGCCGTTTTGAGTATCGAGGTTGGCGCTATTGTCCCCCAGATTGAGAAACCACTCGTTGGTGGCGCTGTTCGGGTCGCCGCCGAGCTTCGCCATGGCGATGGTGCCGCGCAGGTTCGAGCGGGTGGGAGAATACTCGTTGAGAATCGGCAGGCTCTTGGGAATGGCCTTCAGGTTGGCCAAGGTCAAACTATCGGTGCCCGTAAACGTGAATCCGCCACCTTGGATGACAAACCCGGCCGGTGCCCGATGGATGAAGGTGTTATCGTAGAGTTGCGAGTTAACGTAACTCAGGAAATTCGCCACCGTGATCGGCGTGTCTTTGTCGAAGAGGGCGATGTCGATGTTCGTTCCGGTGGTGACCGAAGCGCTGGAATTGTAAACCATCGCGAGGCGCACGACCGTTCCGGGCACATCCGGGTCGCTGAAGCTTTTCGTCAGGTCGATGGTGCTCTCAGCGGCGTTTTCAAGCACGGTCACCGCAGGCAGCGAACCGGAGAGGACAGGGGCTTGATTATCGGCAAAAGCCGGGAAAAGCACCGAAAGCCAGCAAAGCAAAACAAGCCACGAGGGGCGGCGAAGGTAGGATGGCCGGGGAAAAAGCATGGGAACCGATAATCCTGTTCGCCCTTTGGGTAAAGCAGATTATCGCGTGATCATTAAGGGATTACTTTACAACTCCGATCGCCAGACGCCGCGAATGCGATTAAAAGGCGACTGCGAAATCAACAACCGATCACAACGAGATTCGCCGCTGGGTGGAGGAGCGGGGCGGGCACCCGGCTACAGTAAAGCGCACCATGGAAAAGGGTGACGAGCCCGGACTGTTGCGGATCGATTACCCGGGCTTTAGCGGCTCGGATTCGCTGGAGGAAATCAGTTGGGAGGCGTTCTTCAAGAAGTTCGACGAGGAGAAACTGGCGTTTTTGTACGACGACGAGCCGGAGAACCGCTTTTCCAAACTCGTTGCGCGAGAGCACGTGAAGAAGTGAGCGATTCGGCGGAGCGGCTGTGCGACAGGGGGTCCCTGTCAGCACCCCGGCCCCAACCACCGGGACCCCCGAAGGATCGCCGACGGATGCAGCCTTCCCTTCCCCATCGCCGATTTCCAAGCAGGGCTCAGGCATTCACTCCATACCGCCGGATTTCAAAAATCCGGCCATGTCGTCGGAGTCTCCCACAAACGCCACGATATAACAATTATCGGCATCGCCCCGGACTGCCACAGCCCAGTCTTCCTGCTGGAAAACATGCCAGGCCGGAGTGTTGAGCGTAACCTTCATATCCGAAGCGTCGAAGACCATCAGCAACGCGTTGTGCCGATCGAGCGCCACTTGGGCCACGGGAACGCCGTCGTGCTTGTAAACCCGGCAGGCGATCGCTTTCGCTTTGGCCAACTCCGGCGGAACCGCGAAGTTCTCAAACCCCTTGAGCACGAACCAGTCCTCAAGCTTTCCTGCTTCAATGGGCTTGATCGGCTCCAGCTCCATGTCGTTCATCTTGTCGGTCGCGTCAATCAACTCGGCGACAATGTCCTTACCCGGAAACTCGTCGAGCTTGCGCATGAAGTAGAAAATGGTGACACCCAGGACCACCAGCATCGCCAGCCCGATCGCCAGCACCGCAGGCTGGCTTATCAATGCGCGAAATCCAGGGGCGCGAGGTACCGCCATTTCCGGTAAAGAAAGGGTTTCGGGAAATGCAATTCGCTCGATTTCGTCATGACACCGGCTGTCAAACGCGATTTGCCCAGCGAATTTCAAATCGCTTTTGGCTCCGTTTGCGAGTTTCTGGAGCCGGGCCGGGTTGCCTCCCCACGGGCGGTAAACGTTGAGTTTGGAGCTTTCGGGAAATAATTGACCGGGGGCGAGCGCCTGCCGCGCCCTGCCCAAGGCGTCCGCAAAGGCCGATTCCCTCAGGCCAAGCATTTCCGCGAGGGCATCCGGGTCGCTCTCCAAGCAGTGGAACAGGGCAAAAGCGCTTCGGTCGGGCTCCGGGAGCGCCGCGACTTTCTCCCAAATCAGGGCCGTTTGCACAGGCGGGACGCCTGGGTCACTCTGAGAGAGCCCCCCTGATTCGCCGGTCCGGGAGACCGGCGCAACCCCTTCGTCAACCCGTTGATTGCGGAATGGGGCCGCTGCGTCTGCCTGGGCGTTTTGCCACCGCAACGCCCGTTCACGAACGAGCCGGACCAGCCAGGTCTGCCGGGCGTTCTGGTTCCGAAGCTGAGCGAGCTGCCCGGATGCGGCGGCTGCTGCTTCCTCAACAATGGATTCGGCAACCGAAGGCACGCCCGTGAGAAGGAGTGCAAGCCGATACCATTCGAGGTAGGGCTGCTTTCCGGGCTCCTCCGGCGATTGCCGCCGGGGTTGATCTGGTGAGGGTGTGTCCAAGCGATGCCAACTTAGTGTTTGAAACGTGTTTTACGCAACAGATTGTTGACGAGCCGCGCCCGTGCAAGCGAGTTTCTCCGGGGTGGCGCCATCCACGCTCGACACGCTTGGCTTTCCGTGAAATCCTCTCCGTTCGCTAAAAAATCGTGGGTTCCGTAAAACATCACATTCTATTCGTTTGCACCGGGAATATCTGCCGCAGTCCAATGGCCGAAGGACTTTTCAGGCAGATGACGCGCAAGCGCCATGACATCGAGGTCTCCTCAGCCGGGGTCGGAGCGATCACCGGCCAGCCGGCGAGCGCCCATTCGGTCTCCGTGTTGCGTCCGCTCGGGGTGGACCTCTCCCGATTCCGGAGCCGACCCCTCACCGGTTCCGTGGTCGAGAAGGCGACGCATATTTTCGCGATGACGCGGAGTCATTTCGACCTGATCCTTACTTTTTTCCCGGAAGCGGCCGACAAGACGTTCCTTTTGACCGAGTTCCAGCCCGGAGTCCAGGGGGTGGATATCCCCGACCCGATCGGCCAGGGGATCGACGTTTATTACAAGTGCCGTGACCGGATCAAGGCGGCGCTCCCGAGCATTTTGCAGTTCATCAATAAATCAGACGAGTCCATGACTACCACACCTTCACCCATCAATCCCAGCACCCGCCCCCTTCGCATTGCCATCGGCGCCGACCATGGTGGCATTGAGTTGAAGACGACAATTCACGAATATCTTTCCAGCAAAGGGCATGTCATCAGCGACCTGGGCGCGTTTTCCGCGCAATCCGTGGATTATCCCGACTACGCCGAACTCGTCTGCCACGAGGTGATCGACGGAAAAGCCGACTACGGGATCCTCTTCTGCACCAGCGGCATCGGCATGAGCATGGCAGCCAACCGGTTCCCGCAGATTCGCGCGGCGCTGATCTGCAAACCCGAGGACGCGGCCATCACCCGCAAGCACAACGACGCCAACGTCCTCTGTTTCTCAGGCAAGGACCTGACCGTTGAGGGGGCGAAGCGTGCGGCCGATGCGTTTATTTCCACCCCGTTCGAGGGCGGACGCCACGAGCGCCGGGTCAAGAAGCTTGAGCGCATGGGGGAAGAATTCCGCGCGGGCGGGTCGATTGCGGAGGTCGATCCGGAGATCGCCAAGGCCATCGCCGAAGAAGGCACCCGGCAGTTCGAGAATATCGAGCTGATCGCGTCCGAGAATTTCACCAGCCGCGCGGTGATGGAAGCGCAGGGCTCCTGCCTGACCAACAAATACGCCGAGGGGTACCCGGGACGCCGCTGGTACGGCGGCTGTGAGCATGTCGATGTCGTGGAACAACTCGCCATCGACCGTGCGAAAGCGCTCTTCGGCGCCGAACACGTCAACGTCCAGCCCCACTCCGGCAGCCAGGCCAACATGGCCGTCTATTTCTCCGTCCTAAAACCCGGCGACCGCATCCTGACCATGGATCTTTCCCATGGCGGCCATCTCACCCATGGCAACCGGGCCAACTTCTCCGGCCGCTTCTTCGAAGTCAGCCATTATGGCGTCAGCCCGGAAACCGAGGCGCTCGATTACGACGCCCTCGCCCGGCACGCCGAGGAGTTTAAGCCCAAAATGATCACGGCGGGAGCTTCGGCTTACCCCCGAATCATCGATTTCAAGCGGATGCGCGAGATCGCCGATTCCGTGGGCGCGCTGCTCTTTGTCGATATGGCGCACATCGCCGGCCTGGTCGCGGGTGGCGTTCATCCGAGCCCGGTCGATCTGGCGGATTTCACCACCACCACCACGCACAAGAGCCTCCGGGGCCCGCGCGGCGGCATCATTATGTGCAAGCAGCAGTACGCTAAGGGGATCGACTCCCAGGTGTTTCCCGGCATCCAGGGGGGGCCGCTCATGCACGTCATCGCGGCCAAAGCCGTCTGCTTTCACGAGGCGCTCCAGCCCTCATTTAAGAGCTACTCCCAGCAGATCGTTTCCAATGCCAAGGCGCTCGCTGCCCAACTCATCCGGCATGGGTACCGGCTGGTTTCAGGCGGGACCGACAACCACCTCATGCTCGTCGATCTCCGGCCCAAGGCTCTCAACGGCAAACTCGCCCAGGAGACCCTCGACAAGGCGGGCATCACCGTGAACAAAAACGGCATCCCCTTCGATACCGAGAAAATCACCCTCGGCGGCGGCGTCCGGATCGGCACGCCGGCGGTTACCACCCGGGGAATGAAGGAGGAGCAGATGATGGAAATCGGCGATCTCATCCACGAAGCCCTTGGCCACAAGGACGACGGGGCTGTGCTCGAAAGCGTACGCACCAAGGTGCGTGAGCTGACCCAGCGCTACCCGCTCCCGCGCTGAGGAGAAGGCGAGAGAAGAATCTCACGCGAAGCCGCGAAGAGCGCGAAGCAAGGGTGGAGACAGGCAGTACTTTCAAGGGTACTCGCGGGCTCGGTCCATCCAGTTCATAATGTCCATTTCGTCGGCCGCGTTGACGAAAAGGGATGGGACTGATTTAAAGGGGTGCCGCGCTCTTCTCACCGCGTCTCCGCGTCTCCAACTCCCCGCGTCTTTTTCTCCGACCCTGCTCGCAGCCTTGCCATCAGCACCGGGCTGACGACCTGCACGCGGCGGGCAAGCTCCAGGGGATCGGTGAAGTCGTTGGTGGGGGTTTCCTCCCGATCCGCGGCATCGAGGCCGTCGAGCCGCGCAAGGCGTTCGAGGATTTTCAGGATGAACGCCCCGGCCTTGAGCCCGGAGTCCAGCGCCTTTTCACGGTTGGGATCGCCCGCCTTTTCCTCGGCGTTCGCGAGAGCTTGGAAAGTGGCGATCGGCAACCAGCTTTCGAGCAGTCGCACACAAGCATCCCGCTGCCGTTCGCGTCCTTGTGCCTGTGCCTGTGGCTTTTTCTTCATATCCCGCCATTATTGGTCGCCAAGACGGAACCGAAAGAATCCGCTCCGGCGTTTCCGCACATTTTCTTTCATTCGGTCATGTCCCCATGGGCTTCGCCCACCATGCAACATGAGAATGGGCCTTTCACAACGGAGGAGCGGCTGGAGCCGCTTCTACAGTAGAAGCGGTATCCCTTGCCGCTTCGATCCGTATTTTCGGAGTAGTCCCGCCCCCGGCAGCGTGCCTTGCCGGATCATTCGTGAAGAAACTATACACCCGAGCACCGCACGAATTTCCGGCTCCGTAGATGAGGCAGGGGCGGCTCATCGCCCCATTTCCCTCCTTCTATCCCTGTTTCCAGGGCTACCAACATGCGCTCTGTCCATACCGCGGGTTCCACCTATGGCCAGCGGCCATGGATTTCTCCGCCTTGTGAAGCCCTTTCGGCCACTCCCGGCGGGATTACTTCCTGTGGTATCTCTTTCACGCTTCTACTTTCCTGCCCCCTTCGCTCCACGGGAGTTACCCCCGATTCCTCACTACTAGGAGGGCTCTGTCACCTTCCGGGTGGCTCTTCGGACCGTCTTCGGTCATGAACACC
>JBAXSN010000270.1:0-1643 GCA_037130675.1 Verrucomicrobiota bacterium
GGCGGCGGATTTTTTTCCGTTAAAGTGTTAGAGTGAAGTAGTGCTGGTTGATCGGACGGTGTTCCAACACCGTCTGTTTTTGAACAAACGTTTGAAACCAACCAACACTATGAAGAGAAATAAGGGCATCAAGGCCCCGAAGCAAGTCGGGATTGAGGATTTCAAGGGAGTTTTCCAGGACCGGATCCGCACGATGGTGCGTCAGGGAATCTTGGATCTCATTGCGCAGGAGGTCACGGATTTGTGCGGTGAGATTCACCGCCCTGATGACGGGATTTACCGGCGGGCGGGCACGGAACCCGTGACGATCAAGACGAGTTCCGGCAAGGAGCCCATCGCGAAACGAAGGGTGCGGGCGATGCAGGAGAACGGCAATGAACGCGAGGTGGTTCTTAACAGCTACGAGGAAATCCGGCGCAGCAAGGGGATTTTCGACGAGATTCTGGAGGGCATGACCCACGGGACTTCCAGCTCGGGCGTTGGCAGGATGACCGGAACGAGCAAGGGGACTGTCGCCACGGCGTGGAAGGTGCGCAGCAACGAGTTGCTAACGGCGTTCCGAGCGCGGGATCTGAGCGGGATCGACGTGCTGGCGATGTATGTTGACGGCATCTTTCTGGGCAACGAGCGCTGCGTGGTGGTGGCCATGGCGATCGACACGAAGGGATACAAGCATCTGTTGGATTTCGAGGAGGGAAGCAGCGAAAGTGCGGAAGTGGTGAATGGTTTGTTAGGCCGGATCGCCGCTCGCGGACTGGTGGTGGGGCGGGACCGGCGGGTGCTGGTGCTGCGCGACGGCAGCGCGGCCATCGCCAAGGCGGTGCGCGAGTTCTGGCCCGACGCGGTGCAGCAGGAGTGCTTGGTGCATGTGGAGCGGGTGGTGTGCGCGAAGCTCTCCCACAGGCACAAGCCCGGGTTGGTGAAGCTGATGAATGTGCTGCGTGGAGTGCAGGGAGCGGAGGCCGGGGAAGAGGCTTTTGATAATGTGCTGAAGTATGTGAAAGAGCGCAACTTCGCCGCATTCGAGGCCCTGGAGACGCGGCGCGATGTCATTTTGGCGTTTCACCGGCTCAATGTGCCGTCGACCCTCAATGTAACGTTCTTGAGCACCAATCACATTGAGAACGTGATGGGAAACGCCAGGGGCACCATCGGGCGCATCTGCCGCTGGCACGATGACACCAACCAGGTGGCGCGTTGGATGGGAGTGGCCCTGCTGCGGGCTCAGAGCGGCTTCAGGCGGGTGCGTGGCCACGAGCAACTCGGCGAGCTTGCCGCCGCGCTAGGCCGGACGCAGGCGGTCTAACCGGTGACGCCCGTCGCCGGAAAGTTGTTCACAGGAACCCGCGGCTCCGACGAGCTATTTCCTTCGGGCCCATTCTCGCCGCGGAACCCTGTGAACAACTTTCCTCCAAACAATTGCCGCCTCAGAGTGGCCGGGCAAACCATGTCCCGACGCCCGGCTCCGGCACCTCGTCGCTCCGCTCCTCGCCGCCGGAGCCGGGCGTGGAGCGCGGGAGGAGAAGAAAAACGCGCCCGCCGGGAAGAATCTCCTTCCCAATCGCCACCGCAACTGCCATCACTCATCCCGTTAGCCAGCCCTTCGGGCTTCTAGCAGATTAACGGAAAATTGAACGCCCCCG
>JBAXSN010000271.1:0-1618 GCA_037130675.1 Verrucomicrobiota bacterium
GCTCAGGCGTATAGTTTCCTCGACGAATGATCCGGCAAGGCACGCCGCCGGGGGCTTACTGACTCGAACGCTCGAATTCAGCAATGCCCGCACTGGGCGGGAAAATCCGGCATGCGTATGGAATATTACTTTCAGGATCAGTTGCGGTGGTCGTTTGGTTTTGAAAACCCGAATAAAGCGGCGGCGCTGATTGCTTCGCTATTGCCTCTGTGGTGGGCGCTGGCCCAGGCGGCGTGGGCGCTTCGGCGTGGGTTTATAAAATGGATGGCAGTGGCGGTGGGCGGTGCGGTGCTATGCGCGGGATGGTGGCTGCTGTTCATGACGTTCTCGCGCGGAGGAATCGTGGGTGCCGCGGCAGGGTTCCTGTATGTCGGGTGGCGCAGCCGGGCGGCGCTTGCCGGGGGAGGTGCATGGATGCGGAAGTGGGTTGCGCTGTTGTTGGTATTACTGGTTGCGGGACTATTTGGGGCGTCGAACGCGGCCCTGCGCAGTTCGCAGGGATTGGGGACGGGGGACGGATCGGTCACGAACCGCTTTGAACTCTGGCAGGGCGGCTTGCGGATGATCGCCCAAATTCCACAAGGGGTGGGAACGAGGAACTCTGGCTCGGCTTACATGCAATGGTTTCAGCCGCTGGAATCCACGCCGCGATACCGGACACTCGTGAATAGTTATCTTACTTTCGCGGCGGAGCAGGGAATCGGAGTTTTCGCGTTAGCGGTATTTGGCGTGGTGCTTTTGTGGCGGTGGCCCACCAGCAGCGCATCTTTAACGGCTTCAGCCAAAGAACAAATGGAGGGTCTAAATATAGGCGCACGAGGGTCGTTAATAGCATTCGCTGTGGCGGGATTTTTCAGCACGACCATGGAGGAACCGGCGCTTTGGCTCGCGCCCGCGTTTTGCGGCGCAGTGATGGTTATTGGGATTTGGCGCTCTGGAATCCGGTTCGGGTTGCTGCTCGCCGCGGGTCGCGCGCTGGTTGCCAGCGCGGCGATCTGCGCAGGGATGTTCGCTGCCGGGGCCATTCTCTCATGGCGGGAGCCATTAATGGTTCGATTACATCAGGGCGAAGTCGCGCTTGAACCCCGTTTCGCCGCCGCGCGGCGTTGCTTGGTGTGGGTGGATGAGGGGGTTCTCGGTTCGGATTATGGGAAGCTCATGCGAGAGCTGGCGTTAAAGCAGGGAGCCAATGTTCGTGTGGCACTCGAACCCGATCCGAAGGCCCATCGGCCCGGCGAGACGCTCATTGTCACAGGGGACACGGTGTCGCGGCTGGATTCAGCTTCGGCAGCCGGGGCGCTGGTGCTGATTGCTCCGTCCCGTTTGGAAGAAAGGCAGGCGGCGGAAATATTGAGAGGGGTGCGAAAGGGGATGCTCTTTACCCCGTCGTTCGATGAAGACGGTCGGAGCGCGGCTTGGAATAAAGCCGCGGCGGAAGCAGGAGTGCCCGTGCGGGTTATCGACGGCGTGGGATCACAAGTGGACTCCGTTTGGAGCGAGACCGTCCCGAAATTAGGGCTGAATTAAATTCCAGATCACCACTTCCAGTCCCTGACCCCTGCCCGGGGGCGCAGGACGGGAAAGTTACAGAGTTTCGGCTGTTATCTCAGCGCCAACG
>JBAXSN010000272.1:0-1603 GCA_037130675.1 Verrucomicrobiota bacterium
TCAAGGAGCGTGAGGCTGGAGGCGTCGATCCACTGCAGGTCGTCGAGGAAGAGCACCAGCGGGTGCTCGGGCCGGGCAAACACTCCAATGAGCCGCCGGATCACCCGCTGAAAACGATAGAGCGCATCCTTGGGCGCGAGCTCCGGCATCGGAGGCTGTTTGCCGATGATCAGTTCCATCTCGGGGATGAGGTTCACGATGAGCCCGCCGCTGGCGCCCAGCGCCTCCCGCAGGGCGTCCCTCCATGAACTCACCTCCGCTTCACTTTTGCCCAGGATAATCCGCACCAAAGTCTGAAACGCCTGGGCCAGGGTGGCATAGGGAATATCCCGCGTGTATTGGCCGAATTTCCCTGAGACAAAAAGGCCGCGGGGCGAGATCAACGCCTTGTGCAGCTCATTAACCACAGCGGATTTGCCGATGCCCGAATAGCCCGACACGAGCACGACCTCCGAGGCGCCGTGCGCAACAACCCGTTCGAAAGCAGCAAGCAGCGCGCAGATCTCCTGTTCGCGACCATAGAGCTTTTCCGAGATCACCAACCGGTCCGACACATCGTGCGCGCCAATCGGAAACGGGGGGATGCGCCCAAGCGACTCCCAATCCGCCCGGCATCGCCGAAGATCAGCCTCAAGCCCCAGAGCCGTTTGATAGCGCTCCTCGGCGGGCTTCGCGAGAAGCTTCATAATGAGGTCAGAAAGAGGTCCGGGCACAATGGCGCGCTGCGCAAGGGGCGGCGGTGATCGCGCAATATGGCAGTGAATCCACTCCATCGGATCGGCGGCGGTGAAGGGAAGGGCTCCCGCAAGCATCTCATAAAAGGTGACCCCGAGGGCGTAAAGGTCACTGCGGGAATCCATCGAGCGGTTCATGCGCCCGGTCTGCTCGGGCGCCATGTAGGCGAGCGTCCCGGCAATGGTGTCCGGAGCTTCAGGCATCTGGCGCTCGCTCGCAATCCGGGAAGCAATTCCGAACCCGGTAAGCCGCACGTTGCGGTCGGCATCTACGAGCAGATTCGCTGGCTTGACATCTTTGTGAATGAGACCGTGTCGGTGAATGTCCACGAGGGCTGCGGCTGCCTGGATGGCCATTTTAAGAAAAACCCCGACAGGCATCGGGCCGGCCAAATAATCCTCAAGCGTTTCGGTGGCGCCTCGATCCTCCATCAAAAGGATAAGTCCTCCATTATCCCGCTCCAGCCCGAGCGGCCTTACGACCAACGCGGGATCCAAATCATGGGCGGCCTGGTATTCGTGCTCAAGTTGCCGGATGGCTGCAGGGCTGGGGAGCTTGGAGGCAGGAATTTTGACGAGCACCGTCTCGCCGGTCGGTTCCCCCATTTTCATAGCCCGATAGACTGCAAAGTCCCCACTCTGGCAAATCGAGCCTATGATCTCGTAACCAGCAATATTTTCCATGGAGCAATATCTGCTTAACCCAAAAGCTAAGCAAGCGGCCATGCTCCGCAACCAGGGCAAACGCATCAAATTTTGTCGACTTCCTTTTTCAGCGCTGAAGGCGCGACCCCATACCAGCCTTGGGCAACGCGCAGCGCTGAAGGCGCGACCCCATACCAGCCTTGGGCAACGCCCAAGGTTAATCC
>JBAXSN010000273.1:0-1559 GCA_037130675.1 Verrucomicrobiota bacterium
TCAAACTCTCCAACCTGCTCCAACCCGACCGCTTCGAGGAAGACCTCCAGATTAGTCGCGTGCGCTTGCGCCCACCCGCTGCGCCCAAGCCCCCACCGCCACCCAGCCCCAGCCTCGACTCCGCTCGGGCCCAACAGGCCCGCCAGCGTGCTCTGGAGTGCTGGCGCCAACTCAAGGCGACACTCCGCTAAAGAATGTCCTCCCGCTTAGGCTGCGGTAAACAATAAAGGTAGCAACTCAACCTTGGCCG
The DNA here is from genome assembly GCA_037130675.1 of Verrucomicrobiota bacterium. Lineage (GTDB taxonomy): Bacteria > Verrucomicrobiota > Verrucomicrobiia > Chthoniobacterales > Chthoniobacteraceae > JBAXSN01. The sequence continues at coordinate 251 of JBAXSN010000273.1, forward strand.
TCCGGCGCAACCACATAGTTCCAGTCTCCATGGAACTTGTTGCGTTTTAGGTTTATTCTTTTCATCTCCTCGTCGGAGACTCTTCTTCCGGTCGGATATTTGCGTCGATCTAACCGACACGTCACAGTCAGCCCCTTGGCCGTCGTTGTTTGCGCAATCAGATTCACAATCGTTTGGTAATCTCGCAATGGCTCGCCGCGCCAGTTCGACGATATGAATGAGAACAAACGATGCTCGATCTTGTTCCATTTGCTGGTGCCCGGTGGAAAGTGACAGATCGAAAGCTCCAGTCCGCTCTCATTGGCGAAGGATTGCAGTTCGAGCTTCCAGAGCCTCAGTCTCGAACCATTACTACCTCCACCGTCGGCTGTAATCCAAAGCGTATTCGCTGCCGGATAGAGGGCCCGCCCCTCACAATGCCACCAACCGCGAATCGAGGCTACCGCAAATGCTCCCGTGTCATGGTCAGTACCCACGTTTACGAATCCCGAGTTGTGCTGCAAGTCATAGATGCCGTAGGGAAAGGCGCGCGGCACTTCGGGACTGGGGAAATTGTGTCCGTTGACCCGCCGGGGTTGCTTGGCTGGAAGCCACTGGCGACCAGCATTCGCGTAGTTACCAATGAGTTCTTTCTTCTTGGTATCGACTGATATGACCGGCTCTCCAGCCGCCAAAGCGCGTTTCACGCACCGGTTGATATGCCGAAACTGGGCGTCCCGATCAGGATGGTCTTCGCCTTCCTCCAGCTTGCGATTCCCTTGCAGACTGTAGTTCTGATTGTGTAGCAGTTGAGCGACTCTTACATAGCTCACGGGATGCTTTTGAGAGCAAAGTTCAGCGGCCAGTGTCCGCGTGCTCTTACAGATCCAGCGCAAGGGAGACTCCGGATCACCACGGGTTCCGCCCTCAATCAAGTCGTCCAGCGCAGCTATCAGGGCGGGATCGGTTTGTGTGAGGTTCTTCCGTCCCCCGCCTGGGCGGCGAATGCGCCCCGCCATAGGAGCATCCCTCTTCTGGATTTCGCCCACACCCTTGGCAATGGATTTTCGAGATAACCCACAAGCCCGGTGGACTGTGGATACACCGCCATATCCCAATTCGATAGCTTCATTTGCCGCCATGATGCGCCGAGTCCGCTCATCAAGTAACGGCCAAATAGAGCTGAATCTCCGCTTTAGTTGCGCGATAGAAACCATGAGTCATCAGCATATCATATTGCCTCCTCAGTTGCTACCTTTGTTGCTTACCGCAGCCTTACGGGGGTTTTGGCCACGCTTGCGCCGGAGCCGAGTCCGCATCCGTGCGGTGG
>JBAXSN010000274.1:0-1538 GCA_037130675.1 Verrucomicrobiota bacterium
CGACGGCGATGCGCCGGGAGACGAGGGAGAGCAGGCGGGATGCGAGGTTGGGAGTTCGCACCCACGGTGGGATCAAAAAGCGGTTGTTGTGTCGGGGCCTGTTCAAAAGTGGACTGAGACGGTTCAAAAGTGGAATTCTCACTTTGGGACGCATATTCGAGTTGACTCCCGCATAAATGCAGTCTCGGAGGAGGCCGGAGCGGAGCGGAGGCCGACGGAGAGGCTGCATTTATGCGGCGGAAAATCCCCCCTCCCATGGCGGAAGCAGGCCGGTTTTCTTTGATCGTGCCATCTGCGCATGGCGCTCCATCTTCCTGCCTTGAAAAGAAACAAATCATCCACCGCCTGCCGCCGCGTTTTGTCCTCCGCATCCTTGCCGATTTCAATGACGGGGTCATCGACGCATCAAGGGCCACCAGGCATTTGGGCATCGGCAAATCCCGCCTCTATGAGCTGCGGAGCGAGTACCTGAGCAACAGGAAGTCCTACCAGCCCAAAGCCAGCGGTGGCGGACATTGCCGCGGTTGGCCAGAAAAAGTCAGGACATTCCTTCAGGGCTTCCTTCCCTTGCAGAACCCGCCCAACTACCAGCTCGTGACAGACGAATTACAACGCCTCTGCGACTTCAAGCGGGCGAGATCTTGCGTCGAGGTTCATGTCAAAACTCACTTCTCCCACCTCGTCCCTGCCGTCGTGCGAAAACCGCGCGCCTACCGACGCTTCCGCCGCGCACGCATCGGCGAGCTTTATCAGCACGACAGTTCCATCCACCAATGGTGGCCGGCCGCCGCCAAACAAATCCTTCTCCTCACCGTCGATGATCATTCCGGCTTCAATGTTGCCGGTCGTTTCGTCCCTGCCGAGACAACATGGAATCACTTCTGCCACTTCCGCGGCGCTTTCGAAATCCACGGGTTGCCAGACGCCGTCTACACCGACGCCTTGAGTCTCTTCGGCCCAAGCTCTACCAACGATCATAGCGATCCGAGAAGTGAGTTCCAACGTGCCCTGCTTGGCCTTGGCGTGGTTCACCTTGTTGCTCCGACTCCACAGGCCAAAGGAAAGATCGAACGCCGCTTTGGCACTTTCCAGAGACGCCTCGTCACGCTCCTGGCTCACGCCAAGGTTCAGACTTGGGAGCATGCCGATGAAATCCTCCAAATGGAAATCAGCCGCCAGAATCGCACTCGCCAACGCAGCACGGGCCTGATCCCTCTGGATGTCTGGGAAAATGCCCTGCTGGAAAACAAGAGCCATCTTCGCCCAGTGCCTCCTTCAAGACTGCTGGATCTGCATCTTTCCCTCCGCGCGATGCGCCGGGTCAACAACGATCAGACCATCGACTTTGAAGGCCAAAATTATGAAATCGCAACCACCGCTCGTAAATCGGTCGCCATCATACATCATCCCAATCGGAAATTTTGGGTTCTTGAGCATCCGCCAAAGAACGTATGGCCCTACATATTAGGAACTTTCAGCTTGTGAAAACTGTCCACTTTTGAACAGGCGAGAATTCCACTTTTGAACCGTCGCCGACA
>JBAXSN010000275.1:0-1507 GCA_037130675.1 Verrucomicrobiota bacterium
CCGTTGGCGCTTCGGAATGATGTCCCAAATCGAATTTTGATGCGTTTGCCCTGGCTCACGCTTGCGGGGAATGGATATCTGTCTAAAAAGATAAAACGCCGATGAAAATGCCGAACCGACGCGACCCCCGCAAAAATTCAGTCATTGAAGCCCACGCTGCTGCGTTGGCGGAAGTGCGCGCGGTTTACGCGGAACTGGCGAAACGGCCGGTGCAACGCCAATGTTCGCTGAAGACGGAGTGCTGTCATTTTAAAGTGACGGGGCTGACCCCTTACCTCACCAAAGGCGAGGCGCTAGTGGCCGCAAGAGGGGTCAGGGCGGCAGGGCGAAAAGCCCTTCCCGAGCGCGCCGACGGTGCTTGCCCGCTGCTGCATCCTTTTACCGGAAAATGCATGATCTACGCCGAACGCCCGTTTGGATGCCGCACGCATTTCTGCCCCGCGGCCGGGGGGCCTTATGCCAGATCCGAGGTGCTCGATCTAATTCGCCGGCTGGAAAAGGTCGATGCGGTCCTTGGCGGCAGTGGACCGCGCACTCTTCCCGGTGCTGTGGCGGATGCCCTGGGCGAAATCTGATCTCGGGGAGGAAGAATCCCTGATGCGGTGCCGATTTGTGCTATATTCTCCGATGAAAAAATCCTTCAGCCTCCGCCGCGGGCCCGACATTATGACCGAAGAATTGGTCGCGGCGCTCTCTTGCAAAACTGCATTTGAGTTTAAGGCGCTCTTTACAGTAATTTACGGCAACCTGCGGGCTCGCAACGCCGCAAGCGGAGGCGAGGAAATGCTCCGGCTGCGCGCCTACGAAAAGCTCCAGCAGCTTGTGCGCGGAGGCCAGGTGGAGAAAACGGGCAAACAGTACAAGGGCGTCGCTTCGGCCCTTCTTGATTTCACGGCAAAGGTGAAAGCCTTGCGCGACGAGATGGCCGGGGTGACGGCTGCTGTGTAGAACGAGCGCGATTGAAACCCGGGGTGGACCTATTTCTCCAGCCAGTTGGACGCGGGCGTTGACAGGAACTCTTCCAGGGAGATGCCCCCGGCGCCAACGAGCAAGGTCCGCAAGGGATTGAACTCCCTGTGGAATACTTCCATGCCGCCTGGAGCCTCGTACCGACCAGCACTCTTGACCTCGATGCCGACCACGCTGCGTCCACGTTGGAGCACAAAATCGACCTCGAAGTTTCGCTCCCGCCAATAGGTCACCTCGATAGGTGAGCCAAATCACCGTGTAGGTGATCCCTTTAATGTTTCGCCCACTTCGTAAAGCTCTGTCTTGGCGACCTTTGCATCCTTGGCGCGAAATCTCTAGGTTTAATCCTGTAAATCATGCCGATCTTGTTAATCCTGACTCGAAAATTTAATGGTTGCTTTGAAGCGCCCCCAAAGGCGGTGGAGGGCCACCGTTGCTCCAAGGCGCTTCGCGCATCGCTATCGGTAGCGCGCCAGCGCCTTGGTGCGGCAGTCCTCTGCCGCCATCGCGCGTGGAAAGGATTCACGAAATTCCACCA
>JBAXSN010000276.1:0-1484 GCA_037130675.1 Verrucomicrobiota bacterium
GTTTTTCAATGGCGCGGCTGATGATCTTGGTCCCATCTACAAAAAAGGACTCTTCAACCCAAAAATCAGGACAGAGGAAGATAAGAACAACTTCGGATTCTATTTCGCAACAAAGCGATCCCAGGCCGAACGATTCTATTCCAAGGGCGGAGTCATTCGGGACGTTTGGCTAAACGTGAAGAATCCGCTGGATTTGCGCGAACTCGAATCCTTCGATGGCGAGATGATACAGGAGATTCTCGACCGCTCGGGAGTCAAATACAACTTCGATGGGGGCGAGGACATGGAAGTCTGGATGAATCTTCAACACGGCGACAAGAAACTTGCAAAAGCGATTGAAAAGGCCGGATATGATGGTGTCATTTTCAATGAATTGATCGGCTCGGAAGATGCTCCGGTTTGGGTCGTGTTCAACTCCAACCAGATTAAGAGCGCGACGGACAACAACGGGGAGTTTTCCGAAAACCCGTCGATTCTGCGCTCCTCGGCTGAACCGGGCCGCGGTCGCCCGAAATCCATGGTGGAATTCAAAAAACCGTTCCGGGGACCGTCCGGCGCGGCGATGGTGGCCTACGAGTGGAAGAACCAACTGGTCGAGGGTGTTGACAAGCGCGGAGAGGACAAGGTGGAACGGGTGTCGGACTGGAACAAGGCCGCCACCAACTGGCAGACGGGCCGCGAGATTGTTCACCATTTCCATGTGGACACGCCGGATGGCAAGACGCACGTGGTGAGCCTGGAATCGGCGCTGAAACTGCTTGGCTACACGTCGGCCAATGGCATTGCGTCGCGCCCGGTGAAGGCACTGGCGTCGATGGTCAAGACGCGGGCGACGCTCACGATGGAAGCTGACGCGCTGCGACCGGTGGTGGCTGAACAGTTGGAGACAAATAAACGGTTCCAGAAGGAACGCGCCGCGCTGCGCAACACGCCGATGCCGCAACCGGTGTTCAAGGTCGAAAACGGCACGCCTAAAATGCTGGTGGACGGCGAGATGGAACGCTTCGGGCATTGGGCCAACAAAGAGGCATTCGAGGCGTCAAGCGACCGTGACAAGCGCGACCTGGCCGACCGCTGGAGGGACCGCGAGGCGGCAAAGCGGGCAGGTGGTAAGGGCTGGGGCAACGAGTCGAGCAAGCTTTCCGACCTTGAGGCCCGAATTGCGAAGATGGATCGCAAGATTCAGGAGCAAAGCGCCGCCGGAGCGAACACGCCGCTTGATACAACGGCTATCACCCGAGAGGAGCACCAGGACGCCGCAGCCGCCGCCGGAGCTTCCGCACAGGCGGATTTGTTCGCAGCACTGCTCAAGGAACCGCCGGGACCGCTCGCGGCGGTCAAGGAACGGGCGCAGGCGGCCCACAACGCGCAGCCAGAGGGCGGCAAGGCACGGGAGGCCATAGCGACTGACATGGCGAAACGCGAGGGTCGCACGGGGGCACCAGCGTTCAAGGCGGGCCAAGGAGTGATGGACTTCGGGGCCG
>JBAXSN010000277.1:0-1428 GCA_037130675.1 Verrucomicrobiota bacterium
GTCGCGCCTTCAGCGCTGAAAAAGGAGTCGACAAAATTTGATGCGTTTGCCCTGCCTTTGTTGTTGGCACGTTCGGACTCGCGCCCGTAGATTTGCAGGCTTGGCAATGGGCAAAAACAGATCCTTACGTTCCTTAAATCGATCACCTCTCCTGAAAGTCGCTGAAGAGTTCTTTTTTGAGAGCTTCAAGAGCCGTGGCGAATTGGGGGCGTCGGTTTCCGTCTGGCAGGATGGCCGGGAAATCCTCTCTCTCGCGGGTGGATTTATTGACCGGAAGAAAACCCGCCCCTGGACCGCCGAGACACCGGTGCTGGTCTGGTCGGCCACAAAAGGCCCCGCTGCAGCCTGCCTCCTGCATGCGTTGGAACGCGAAGGGGTGAGCCTTACCACCCCGGTGAGCGTCTTCTGGCCGGAGTTCAAGCAGGCGGCGAAGGACGCCGTCACCTTTGCCGATGTCCTTTCGCACCGGGCCGGGCTTCCTGCGCTCGATGCTTCGGTCCTCGTGCAGGATCACCAAGCGGTGGCGGCAGCGCTCGCGAAGCAATATCCCTATTGGGCGCTGGGGGAGGGGCACGGATACCATCCGCGCACGTTCGGCTCGCTGCTCGACGAACTGGTCCGGCGCGTCGCCGGAATGCCACTGGGCCAGTATTGGCAAACCTACTTTGCCGTCCCCCTCGGACTCGACTTCTGGATTGGATTGCCGCCGGAACGGCACGAATACGTCGCGCCGATCTATCCCCCCAAGGCCAATGCGCCCCAGCGCAACCCCGATTTCTACCAGGCGTTCCTCAATCCGGAATCGTTGACCGCACGTTCGTTCAGTCGTCCGGGAGGGCTCGAAAGCGTGGCTTCGATGAACACACCCGAGGCGAGATCGACCTCGCTTCCCGCGTTTGGCGGAATCGGGACGGCGCGAGCCCTGGCGAAGTTCTACGCCATGCTCGCCAGTGGCGGCGCATTGGAAGGGGTGCGCGTATTCCAATCGACTGCGCCGATGAGCATTACGCTAGTCAACGGGCTGGATCGGGTGCTGCTTGGTAACACCTCGTTTTCCGCCGGTTTTATGCGCGATCCGGTGGACGGTGAGGGGCTCAAAATGCGGCAACTCTTTGGGCCGTCGCTCACGGCGTTTGGCCAACCGGGTGCCGGAGGCAGCCACGCCTTCGCCGACCCGGAGAACGGAATCTCATTTGCCTACGTCATGAACCAGATGGAACCGGGCGTCACGCCGAGTGAAAAGTCGATGGGAATCGTCAAAGCGCTCTACGGGATTAGAGCGGGTAAGTAAAAGAGTTGGAGCCCTTGAACCTAAATCCGGCAGAAGAGCCTCGCGCCAAGTGCCACCAGTGCCGCCCAGTAGTCCTCTCTTGATCCCGAACTCCGAAGCCTTCTCTGAAAACAACACACAATTTGGTGCAGGGTCTG
>JBAXSN010000278.1:0-1406 GCA_037130675.1 Verrucomicrobiota bacterium
GTGTCGCGGGGCGAGCAAACCAGGACAGATTCTGTAGTTAGCAAAGCAGGACACTTCTGCGCCATGGTGTGCTCAGGATCCTCCCCCCGCCCGGTCCTTGAGGAGGCCGGAGCGTAGCGGAGGCCGACGAAAGGACTGGGCGGGGGGAGGATCCTGATAGAGCTTATGCGCTTGAAAAGTACCAACAATTATCCAATCGCCACGCCCCTTCCTTCATCCGGCATGTGCTGGCTTCCTTCCGGCTGCTCTCTTTGACGGCAGCTCAAGCCACCCAACAACTCGGCTTGTCCCGCAGCCGCTTCTATACGCTCTTCACCCGCTATCTGCGCGCCTGTGCGCTCAAGAAAGAGAGGTTGTGGACCCCGGGAACCTCGGGGGGTGACCACGCTACCGCTTGGCCCGCGCCGGTCACCCATCTCCTCAAAAAACGCCTGACGTGCTCCCCGCCTTGCCCTTACAGCTTCACCGCTTCCGAAGCCTTCCGACTGCACACCTTCAAGCTCGACCGCGCACAGGTCCGCCGCTGGGCAATGGAAAATGGTTGTGCGCATGCGACTCCCTCCAAACGCCCGCACGCCCCAGTGCGTCGCTGGCAGCGCTCCCAGATCGGCGAACTCTGGCAATTAGACGCCTCCCCCCATCACTGGTTCCCGTTGGGCGCGCTGGACTTTCCCATGCTCAATATGCTCGACGATTGCTCCCGCCTCTTCGTCGGTTCCAAACTCTATGGCCGTGAACTCCTCCTGTCCTATCTCGATTTCCTCCCCGCCGCTTTCCTGATCTACGGCCGACCACTGCAAATCTACGTCGATTATCACGCCATCTTTTTCACCAAGCATCCCGACGCCCTAACCCAACTCGGCTGGGCTCTCAAGTTCTACGACATTAGCTTCCTTTATGCTCCAACACCCCAAGCCAAGGGCAAAGTCGAGCGTGAACACCAATTCTGGCAGGGGCGGCTCCCGGCCTATTTCGCCAGCGAACAAATCTCCGAGATCGAAACCGCCAACTCCCACATCGACGCCCTGCGACTTCACCGCAACGCCCACGAAACCCATCGCGAACTCCGTATGACCCCGCAACAGGCTTGGAAACTTGCCCAGCAGGAGAAACGATCCGTCCTGCGCCCCACCCCGCGCTGCCCTTGGTGGCCTTATGTTTGGAGTGTCCGCACCGCTCTCAAAGTCGGCGCCGACGGTCGTGTGCCCATCGGAACCCAGCGCCTACGCGTCGATCGCCCTCCGGGTGCCAGAATCGTTCTCTGCCTCCATCCCACCGGCCATCATTCCGTCCTGGCCGCACCACCCAACAAATCAGAGAAACCTGTACTGCTCTTTACCAATCGCCCAAAATGAACCTGTCCTGCTTTGCTAACTACAGAAAAGTCCTGGTTTGAAAACTACGCG
>JBAXSN010000279.1:0-1399 GCA_037130675.1 Verrucomicrobiota bacterium
TGGCTCCGCGCTGAGTTGAATGGATGAAACGAACCAGTTTGCTGGGGGCTGTGCGCCCCCAATCCCCGCACCGCTCGCCGCGGCAGGCGTTCGGGGGGAACTTTGATGAGGGCCTTCGGCCATCGGAAGGAAGGGCTCGCGCTGCGCTTGCGAGCGTGCAAGGTTTTGCGGTCATGGATGCCAACAATTTGTTCGGGATGGCTCTCGGGCTCGGGAGCGGGTGGAAAGTGGTCAAAAGCGAGATGGATGTCGAAGGCCGCCGGCTGCGTTTGTGGCTGGATTTCGAAGCCGGCTCGCACTTTGCGTGTCCGGAGTGCGGGGAGTGGTGCCCGGTCCATGACACGGTGGAGAAGCAGTGGAGGCATCTCAACTTCTGGCAGCACGAGACCTTTCTCATCGCCCGTGTGCCGCGCACCAAGTGCGACAAAGACGGGGTTCTGCTCTCCGAGGTTCCTTGGGCCAGGAAAGGCAGCGGTTTTACGCTGATGATGGAAGCCATGGTCCTGCTTCTCTGCCAGCAAATGAGCGTGAAAGCGGCTGCCCGCCATCTCGGGGAGCATGACACCCGGCTTTGGAGGGTGCTCGATCACTATGTCACAGAGGCCCACAAGAAGAAGGACTGGTCGAAAGTCACCCGCATCATGGTGGACGAAACCAGCGCCCGTCGCGGCCACCGTTATGTCACCGTGATTCTTGATGCCGACAGCCACGATCTGTTGCTCATGGTCGATGGCCGCAGTGGCGACGCCCTGGAGGAGTTCGCCCGCGAGATGCCCAAACACGGGGCCGACCCGAATCTCATCACCGAGGTCGTCATGGACATGAGTCCCTCCTTCATCTCCGGCGCCCAGAGGGCCTTTCCCAAAGCCCGCATTGTCTTCGATCTCTTCCACATCATGAAGCTGGCTGGGGAAGCTCTGGATGCTGTGCGTAAGGACTTGCGCCGTTCGGGAGCCGATCTTTACGGCGGCCTCTGGGCGCTGCGTGGAAACTCCTGGACGCGCACAGAGGAGCAACTGGACGTGCGGCACCGACTCTGCAAATCCTACCCCAAACTCGGCCGCGCCATGGCGCTGCGGGAGACATTGCAAGACGTGCTTTCGGAAAACAACCCCGCTTCCATCAAGTGGTGGCTTTCCTGGGCCGCCCGTTGCCGACTGGAGCCTTTCAAAAAGCTCGGGCGAACCATCAAGGAACATATGGATGGCATCCTGGCCTACATGGAAACCCAACTCACCAATGCCGCCATCGAAGCTGTCAACGGGATCCTTCAACTCGCAAAGCGCATGGCCAAGGGCTTCCGCAACTTCCAATACTTTCGTATTGCCGCCTACCTCAGAGCCGGGAGATTGAACATTGTGACTCCTCATGTTTTACCCATTTGATTCAGCGCGGGGGC
>JBAXSN010000028.1:0-24858 GCA_037130675.1 Verrucomicrobiota bacterium
GTCGGAGACGTGGATCATGCCGTCGATGCCTTCTTCGAGTTCGACGAAGGCGCCGTAAGCGGTCATGTTGCGGACCACGCCCTTGACCTGCTTGCCGATCGGATACTTGTGCTCGATCTCGTCCCAAGGATTCGGCTCCAACTGGCGGATGCCGAGGGAGATCTTCTGCTCTTCCTTGTTGACGCCGAGAATCACGGCTTCGACTTCCTGACCCATCGCGAGCACGTCGGAGGGACGGCTGATGCGCTTGGTCCAGGAGAGTTCGGAAACGTGAATGAGGCCTTCAACGCCTTCTTCGATTTCAACAAACGCACCGTAAGGAACGAGGTTCGTGACCTTGCCCTTGACCTTGGTGCCGATCGGGAAGCGGTTTTCGGTCTCTTCCCAAGGATTCTTCTGGGTCTGCTTGAGGCCCAGGGAGACGCGCTCCTTTTCCTTGTTGATGTCGAGCACGATGACTTCGAGTTCCTGGCCGACCTTGAGCAGTTCGCTCGGGTGACCGAGGCGGCCCCAGGTCATGTCGGTGATGTGGAGCAAGCCGTCCATGCCGTCGAGGTCGATGAATGCCCCGAAATCGGTGAGGTTCTTGACCACGCCTTTAACGGTGTCGCCCACTTTGACGCCTTCGAGGAAGCGGCTGCGCTTCTCGGCGCGTTCCTGCTCGATGATCTCGCGACGGCTGAGAACCACGTTCTTGCGGTCGTCGTTGATCTTGACGATCTTAAAGTCGTAGGTGTTTCCAACGAACTGCTGGAGGTCCTTCGGAGGGATGATGTCGATCTGCGATCCGGGAAGGAAGGCTTCGACGCCGATGTTGACGGTGAGCCCGCCCTTGACGACGGCCTTGACCTTGCCCTTGATGAGTCCGCCACCCTGGAACACTTTGACGATCTTGTCCCAGTTCTGTTTGTAGGCGGCTTTCTCCTTGGAAAGGATGACCATGCCCTCGTCATTTTCGAGACGGACGAGGAGCACTTCCACTTCGTCGCCCACTTGAAGGTCTTCCATGTCGTCGAATTCCGACAGGGGAATAACGCCTTCGCTCTTATAGCCGATATCCACGAGAACTTCGCGGGCCCGGAGTTCGAGGACACGTCCCTTGACGATGCTGCCCTCTTTGAAATCGCGAAATGATTTCGCGATCAGTTCTTGCATCTGCTGCATCTGATTCATTGCAAATTATATACTCACGCCACGGTTGCCACAGGTTTTCTTACCCCGGGCGAACCAACTTCTGGCACGCCTATAGCAGGGAAAAAGAGACGGAACGTTAGCGGGATTTTTCAGAAAGGCAAGCGAGGAGAGGAAATCGTGGAAAAAAGGGGCTCCTGTAGCCGCCCCGCTCAGTCGGGGCGGCGATGTTATCAGTCCATTTTGTCCATCTGGTCCATCTCCCCCCCTCAGAATGGACGATAATGGACTATATGGACGAAATGGACGGGCTGAGGTCCCCGGCGATTCCTTTCTTGAACTCTTCCATTACATCGTGGATATTCACGATGTAATGCCAAGACCTCGCAGCACCCAACTCTCCCCGATTCACCGCCGGATCGCCAAGGCCATCGCCGTGATCGAACGCGACGGCTTCCCGGCTCTGGTGAGCGCGCTGGTCCGGGAACTTGGACTCTCGGGGAGTTCCAGCCTGGTGCCGACGCTGCGAATCATGGAGCGCAACCGCTTCGTTTCCATCGGGGGCGGAGGCGGCTTTGGGCGCGATCAACTCGTCAAATTGACCCCCAAGGGCCGCTATGCCATCGCGGAAGGCGGCCTGCCGGTGCTCGGTTCCATTCAGGCAGGTTTGCTGGCGGAGGCGGTAGCCGAACCCGAAACGATTCTCGAAGATCACGAATTGATACCGTATCGGCCGGGCGATTTCCTGCTCCGGGTCCGGGGGGATTCGATGATCGGGGAAGGGATCCTTCCGGGGGACCATGTCCTGCTCCGGCCCAATGTGCAGGTGGCCCAGGGGGAGATCGCGGCGGTGATGGTGGGCGGTGAAAATGGCGGTTGCGAGGCGACGCTAAAGCGCTTTTATTTGGAAGGCGCTCAAGGGCGCACGGTTCGGCTGAAGGCAGCCAATCCGGCTTATGCGGATCTGGTGGTGCCTGCCGAAGAGGTGAAAATCGCAGGGGTATTCAGGGGATTAATTCGTTATGCAGACCGTCGCGCTTGAGAGCGGGACCAGGGGAGAGAAGATCACCGAGCTTCGGGCCTTGATTGCGGAGAAATTTCCGCAGCCAAGCGCCACCGCAAGCGGGGTGTTCCCTGTGGCCATGGGAGCGGGACTCCCCGCGATGGAACTCCGGCGCGGGGTGGTGACGGAGGTCTCGGGGTCCATCGGCTCAGGCACGCTTTTTTTGGAGACGCTGATTGCCTCCGCCGAACCCGCGGGGGCTATGGCGGCCTTGGTGGACGGCTCCAGTGGGTTTGATCCGGCCCAATGCGGGTTCCCGCTTTCGCGGTTGCTTTGGGTTTTGTGCAAAGACGCGCAGATGGCGATCAAGGCGACCGATTTGTTATTGCGCGACGGCAATCTGCCCTTGGTCGTGCTCGATCTCCAGATGAACGCCGCCAAAGATTTGCGGCGGATTCCGGCCACGACGTGGTACCGATTTCAGCGGATCATCGAGCAGTCCACGTCGGCGTTTGTCGTCGTGACCAGCCGGCCCATGGTGAGCAGCGCGGCAGAGCGCGTTGAGTTGCGCAACCACTGGACCTTGGGCGCCATGCGCCAGCGCCGTACGGATTTGCGACTGGTGATGGAACGGAGTCACCGGCGGGTTTTGGGAGGAGAGGAATCCGGGGAACGGCGAATTGCGTAAAGCTATGTTTGCGGACAAATCAAAGTCCTCTCCCAAAGCGGCGGAGCACCGCACGCACTACAAGACGCTGGCGCGCCAGATAGAGTCCCCTGCCGCGCGTCAGCGTCTTGTAGTGCTGTGGTCCTCCACAGCTTTGGGACGGCGCGCCGATTCATCCCAGCCCAAGTAATGGCCAGAGGAACCGAACTATGTTCTGCGCGCTTTTCAGTCCGGATTACCGTCTCCAGGCGGCGCTACGTTACCGGCCGGAGTTGTGGGAGCAACCGGTAGCCGTAGTCGATTCCGAGCGTTCGGAATCGGCAGTCGTGGAACTGACGCCAGCCGCCGTGAAGGCCGGGGTGCAAGTGGGGATGAGCCCCACGCAAGCCTTGGCGCGCTGCCTGGAGTTGCAGGTGTTGAGCCGCGCCCCAGCGGCGGAGCGCTCGCTGGCGGAAACCCTTCTCGGCCTTGCATGCAGTGCGTCGGCTTCGGTGGAGCAGACGGCCCAGAATGTCTGCACGCTCGACCTGCAAGGATGCCGCGAGGCCGAGTCGATGGGCAAAGCGGCTTGGGGCGCGGCGCTGGTTCGGCGGGCGGGAGCGCTGCAACTCCGAGCCCGGGTAGGCATTGCGAAAAATCCGGATCTCGCCCTGCTCGCCGCGCAATGCACCCGCCCGGACGAGCCCGTGCGGGTGGTGGCCGATTCCCCGGCTTTCCTCGGCGACCTGCCTTTGAATTTTCTCGCGCCCCCTCCCTCAATTTCCGCCGTGTTGAAGAGCTGGGGGATCACCACGATGGGCGGGTTGACCCGGTTGAAAAAAGACGAGGTCGCGGCGCGATTCGGGCCAGAGGGAGGCCGACTCTGGGACCAGGCGAGCGGCCGCTCGAATCGGTTGCTCCGGCTGGTGCGACCGCCCGTATCGTATGAGGAGGCGTTTGATTTCGAACGCGAACTGGATACCGCGCAGCCGCTCCTTTTCCTGTTGCGGCGGTTTGTGGATCAACTCTCCGCCCGCCTTGAGGACGCGGGCCTGGTGGCAGCCGCGATGCAGCTCGTGCTCCCCTTGAGCGACGGCACTCAGTATGAACGCCTCTTTCAAATCCCCTCGCCCACGGCAAATCCGGACGTGCTTTACCGGGTCCTCGACACGCACTCCGAGCAGCTCCGCCTGGAACACGGTCCGACCGGCGTCCGACTCGTGGCGGAACCCGTCAAGCCGGAGCATCAGCAATTCCGCTTTTTCGAAAACGCCCTGCGCGATCCGAATCGGTTTGCCGAAACGCTGGCCCGCCTCAGCGCCGTGGTCGGGAGCGGCAAAGTGGGCGTTCCCGAGTTGAAGCCAACGCATAAGCCGGATCAGTTCACGCTCAGAATGCCGGAGTTCTCCAAACCGGCACCGTCAAAAGGCCAGGGGGAACCAGGCTCCAGCCCGACCGTGGGGCTGCCTCTGCGGCGATTCCGCCCGCCGCTTCCCGCCCAAGTGCATGTAGTTCCTGCCCAGGTGCCGCAGCCGGAATATATCGTTTCAGAGCACGCCCACGGAAGGGTGGTCGATGCGCAGGGGCCATACCGGATCTCCGGGGAATGGTGGGAGCAGGAATGGAGCGCGGAAGAGTGGGACGTGCAGATGGCCGATGGCGGGCTGTATCGCGTATCGCGGCAAGGGGAATCGTGGAAGGTGGAGGGATGTTACGATGCCTGAGTTCGTCGAACTTCATGCCCGGAGCGCGTTCAGTTTTCTGCGCGGGGCCTCGGAGCCTGAGCAGCTTGCCCGGCAGGCTGCGGCGCTCGGGATGCCGGCGCTTGCGCTCTGCGACCGGGACGGCGTGTACGGTGCGCCGCGCCTTTACGCAGCAGCCAAGGAGCACGGGCTGCGAGCCATCGTGGGCGCGGAACTCACGTTGACGGACGGGACGGTTCTTCCCGTGCTGGTGGAGAACCGCACGGGCTACCAGAACCTCTGCCGGCTCATCACGCGCGCGAAGTTGCGCGGCACTAAAACCGAGGCGCCGGTAAGTTGGGACGATCTCCCGGAGTTCGCCGAAGGACTGGTTTGCCTGACTGGCGACGAGGAAGGCGCGCTTCGCCAGGCGCTGGAACGGGGCGACCGGAGCGCCGCCGAATCGGGCATGCAACGACTGAAACAAATCTTCGGCGCGGGCAACGTCTATATTGAAATCCAGCGTCACCTTGAGCGCGGCGAACAGCTCGTCAACGGCCTCCTCGTTCAACTAGCTAGTGAACAACGCCTCCCGCTGCTGGCCACCAATGGCGTGCTGTATGCCGGACGCGCGCAACGTCCCGTGCTCGATGTCCTGACCTGCATCCGACATCACACGCATCTCGACGCCGCAGGCCTGCTGCTGAGCCGCAACAGTGAGCGCGGATTAAAGCCGGCGCGCCACATGCAAACGCTCTTTGCCGATCTCCCGGAAGCGCTAGCCAACACAGTGACCCTGGCCGACCGGCTCCAGTTTTCGTTGGAGAATCTCGGCTACGAATTTCCGCGCTACCCGGTACCGGAGGGCGAGACGATGGACACGTTTCTGCGCAAGGTCACCATGGCCGGAGCCCGCGCCCGCTACACGCATCTTGGCGCCCCGGTAATGGACCAACTCAACCGCGAACTGGCGCTCATCGGGAAACTCGGGTTCGCGGGCTATTTCCTCATTGTCTGGGACATCGCTAATTTTTGCACCGAGCACGATGTCCTCATGCAAGGGCGAGGGAGCGCCGCCAACAGCGCCGTCTGTTATTCACTAGGCATCACGGCGTGCGATCCGATCTCGAACAATCTTCTCTTTGAGCGGTTCTTAAGCGAAGGGCGCAAAGGCTGGCCCGACATCGACCTCGATCTCCCCAGCGGCGCGCGGCGCGAATCGGTGATCCAGGAACTCTATCGGCGCTACGGACAGCATGGCGCGGCGATGACCGCCAACGTCATCAGTTTCCGGGGCAAAAGCGCCATGCGCGAAATCGGCAAGGCGCTCAACCTTTCCCCGGAGATTTTGAGCCGCCTCTCGGGCTTGTATGCCGGAGGGGATTTCCCGCACACGCTCGATCTCCAGACGCATTTGCATTCCGCCGGGCTGCCGCTGGAGCACCCGCGCGAACGGGCATTCCTCGAATTGTACCCGCAGATCTACGGATTACCCAGGCACCTTGGGCAACACTCGGGCGGAATGATCATCTGCCAGGGGATGCTCGATTCCATCGTGCCGCTGGAGCACGCCTCCATGCCGGGCCGTGTCGTGGCGCAATGGGATAAGGACGACTGCGAAGACCTCGGCATCATCAAGGTCGATTTGCTCGGCCTCGGCATGATGTCCGTGCTGCAAGAGAGCCTGGAGCTTTGCCGCAGCCAAGGGCGCCCGGTGGAACTAGCGACCATTCCCCGCGACGATCCCGCCGTGTTCGACCTGATGCAGACGGCGGATACGATCGGCGTGTTTCAGATCGAAAGTCGCGCCCAAATGGCCACCCTCCCCCGGATGCGCCCGGAATGCTTTTACGATGTCGTTATCGAAGTGGCGATCATCCGGCCGGGGCCGATCCAGGGGAACCTTGTCCACCCGTATCTCAATCGCCGGGCCGGGCGCGAACCGATCGACTACATTCATCCCTCGCTGGAGCCGGTGCTCAAACGCACTCTGGGCGTGCCACTGTTTCAGGAGCAGATCCTAAAAATCGCCATGGTGATCGCGGATTTCAGCGGCTCGGAATCCGAGGAACTGCGTCGGGCGCTGGGCTTCCATCGGTCCGACGAGCGGATGCGCAAAGTGATCGTCAAACTCCGGTCGGCCATGGAGCAAAAAGGGCACCCGCCGGAGGTGATCGAGAAAGTCGTTTCCGGCGTCACCTCGTTTGCGCTGTACGGGTTCCCGGAGAGCCACGCCATCTCCTTTGCCAACCTGGTCTGGAGCAGCGCGTGGCTGAAGGTCCACCGGACGGTGGAGTTCTTTACCGGATTATTGAATAATCAGCCCATGGGGTTCTACTCGCCCGCGACGCTCCTGCGCGATGGCAAGCGGCATGGGCTCCGGTTCAAGCCCGTCTCGGTGATTCACTCGGGGTGGAACTCCGTTATTGAAGAAGACGCGGAGGGAGGAAGACGCGGAGACGCGGGGGCGGGGAGACGAGGAGAAGTAGAAGCGGCTTCCAGCCGCTTGGGGGGGCAGCGCGGAGATACCGAGGCGCAGGGCTCCGTCCGTGTTCGTCCGTGTCCGTCCACTTCGTCCATCCCTCCCCAAACGCGGGGACGCGGAGAAGTAGAAGCGGCTTCCAGCCGCTTGGGGGGGCACGGCTGCATCCGGCTCGGGTTCCGCATGGTGCGAGGCCTGAGCGCAGCCCACGCCAGGCGAATCGAGGCGGAGCGCGCGCAGCGGCCTTTCGCGTCGCTGCACGATTTCACGATCCGCACGGAGCTGGACAAAGACGAGTTGCGCGTGCTGGCCCAAGTGGGCGCGCTCAACGGCCTGGCGGCGCACCGCCGCGATGCCCTTTGGCACGTGGAAGAAGCGGTCGATCCCGACGATCTTTTTTCGTGGGTGAAAAATCAGGCTGCGGACGCAAACTCAACCCCGACGCCGCTCGCGCCGATGACTCCGGGAGAGCGCACCGAAGCCGATTACGAAGGAACCGGCATGACCGTCGGCCCGCACCCGATGGCTTTGGTCCGGGCCGAACTCCCGCATCTCTGGCGCGCGGGCGACCTGCCTCATGCCCGCGATGGACAACTGGTCACCATTGCCGGAAACGTGATCTGCCGCCAGCGCCCCGGGACGGCCAAGGGGTTTGTGTTTGTCAGCCTGGAAGACGAAACCGGCATCGCCAACGCCGTGGTGCCTCCCGCGCTTTTTGAGAAGCTGCGGCTGCTCATCACGCAGGAAAGCTTTCTGGCCATCTCCGGCCCGGTGCAGAATAAAGACAACGTCATCCACATCCGCGCCCGCAGCGTGCAGCGGCTGGGAGAGTTGCAAATGCAGGGGTCTGCCAGCCATGATTTTCACTAAAGAGCAAAGGGTGAGGTTCCCCGGTTAAGGAGAATGGGACCTATGGGACCGATGGGACCTATGGGACTTATATCAGTCCCATCAGTCCCATCAGTCCCATCATCAGTCAATCCGCCGGCTTAAATCCGCCGCCTTATTGAGACTCGTCGCGATTTTGTTTTAGAATAATTCTTGCCTCCCGCGCCCTAGTGCTGTATTGATCCACACCAACCTTTTCTTGGCCATGCAACCGCACCTCGAAACAACCGACGATGTGATCGCGCGCAGTGGGATTCGTCTCACTCCGCAGCGGCGTCACGTCTATGAGGCGTTGATGGAGAAGCTCGACCACCCCACCGCCCTGGAGGTTTTCATGCGGGCGAAGGAGAAGATGCCTTCGATCTCGCTGGCAACCGTCTATAACTGCCTCGAAGCGTTAACGGAGTCCGGGCTGGTCAAGCATGTGAATCTCGATCGCGCCTCCTCGCGCTATTGCCCAAACCTGTCGCCACACGGGCATTTCTTCTGCGAAAGCTGCGGAGCGGTATTCGACGTCCCCCTCACGACAGAACTGAAAGAGACCTGGCAGGTGCCGCGCCACGCCGTCGTCTCCCGGGCTGAAATCACTTTGCGCGGGTTGTGCCCGCAGTGCGCACAGAAAAGAACATCGGAAACCACCTCATTATGAAGTCACTCGTCATCAAAGATCTGCACGCCAATATTGGCGACCGCGAAATTATCAAAGGCCTGAGCTTGGAAATCGAGCGCGGGAAGATCCACGCCATCATGGGACCGAACGGCTCGGGCAAAAGCACGCTCGCGAAGGTGATTGCCGGCCATCCCGATTACACGGTGACTTCCGGCGAGGTGTTGATGGACGGGGTGAACATCCTGGAGATGGAACCCGACGAGCGCGCACGAAAGGGCATCTTCCTGGCGTTCCAATACCCGATGGAAGTGCCCGGCGTGACGATCGCCAATTTCCTCCGCGCGGCGGTGCAGGCCCGTTTGCCCGAGGGCGAAGAACTGGAAGCGACTGAATACTACCACCGCCTGTACGAGAAGATGGATTTCCTGGAAATCCCGCGCGCGTTCACTTCGCGGTCGGTCAACGAAGGGTTCTCCGGCGGCGAAAAGAAGCGGTGCGAGATTTTGCAGATGGCGATGCTGGAGCCGAGCTACGCGGTGCTCGACGAAACCGACTCGGGCCTGGACATCGACGCGCTCAAGATCGTCTCCAACGGGGTGAACGCCCTGCGCAGCCCGGAGCGCGGCATGCTTCTAATCACCCACTATCAGCGGCTGCTCGACTACATCGTCCCTGACTATGTCCACGTGATGGTCGCCGGGAAGATCGTGATGAGCGGGGGCAAAGAACTCGCGCTCGAACTCGAAGCCAAAGGCTACGATTGGGTCACCGAAGAGGAACCCGCCACAGTTTAAGAAAGAGAGGATACTGCCATGGCAGAAACAGCACAGTTAGATATCGACCGGAGCATCGGGGATTTCTCCTATCCGGAATCGCACGCTTACGACGCCGGCGTCGGGTTGACGACGGACACGATCAATTACATCTCAAATGTGAAAGGTGAGCCGGAATGGGTTCGGCAGTTCCGTCTCAAAGCCCTCGATGTTTTCGAGAGCAAACCGATGCCTACCCACTGGGCGACCGAGGACCTCAACGCGATCGATTTTGCCAAGATCCGCTATTACCTCGCTCATGGCCAAAAGGCGACGCGCTCCTGGGACGAGGTTCCCGAGGACATGAAACAGACCTTCGAACGGCTCGGCATCCCCGAGCAGGAACGCAAATTCCTGGCGGGCGTGGAGGCGCAGTTCGACTCCGAAGCGGTCTATTCCAATATCAAAAAAGCCATTGGCGATCAGGGCGTGATCTTCGTCGGTCCCAACGAGGGCCTGATGAATCACCCGGAGATCTTCCGCAAATGGTTCGGGAAAGTAATCCCGACCGGGGACAACAAATTCTCCGCGTTGAACTCCGCGGTTTTCAGCGGCGGCTCGTTCATTTACGTCCCGCCAGGAGTGAAGGTGAAGCATCCGCTTCAGGCTTACTTCCGGATCAACGCCGAAAGCTTTGGGCAGTTCGAGCGGACGCTCATCATTGCCGACGAAGGTTCCGAGGTAATGTATATGGAAGGGTGCACCGCCCCGAAGTTCGAGACGGCCACGCTCCACTCGGCGGTGGTCGAACTGGTGGCCATGAAAGGCGCCAAGATCCAATACGTCACGGTCCAGAACTGGAGTTCCAACGTTTTCAACCTTGTCACCAAGCGGGCGATTGCCCATGAGGAAGCCGAGGTCAAGTGGATCGACTGCAACATCGGTTCGCGGCTCACGATGAAGTATCCGGGCGTGGTGCTCAAGGGCCGCAAAGCCCGCGGCGAAGTGATCTCGATTGCGCTCGCCAGCAACGGCCAGCATCAGGACACCGGCGCGAAGATGGTTCACGCCGCCGACGAAACCACCTCGAACATCGTTTCCAAGTCGATTTCCGCAGGGACCGGCCGGGCGACCTATCGCGGGCTGGTTCATGTGCCGAAGCATCTCAAGGGTTGCAAGAACAACACCGAGTGCGACGCGCTGCTCATCAATCCGACGAGCCGGACCGACACCTATCCGGCCATCACCGTCCGGGGCACCGGCAACGCCGTGCAACACGAAGCGAGCGTCAGCCAGATCAGCGCCGAGCAGATCTTCTATATGCAGCAGCGCGGGTTGACCGAAGGCCAAGCCATGAGTCTTTCCGTCAACGGCTTCGTCAACGACCTTGTCCGCCAGTTCCCGATGGAATACTCGGTGGAACTCAAGCGGCTCATCGATCTCGAGATGGAAGGGTCAGTCGGGTAATTCGTACTCAAAACCAGCAATCATTATGAGCACCGGTATCGCACCCACCGAAACATCAGTACAGAATTCCTGCCTTTCCCAATTGCGTGCGGAAGGCCGAAAGAGCTTTGAAAGCCTGCCCATGCCGGTTCGCACCGATGAGCCATGGCGGTTCGCCAGCATCAAGCTGCTCGACCTCAGCCCGTATTCCGCGCCACAACCGGTGGCGGAATACGAGCAGGCGCGCTTTGTCGAAAGCTCCACGGGGTTGGTGAAAACTGCCGGAAAGATGGTGTTCGCCAACGACGAACTCGTCTCGCGCGAAATCCTTTCCGAAACGCTCGCGCAGAAAGGCGTGATCTGGAAGCCGCTGGAGCAGGCGGCCGCGGAGCACCCCGAGCTGTTTCAAAAACATTTCATGGCCCACGGCGCGCCGCTGGGATCGAAAAAATTCACGGCGCTGCACCAAGCCTCGGTCAAGAGCGGCACGTTCCTGTATGTCCCGCGCGGGGTGGAGATCGATCTGCCGATCGAGGTCTTCCACTGGCTTCAGGGCGAGAACGCCTCGACTTTCCCGCACACGCTCCTCATCGCTGAAGAGAATAGTAAAGTCACGCTAGTCGATTATTTCATCGGAGCCGATCCCGAAGTCGCCGGACTAGCCATCGGCGTGAACGATCTTTATGTCGGCGCCGGCGCGCAGCTTAACTATGTGTGCGTCCAGAACTGGAGTCGGAAAACACTAGCGTTCCAGATCAACAACACCGTGGTGGGGCGCAACGCCTCGGCCAAGAGTCTGAATCTGAATCTGGGCGGCAAGTATGCCCGCACCGAAAGCGCCAGCCGACTTACCGGCGAAGGCGGACGCAGCGACATGCTCGCCGTCACGGTGGCGGAAGGCGACCAGGAGTTCGATCAGCGGACCTTCCAGGACCACCTGGCACCGGGCGCCATCAGCGATCTGCTCTACAAGAACTCGCTCGACGACCAAGCGCGCACGATTTTCGCAGGCATGATCAAAGTGGAGCCGCACGCGCACCGCACCGACGCCTACCAGAAAGTGCGCAATCTGCTATTGAGCGACGAAGCGGAGGCCAATTCGATGCCCGGCTTGGAGATTTTGGCTGACGACGTTCGTTGCTCACATGGAGCGACCTCGGGGCAGATCGAGGAGGAAGAACTCTTTTATATGCTGGCTCGCGGAATCTCAAAGCGGGTTGCCCAGCGGCTCATCGTTCAGGGCTTCTTGCAGGAAGCTATCAATCGGCTCGGAAACGAGGCAATCGCGGCGAAGCTCGGGGAATTTGTCCAGGCGAAGTTCAATTCCACGAAGGGGTAGAGAGGACATGTAAGACTAGACTCCGTAGTAGAAGCGGCATCTTGCCGTATCGGTCCTAAGCAAGCGAATGGAAGCGCTTCTACTATGGAGAGCATCAACGAAATTCGAGGCGGAATAGCACTCGGATCGTTTACGAATCGGAGATTCGCAGACAGGAGTTTGGGAACAAGAATCCCCTCACGCCGGACACCAAGGACAGAGCGAGGCAGCAGCAGCGTCCGATTCTTTTAATATGAAGTCGGTTACATTTTTGTTTTTTGGGTTGCTGATTGGGCTTTGGCCTTCCGCGGCCTACCCAAAAAAGGCGCAGCCCCATGGCAACCCCGGCGAGAACACCGCCCTGCGGGTAAAGGTTTTCCTGGATAACGCCAACTTCGGCCCAGGAGCCATCGACGGCCAAGGGGGCGACTTTACCAAGAAGGCAATCATTCGGTATCAGCGGGCAAATGGCTTGCCACCCAATGGCGATCCGGGATCGCTTCCGGTCTCGCGTGCTCCTGTGCTTGTGGAATATCGGGTCACCGCTGCCGATGCGGAACAGATCGGTTCCGCGCCGAAGAAGCCCGCCGAACAGGCGAAGCAATCGAGGCTCCCCTACGCTTCGGTGATCGAGTTGCTGGCCGAGAAATTCCACAGCACCCAGGAATTTTTGCGGCGGCTCAATCCCCAGCTTAAAGGCCGGGATGCAAGGCCGGGCGATGTTTTGCGCGTGCCGAATGTCAAGCCGTTCGACATCGCCAGGGTCGAAGCCAAACAGACCGAAGAAGAGGCGCCTTCGGCCCCGGAACGCTCCAGCGGGCCATGGGTCGACATCAATGTCGCCGAAAAAGTGTTGGAAGTGAAAGAGGGCGACCGAACGGTGGCGGAATTCCCGATCACCCCTGGTTCAACCACGCTTCCCGCCCCCAAGGGGCAATGGCATGTGCAATCGATCAATTACATGCCGATCTTCCGCTATGACAAAGAGATGCTCTTCCACGGGCGCCGGGGCGCCAGCGGCATCGCGACCCCCCGTGGCCCCAACAGCAAAGTCGGCGTGGTCTGGATGTCCTTAAACAAGAAGGGGGTCGGCATCCATGGGACCGACGAACCCGAGACCATAGGCCGGACCACCAGCCACGGCTGCATCCGCCTGGCCAACTGGGATGTCGTCAAACTGGCCGGAATGATCCAACCGGGAGCCAGGGTTGTGATCCGCTAACACCCCGGTTAATAAGGAAAAGGTTCGCGCCAAGCTCGCCAAGGGCGCCAAGCAGAAGAGAGGTTTCTGGCCGCTTTTTGCGGACTTGGAGGACTTTGCGGACTTTGCGCGAACGCTCTTCTGAGATGCGATATTAGGGCATCGTCACCAACGCCTTCATGAACCCGTCGGGCCGCTCGGTGCAGTGTTGGAAGGCCTCCCCCAGCCGCTCCAGCGGGAAGCGGTGGGTGTAGAGCGGGCGGGGAGTGATCAACCCATGTTCGACCGCCGCCACGGCTTCGCGCATTCCTTCCAGGCGAACCTGAGGCGAGTGTTCGTGGGCGTTGATGACATCCAGCCCCCGGCAGTTCCAGAGTTGCATGTTTACCCGCCGGGGGCCGTCCTGGTGATAGCCCGCCACCACCAGCCTCCCCCGTTCGCGGGCCAACTCCGCAGCCAAATCCAGCGACCCTTGTTTGCCGGTCGCTTCCACCACGATGTCACAGAGAGCGCCGCCGGTAATCGCCTTGACCGCCTCCAGGACCTCCCTGCGCTCATCAAACTCATCGAGCGCGATAATGTGATCGGCCCCAAACTTTGTCGCGAACGTGAGGGAATACGGCCTCCGGCTGATCGCGATGACCCTGGCCTGGGCCAACGCCGCAAGTTGGGTCAATAAGGAGCCGATGAAGCCGATTCCAAGGACCGCCACGGTATCCCCTTTGTTGATGCCGCTCCGGCGAAAGATGTTTGCCACGCACCCGAGCGGTTCGACTGGAAAAGGTTCGCCATCAAGGCTTTCCGGAAGCCGGACCACCGAATGGGTGTCCGCCAAATCGTAGTGCGCGAAGGCGTGCTCGGAAAGCAGGCCGACGCGCGCCCCCGGGACCAGCCCGGCGACTTCCTTCCCCACGGCATCGACGCGCCCCCAAGCCTCATGGCCGGGGGCTCCCGCCGGAAATGGATATTGGAACCACGGCTTCCCTTCCCATGCAGAGAGATTCGATGCGCAAACTCCGCACCCTTCGATCTTTACCCGCACCTGTCGCGGCCCGGGTTCCGGGACCGGCGCTTCGCGGATTTCAATGCATCCGGGGCGGGTCAGCACTGCGGTTGCCATTTTTCGGGCAACTCTGCGTTGAACGGGAAGAGAGGAGGGAATATTCATGGACTATCCACCAATCGCAGCCGGGGCGCCCGCCTGTTGTCTCGGGGTGGCATATTTTGCAGGGGACCTGTAGCCGCCCCGCTCAGTCGGGGCGGCGATGTGGACCTTTAGCTGCGCAGCATGATCCCGGCGGCGACAGAGCGCCGCAACTACAGGTTCTGCGCCGCATGATTTGCATCTTCGAAAAAAAACTGTTGCAAAAGCGCGGCGGCCCACTAGATTTCCCGCCTTCCTTATGGCAAAAACGAGCTGGATTCAGAAAGAAAAACAAAAACGCGCTACCGTCGAGAAATTCGCGGCCCTTCGTGCTGAACTGAAGGCAAAGGGTGATTACATCGGCCTGCAACAACTGCCGCGTAACGCCAGCCCTGTGCGTGTGACCAATCGCTGCCTCGCCAGCGGCCGCCGCCACGGCTTTATGCGCCGCTTCCAACTTTCGCGTATCGCTTTCCGTGAACTTGCGTCCAACGGGATGATCCCCGGCGTGACCAAGTCCAGTTGGTAAGCGGACCCCATTCCCTTTTTAGCACCTTTCGGCTCGCCATGTTCACATGGCGAGCCGTTCCTTTTTTCCCGAAATGAATTCGTTCCTGCTGTTGACCGCACCTTCCGCCCCCTTGGGAGCGGAGTGGGAATCGGCAGAAATGATCGCCCTGAAGCTGTTCGCCGTCGGGGTGCTGGTGCTTTTGAACGCGTTCTTCGTCGCCTCGGAGTTCGCCATCGTGAAGGTCCGTTCCAGCCAACTGGAGCCGCTGGTCGATGACGGCGATCCGCGGGCAAAAATCGCCCGGCAAATCGGAGACAACCTCGACGCCTATCTCTCGGCGTGCCAGTTGGGCATCACCCTGGCCAGTCTCGCGTTGGGCTGGGTGGGCGAGCCGTTCCTGGCGCGGATGCTGGAGCCGTTGTTCTTCCTCGCCGGAATCCAGAGTATGGCCGTGATCCATGCGATTTCGTTCACCCTCGCTTTCTCGGGCATCACTTTCGCGCATATTATTTTAGGCGAACAAGCACCCAAGATTCTCGCCATTCGCAAATCGCTCTCAACTGCCCTGTGGGTGGGGCGTCCGCTACGTCTCTTTTACGTCGCCTTCAGACCTGCCATTTGGCTCCTGAATGTGGCCACCAACACGTTTCTGCTGAGAGTCTTCCGAATCAAGCCGACCGGCGAACACGAATTGGTCCACAGCGAAGAGGAACTGCGGGTCATCCTCGCCGAGAGCGAAAAAGGCCACGAAGTTTCGCCCGTGGGCAAGGAGATCGTCATCAACGCCCTCGACATGCGCCGGCGCGTGGTGCGGGACATCACGACTCCCCGTGGAGAAGTCGTCTGGCTGGATATCGAAAACGGCTTTGAAGAAAATTTGCGGCTCGCCCTGGAGTCGAGCCACACCCGGCTCCCGCTCTGCCAGGGGCACCTCGACAACACCATCGGCCAGGTCCACATCAAAGACCTGCTGCGCCTCACCCGGCAACCCAATCCCGATCTCGCCTCAATCAAGCGGGAGATCCTGCCGGTGCCGGAAATGATGTCGCTGGAGAAATTGCTCAAGCTGTTTTTGAACAAGCACGCGCACCTGGCGCTGGTGGTGGACGAATTTGGCGGCACGGTGGGGATCGTTACGCTCGACAATGTTTTGGAGGAGATCGTCGGCGACATTCAAGACGAGTTCGACGCGGAAAGCGCCGAGTATCGGAAAGTCAGCGAGAACGAGTTCATCGTCGAGGGAACGCTCGGCCTCTATGAGCTCAACGACCTGGCCGGATTGGAAGTCGAGAGCGCCGACGTGAGCACGGTGGGCGGATATGTGACCCATCTCATCGGCCACCTCCCGCAACCCGGCGAAAAAACCCGCGTGGACGACTACGAAGTGACCATTCTGAAGAGCGATGGCCGACGCGTGGAGCAAATCCAATTCAAGCGAGTCCCTTCCGCGCAAAGCGAGGCGGAGTAGGGCCGCCCGATTAATACACCCACGGGATGAACCGCCGGACGCGCCGTGCGTAATCGGCATACTCGGGAAATTTCTCCCGCAGCCACCGTTCCTCACGGCGCGCTTTTGCTTGGAAAAAAGGAATGAGCGCCAAGGAAACCAGCAGGGTTGGCCAACTCTGCCAAAACAGCGCCCAACCGATCGACACCGAAATGACGCTGGTGTAAAGCGGGTGGCGAATTAGCGAATAAATTCCGTTCTGCACGAGGCGCGCCCGTTCCGCGGGCTTAGGGAATGGAGTGAGATTTTTCCCGAGCGCCAGCGCGCCAGCGAGGGCGACGCAAGCCCCGGCCCACATCAAAACTACTCCCAACCAAACAATCGCATGGGGAAATCCGCTCCCGCGAAAGAAAACCGAGAGCAAGACAATCGCCCCGAACAAGATGCTTTGGCCGAGAACCCAAGCCCCACCGCGTTGAAAGAAGCGTGCCATCCGGTGAATCTACCCCACCACTGCACGCCGTCCAGATAACAAGCCCCGGTTGCCTGAATTTTAGGCTGCCCTTGAGGGCTCATCAGCGCGGCCTGACACCAAAGCAAACAGAGTCAAGGCACTCCATTTTAATGGTTTTTTAACGCTTTTGACCCGCCCTTTAACTCACGGGTTCGATGCCTTTGCGGCATTCTTAACCTATGAACGAGCGTGACTTTTTGCAGGTAGCACTTTTCCTGGGCGGATTGATCGCCATCACTCCGCCGCTGGGGCGCTGGATGGCAGCGGTTTTTGCCGGGGAGAAAATCTTTCTCGCTCCCGTTCTCGGCGGGCTGGAGTCGGCGCTTTACCGGCTCTCGGGCATTGACGTGCGGCGAGAGATGAATTGGAAGCGTTATCTGGGTGCGCTGCTCGCCTTCAATACATTGGGCATCTTAGCGGTGCTCACCATCCAAATGACTCAAGCGTGGTTGCCGCTCAATCCGCAAAAGCTGCCGAACCTCCCCTTCGCGTTAGCTTTGAACACGGCGGTCAGCTTTGTGACCAATACCAACTGGCAGGCGTATTCTGGGGAATCGACGATGAGCTACGGCACGCAAATGTTGGCGCTCTGTGTCCAAAACTTCCTGAGCGCGGCGACGGGTCTGTCTGTGGCTATCGCGTTAATTCGGGGGTTGACCCGCCGTTGCAGCGAAACGCTCGGCAATTTCTGGGCCGACATAACGCGCGCCACGCTCTATGTGCTACTCCCGCTTTCGCTGCTCTTCGCGGTGGTGCTGGTGGGCCAGGGCGTGGTGCAGAGCTTCGCGCCTTATACCGAAGTGACGACCCTCGAAGGGGCAAAGCAAGTGATTCCGCTCGGCCCCGCCGGATCGCAGGTCGCCATCAAGCAGATCGGCACCAATGGGGGTGGGTTTTTCGGGCAGAACAGCGCGCACCCGTTTGAGAATCCCACGCCGCTCTCGAACTTTCTGGAGATCCTGATGATTTTTGCGATTCCCTCTGGGTTGACTTATACCTTCGGTTGCATGGCCGGGAACCGGCGGCAGGGGTGGGCGATTTTCGGCGCGATGCTCGCCCTGTTCATCGCCGGATTCGCCGTGGCGTGGCCTGCGGAGTTGGCGCATAATCCCGCCACCGGGCTGACCGCCTCGATGGAGGGCAAGGAGACGCGCTTTGGCCTCATGAACAGCATGCTCTTTGCCACGGTGACCACGGACGCCTCGTGCGGCGCGGTCAACTGCATGCACGACAGCGCAGCCCCGCTCACCGGGTTGGTGATGTTGGTCAATATGATGCTCGGGGAGGTGGTGTTTGGCGGCGTCGGCGCGGGGCTCTACGGGATGTTGATCTTCGCCCTGCTGACTGTCTTTATCGCGGGCTTGATGGTGGGGCGTACGCCGGAATACCTCGGCAAAAAGATCGAGGCGAGAGAGATCACCTGGGCGGTGGTCGCCGTGCTCGCCCCGGCGGCGGTGATTCTCGTCAGCACGGCCATCGGCTGCTCGACGAAAGCGGGCGTTTCCTCCATTGCCAACCCCGGCCCGCACGGGTTCAGCGAAATCCTCTACGCCTTCACCTCGGCGGTGGCGAACAACGGCAGCGCGTTTGCCGGGCTTAACGCGAACACCGATTTCTACAACTATATGACGGCGCTGGCGGCGTTCATCGGTCGGTTTGCCATCATCGCGCCGGTACTGGCCATCGCGGGCAGCCTCGCGACGAAAAAAGCCGCGCCCCCCTCGGCGGGCACCTTCCCCACGGACAGCTTCACCTTCGCGGCGCTGCTGGTGGCGGTGGTGGTGATCGTCGGCGCGCTTACCTTTTTCCCGGCGCTCTCGCTCGGCCCCATCGTCGAGCATCTCCTCACCCAAGCCGGACGCACTTTCTAACTCCCATCGCCCACAGCCATGAAACCTAAAACCTCCCTTCTCGACCCGGTCCTGCTGCGACAGGCCGCGCTGGATTCCTTTGTCAAACTCGACCCCAGGGTACAGTGGAAAAACCCGGTGATGTTCGTGGTCTATGTCGGGTCAATCCTCACCGCGATTTCCACGACACACCATTTCTCGGGGTTTAATTTTCAGATCACCCTATGGCTCTGGTTCACGCTGCTCTTCGCCAACTTCGCCGAGGCTATGGCGGAAGGGCGCGGCAAGGCGCAGGCGGCCACATTGCGTGGCATGCGCACCAAAACGCACGCCCGAAAATTAGTGAATGGGCGCGAGGAATCCGTCTCCGCCGGGGAACTCGCTTCGGGCGATTTTGTGGTGTGCGAAGCGGGGGACATCATTCCCGCGGACGGCGAGGTGATCGAGGGGATCGCCAGCGTCGATGAATCCGCCATCACCGGCGAGTCCGCCCCCGTCATCCGCGAAAGCGGCGGCGACCGGAGCGCCGTCACGGGCGGCACCCGCGTCATCAGCGACCGCATTGTCATTCGCATTACGAGCGAGCCGGGGCACACTTTCCTGGACCGGATGATCGCTATGGTGGAGGGCGCGGAACGTCAAAAGACGCCCAACGAAATCGCCCTCGGCATCCTGCTGGTGAGCTTGACGATCCTCTTCGTACTCGGCGTCTTCACGCTCCCGGCGTTTGCGAAATACAGCGAAACCGCCGCCGGGCAGAGCGGCGTGGTCAACCTCTCGCTGCCGGTCTTGATCTCGCTCTTGGTCTGCCTGATCCCAACGACCATCGGCGGGCTGCTGAGCGCCATTGGCATCAGCGGCATCGACCGCCTCGTGCGCCGCAACGTGCTGGCCACCAGCGGACGCGCCGTGGAGGCGGCGGGAGACATCGACGTGCTCCTGCTCGACAAAACAGGCACCATCACGCTCGGCAACCGCATGGCCTCGGCGTTCCTGCCGGTCAACGGAGTCAGCGAAATGCAACTCGCCGACGCCGCGCAGCTTTCCTCGCTCGCCGACGAAACACCGGAGGGCCGCAGCGTCGTCATTCTGGCCAAAGAGAAATACGCGTTGCGCGGGCGCGAAGTGGCCGAGCCGCACGCCGCCTTCGTCCCGTTCACGGCGCAGACCCGGATGAGCGGCGTCGATTTCGCCGCGCTGGATGGACAGCCCGCGCGCTCGATCCGCAAAGGGGCCGCGCAAGCCGTGCGTGGACATGTGGAATCGCTCGGCGGCGTTTTCCCCGATTCCGCCGCGCGCATCGTCGAGGACACCTCGCGTCGCGGCAGCACGCCGCTGGTCGTCGCGGAAGGGGCGGTGGTGTTAGGGGTGATCGAGCTGAAAGACGTGGTGAAAGGCGGCATCAAAGAGCGGTTCATGCACCTGCGCAAGATGGGCATTCGCACAGTAATGATCACCGGCGATAACCCGCTCACCGCCGCCGCCATCGCCGCAGAGGCGGGCGTGGACGACTTCATGGCGCAGGCGACGCCCGAGGACAAGCTGCGCCGCATCCGCGAGGAGCAGGCCGCTGGGCGGCTCGTGGCCATGACCGGCGACGGCACCAACGACGCCCCGGCGCTGGCCCAGGCCGACGTGGGCGTGGCGATGAACACCGGCACGCAGGCCGCGCGCGAGGCGGGCAACATGGTGGACCTCGACAGTAATCCGACGAAGCTCATCGAGATCGTGGAAATCGGCAAACAACTCCTCATGACGCGCGGGGCGCTCACGACGTTTTCCATCGCCAACGATGTGGCCAAATACTTCGCCATCCTGCCCGCGCTCTTCGGCATGCTTTACTTGAGCGCCGGGTCTGCTGCCGGACCGTTGGCCACGCTCAATGTCATGCGATTGCACTCGCCCGAGAGCGCCATCCTGAGCGCTGTCATCTTCAACGCGCTCATCATCGTCGCGCTCATCCCGCTCTCGCTGCGGGGCATCGCTTATCGGGCCGTTGGCGCGGCGCAGGTGCTGAGGCGCAACGTGCTTATCTATGGCGTCGGCGGGTTGCTGGCCCCGTTCGCGGGAATCAAGCTCGTCGATCTCGTGCTCGTGGCTTTGCACTTGGCATGACCGGAACAGCATTATCCGCAAATTTCGCAGATGAACGCAGATCTTTTATGAAAACCATCCTTCAAGCCCTTCGGCTCTTGCTGTTGCTCACATTGCTAACTGGCGTGGCCTACCCGGTCGCAGTGACAGTCGCCGCTCGACTGTTGTTTCCCAAGCAAGCCAGCGGCAGCGTCGTTTCCCGCGATGGAAAAGCCGTCGGTTCCGCGCTGCTGGCGCAGAAATTCGAGAACCCCCGCTATCTCTGGCCGCGCCCTTCCGCGAGTGATTACGCCACCGTGCCCAGCGGAGCCAGTAATCTCGGGCCCACCAGCGAGGCGTTGAAGAAATCCATCGCAGAACGCCGCGCCAAGTTCGGGGCGGATGCGCCGGTGGAGATGCTCACCGCCTCCGGCAGCGGACTCGATCCGCATATCAGCCCACAAGCAGCCGCACAGCAGATCGCCCGCGTGGCGGCGGCGCGCAAGCTGGATGCCGCCCGCGTGTCCGCCATCGTTACCGAATGCACCCAACCGCCGCAGTGGGGCGTCTTCGGCGAGCCGCGCGTGAATGTTTTGGCTCTCAATTTGCGACTGGACGCTCTAAAATAACCGTATGCTCGAGGAACTTCGTCCCGATCCCGATGCGCTGCTCGTGTCGATCCGCCAGCAGGAAGCTGCCGCGCGGCGTGGTCGGCTCAAAATCTTCTTCGGCATGTGCCCCGGCGTTGGCAAGACCTATGCCATGCTGCTGGCCGCGCGGCAGGAACTGAAAAAAGGGGTGGAAGTCGTGGCGGGCATCGTGGAAACGCACGGCCGCAAGGAGACGGCAGCGCTGCTCGAAGGCATCCCCATCGCCGAACGCGCCCAGATCGAGTATCGCGGGGCAACGCTGCAGGAAATGGACCTCGACGCGCTGCTCGTGTGGCATCCGCGACTCGTCCTCGTGGACGAACTCGCCCACACCAACGCCCCCGGCAGCCGCCACCCGAAACGCTACCAGGACGTGCTGGAACTGCTCGACGCGGGCATCGACGTTTTCACCACAGTCAACGTCCAGCACATCGAAAGCCGCAAGGACACCGTCGCGCAGATCACCGGCATCCAGGTGCGCGAGACCGTGCCGGATTCCCTGCTTGATCTCGCCGAGGACATCAACCTCGTCGATCTCACGCCCGAACAACTCCGCGACCGGATGGCGGAGGGGAAGGTTTATATGGGCGACCGCGCCGCCACCGCCGCCGACCATTTCTTTCGCGAGAGCAACCTCATGGCGCTCCGCGAAATGGCGCTGCGCCTCACGGCGGAGCATGTGGATCGCGATTTGCGCCAGTTCCGGCAAGGGCAGGCGGCCGGCGAACCGTGGAAAGCGGGCGACCGGCTGTTGGTGGCCGTGAGCGCCAGCCCGTCGTCGGAGAAGCTCATCCGCTGGGCGCGCCGGGCGGCGGCGTCCATGGAAGCAAGCTGGCTCGCGTTGCATGTGGAAACGCCCCACCCGCTCACACCGCTGGATGAAGTCCGCCTCGGGCTCAACCTCACGCTGGCTCGGCAATTGGGCGCGGAGGTGCTGATGGTGGAGAGCGCCGATCCCGGCGAGGCGATCCTGCGCGTGGCCCGCCAGCACAACGCCACGCAGATTATCGTAGGCAAGCCAGGGCCGCGCACGTTGGCGGGCTGGTTCAAGAAATCTCCCGTGGATTGGCTGGTGCGCCACAGCGGCGACATCGATGTCCACATGGTCCGTGCCGACAGCCCGGAGCGTGCGGACAAGGAGCAGCCTTCCTGCCTCACTCCCCAACCTTGGCTGCAATACGGCATCGCCTTTGCCATCGTATGCGCCGTTACAGCGTTCGGAGCGATGCTCGAACCGCTCGCGGGCTATTGGGCCATCGCGCTGGTGTATCTGCTCGCCCTCATCCTCTCCGCCATGCGTCTGCGGCGTGGCCCCGTCTTCGTGCTCGCCGCCGCCAGCGCATTAGCCTGGAATTTCCTCTTCATTCCGCCGCGCTTCACCTTCTACATCCGCGAAGTGCGGGACATGATGATGTTCGCGATGTATTTCATTGTCGCCCTCATTGTCGGCCACCTCACCTCCCGGTTGCACGAGCGCGAGGAAGCCGAACGCCGGGGCGAGGAACGCGCAACGGCTCTCTACCGGCTTTCCAAGGCGCTGGCTGCCACGCGCGAACCCGGTAAGGCGCTGACTGCGGCGGTGGAGCAGATCCGCGAGATTTTCGTCGCGGAAAGCTGCCTGCTCGTGCGCGATGAGGCGGGACGTTTCACCGGCGAGGCGCATCCCGCCAGTTCGCTCCAACTGAGTCCCAAGGAAGAGAGTGTCGCCTTCTGGGCGTTCCAGCACAAGCAGCCCGCCGGCCGGTTCACCGACACCCTTCCCGAATCCGAGGCGTTCCACCTTCCGCTCGGAAGCGGCGGCAACATCGAAGGCGTCCTCGCGGTCCAATTCCCGCAAGACGCGCATCTCTCCATGCAGAGGCGCGAACTGCTGGAAACCTTCGCCGCGCAAATCGCCCTCACCATCGAAAAAGACCGGCTCGCCATTGCCAGCCGCAACGCGCAGATCGCCGCGCAATCCGAGAAACTCCAGCGTGCGCTCTTCGACACCGTCTCCCACGAGTTGAAAACCCCGCTCGCCGCGATTTCGGCGGCCCTGGAACAGCCTGGCTCCGCCGGCATCTCGCGCGAAATCCGGCCCGCCGTCGCACGGCTTACCCAACTCGTCAACAACCTCCTGGATATGACCCGGCTCGACTCCGGCATGCTCCAACCGAATCTCGAATGGGCCGACCCCGGCGAGCTCGTCGCGGAAGCCCTCGAACGGGTCTCGGACCAAACACGCGCGCGCGACCTCTCCGTGCAAATCCCCCACGATCTTCCCCCCATCCGGGTGGACCCCGGCCTGATCCAGCAAAGCATCGCCCTCATTGTCTCCAACGCCGTCCTGCACACCCCGCCCGGCACAGGCATCGAAGTTGCCGCCGCCCTCGACGGCAAAACCGTAAAAATCACCGTAGCCGACCACGGGCCAGGAATCAAACCGGGCGATGAGGAGCGCATCTTCGAAAAATTCTACCGGAGTGCGGGCGCTCCCGCCGGGGGAACGGGTCTGGGGCTTTCCATCGCGCGGCGCCTGATGGAAGCCCACAGCGGCCGCATCACCGCCCGCAACCGCCCGGAGGGGGGCGCGCTCTTCACTCTCGAACTCCCCGCCGGTGAGCCGATGCGCCTGCCGGATGAAAAGCCGCTGGCGGGAGCTTGAAAATATCCCTATCCTTTTGCGCACCATGAAGCCGCTCGCCTTGGTCATTGACGATGAGGTGCAAATCCGGCGCCTGCTCCGGTTTGCGCTGGAAGCCGCCGATTACGTGGTGTGCGAAGCCGATAAAGGGCAACTTGGCCTCGCGGAAGCGGCCCTGCGCCGCCCGGACATCATCCTCCTGGATCTGGGCTTGCCCGACCTCGACGGCGTGGAAGTGCTCAAACGCCTGCGTGAATGGAGCGAGACGCCCGTGCTCGTCCTTTCAGTGCGCGACGCGGAGGATCAGAAAATCGCCGCGCTCGACGCCGGGGCTGACGATTACGTCACCAAACCGTTCAGCACCCCGGAACTCCTCGCGCGGTTGCGCGTGGCCCAACGCCGGGCACGCCCGGCGGAAGAGACGGCGACATTCACCCACAACGGATTGCAAGTCGATCTCACCAGCCGCCGCGTCACCGTGGACGGCAGGGGAGTCACTCTTACTGCCACCGAATACGCTCTGCTGCGCCTGCTCGTGCGCCATGCCGGGCGGGTCATCACCCACCGCCAGATGCTGCGTGAAATCTGGGGCCCCAACTCCGAGGAACACCGCCAATACCTGCGCGTTTACATCACCCACCTGCGCCGCAAAATTGAACGTGACCCCCAGAAGCCAGTCCACATCAAAACCGAATCCGGCATCGGATATCGCCTGATCTCATAGCTATTCCGGCTCGCTTACATCGCATGCGGCATTTCGCGGATCAATTCTTCCGGCCCTTCGAGCCGCGTGGCACATCAAAATAACAGGCTGGCGGACATCTTTGGCGCTTTGACGATGTGTTCGGTCGTGAACCACCCAATTCGACCGGCAGGACTTTCACCTG
>JBAXSN010000280.1:0-1361 GCA_037130675.1 Verrucomicrobiota bacterium
ATTTTACCGATCCCCACCAACCCAAAGAGCAGTACGACCTGCGCGTTAAAATTGAAGAGCGACACCGAATCCTAAAATGCTTCCACGACTTGAGCGACTTCTCTTCGCGCCGCTTCAACGTGATTGCTGCTCAAGTGGTGTTTATTTTGCTGAGCTACACCTTGCGACAATGGCAGCTCTGGAAACTGCGCCAGGAAGAACTGGCGGGCCGAACGCCCGGTTTTCTGGAGCGGCGGCTCAACCTCCATAAACACTACGTGGTCATCTACCACGAGCATGCCTATGCGCAAATGCCCTTGGTGAGCTTCGCGCGGGAGCTGTTGGAAATGGCGCCCGCAGCCCAGGCTAAGGCCTTGGCAAAGTTTCGGCGCCTGGAAGAAAGCTGGCTCACGCCGCTGGCTAACATTCGCGCTCCTCCGTGAACGTGATCCGGTCGGATGGAAGTCAAATGCATTAGCCCCTCGCGGAGGCTTTGGGTCGCATTCGCGAGTCCTTGATGCTCCGCCAGAGATCGCTGCTGACACGCCGCTTTTGCACGCGGGAAAGGTCGCGACGGCGCTGGGAAAAGCTCCGTTAGGAGCGCCCGGTTTATAGCCGCACGAGTCAGAAGATCCGCCCAACTCCGCTAGCAGCGGCATGGCTGAGAGCTGGCTCGGCGACAGGTGACGGTCTATGGGGACCAGAATCGCCCTTCTTGCCGCTCCTAGCGGAGCTGGGCTGAGAGCCTCCGGGGTGGGGATGGCTATAGACGTAGTGGCGCTCCTGCGGAGCTTGGCCCAACCGCGTCGCTGAAGCGGCGTGCCGGGGGCACTGAAGTGCTGGTTCCCCGCGCCCCTGGGTGTGGTTGGGTGAACCCCTTGCAGCTAGGGACGCGTCAAGTCAGTTGGAAACCGGCGCTCCGCCCGAGTACCAAGAACTCGCGAATGCGCCCTTATGCGGACATAGGCATTATGCGGACTTGTTGCCGGGAATGCCCGTTTTACAAGGTTTTGTGGCTGCGCAAGTCCGCATAATAATTGGGCTATTCGGGTGCCGGGTTGCCAGCTCCTGAGGCGAGTTGACCGCTTCATCGCATCGAAGTGGAATAGAGCTGCTTTTGACTGCGGCTCGTCTCGCACCCGCCACAACGAACCGATCGAAGGTTCATCCAGTGAAGCAGCGTAGAACGTCAAGTAGAGGCTGTGGGATGTAATTCCCCAATTCCACAGGAATCGCTCTCGCCAGATCCCGCTAGGGGACGACCTCAACCCCGTTTCTGCGCGCCCCCTGTTTTCCATGCGGAATCCCCCTGTGCCCACCGGCCTTCCCCGCAGAAAGCCGCAGCCAGCCACCGTTTTCTTCCCCCACTGTCTGAATCGCAG
>JBAXSN010000281.1:0-1341 GCA_037130675.1 Verrucomicrobiota bacterium
GGGCGTTGCCCAAGGCTGGTATGGGGTCGCGCCTTCAGCGCTGAAAAAGGAGTCGTCCAAAATTTGATGCGTTTGCCCTGGCCCGCGCATTGACTTTATGCGCGCGATCTTTATTTTCAGCAACCCGTGAAACACCTCTCGAGGGCCGAGGCGAAGGCCAACATTATTCCGAAAGAAATCAAGGCGGCCTTCGAGCTTATCAACGCTCCGTTGAACAGCGTTGAAGAACGCATCCGGGCCCAAGCCAGGGCGTTCGACCCTGCGGTGGAGGGCTATGTGGCCTATGCCTGCGAGAGCAGCGGCAAGCGCCTGCGCCCCGCTCTTACCTTGCTCGCCGGGGGCGCCACGGGAACCATCGGCAATTCTCATCTCGAACTGGCCGTCATCCTGGAACTCATTCATGCCGCCACCCTCGTCCACGACGACATCATGGACGGCGCCGACATCCGCCGCGGACAACCCACGGCCAACGCCAAGTGGGGCAACGCCATCAGCGTTTTGCTGGGCGACTGCATGTTTGCCCACGCCCTCAAGCTCTCGACGAATTTCTCCAGCGCTGAAATCAGCCGCCGCATCGCCGATGCCGCCGCCGACGTTTGCTCCGGGGAGATCATCCAGACTCAACGCCGCTTCGACCTCGCCCTCAGCGTGCCGGACTATTTCAAAATCATCGAAATGAAGACCGCCGCCCTGTTCGCGGCGGCCACGGAACTCGGCGCGCTCTTGAACGAGACGTCTCCTGAGGTGATCAGTTCGATGAAAAACTTCGGCCTGAAGCTCGGGACAGCCTACCAGATTTACGACGACTGCCTCGACATCGCCGGCGATGAATCCAAAGCCGGAAAAACCCTCGGCTCGGACCTCCTGAAAGGAAAACTGACCCTGCCGATCATGCATCTGCTGCAAAACTCTTCCGATCTCGAACGGGCGCGGTGGAGCGAGGTGATCCTCTCGGGCCAGGGCATCGACGATTTGGTGACCGCCACCCGCAAACGCGGTGCGCTGAAGTCCGCGATCAGCGCCGCTCGAAACCTCCTCTCCGAATCAACCAAACTCCTCGAAGTTGTCCCGCCAAACCGGTACCGGCAAGGTCTCCACGACATTTGCAAATCGGTGGACCGGCTTCTGAAGCAGTTTGTGTAGCGGCTTGGCGGCGGCGCTCAGGGAATGGGAGTTATGGGAAGCATGGGAATTATGGGATCAGTCCCATGCTTCCCATATTTCCCATAACTCCCATTTTTGTCCGCTATCCGGCGAGGCACCGGCTCACGCCACTTGGCGCTTTCAGCCCGAACTCCGAAGCCTTCTCTGAAAACAACACACAATTTGGTGCAGGGTCTG
>JBAXSN010000282.1:0-1278 GCA_037130675.1 Verrucomicrobiota bacterium
CCGTCCAAGCGCGGCGGCCAGGGCACCCAGCTCCTTGTGGCCCCGGACCCGCCGAAAGCCCTCCTGGGCCCGCAGCAGAGCCACTCCCATCCAGCGCGACAACTGGTCGGTCTTCGCATTCCAGCGGCACACCTTGCCGATTGTTCCGCGCGAGTTGCGCATTACGTTCTCGATATGGTTGGTGCTCAGAAACGTCACATTGAGCGTCGCCGGCACATTGAGCCGATGGAACGACAGGATCCCGTCCTTGCGGCTCTCCAAACCCTCCGCCGCCGCCAGGTTTTTGCTCCTGACGAATTTCAGCAACTCCTCAAAAGCCTCTTCCCCCGCCTCCGCGCCCTGCACCCCGCGCAGTCGGTTCATCCGCCTCACCACCGCATTGTGATGCTTCCAGGACAACTTCCCGCACAACCCGCGCTCGACATGCACCAGGCATTCCTGCTGCACCGCATCCGGCCAGAAATGCCGCACCGCCTTGGCGATCGCCTCGCTGCCGTCACGCACTAACAGCAATCTGCGCGCCGTCCCCGCCTGCAATCCCCGGGCATGCAATCGCGTGAACAACCCCTTCACCACCTCCGCGCTCTCACTGCTGCCCTCCTCGAAATCCAACAGATGTTTGTGGCCGTGAATGTCGATGGCCAGCGCTACAACCACGCAGCTTTCCTTGCCCGGGAAAACCCCATCCACCATCATCGCCACTACATCGATCTCCGAAAGATCGCGCCCCCGGAATTCATCAAGAAGCTCCTTGCTGCGGGCCTTCCAGCCCTCGCAGACCGTGCTGGCGCTCACGCCCAGCATCTTGCCTACGCCGTTGCCTGAAGCCCCGTGGCAGATCGCTTCAAGCACCTCGTCGAACATGCCCTTGCGGCGTTTGACCTCGCTGTAAGACTTCAACTTCACCTCCCGTTCCAAACCGCTTGGAAGCATTTCGCGAACCCTGCGTTTCGAGATGCGTTCCTTGCCCGAGGTGGTCTGGATGGTGACCATTTCGCTTCCGGCCCGCCGGTGAACGCTCTCTGTCGGGCGATAGGTTTCGCCGCACAGAGAGGTCACCTCCTGCTCGAACATCAAAAGCAGGCCCTCGCGCACGATGCAGCGAAGCCGCTCCTGGAATATCCCGTTAAAATCCTCAATCCCGGCTTGCGCCGGTGTCGCTGTCCCTGTCTGATCGTTCATGGTGTTGGTTGGTTTGAATTATTATCCAAACAGGCGATGTTGGAACATCGCCCGATCAACCAGCACCAATCCATTTTAACGGTTTAACGGGAAAAA
>JBAXSN010000283.1:0-1220 GCA_037130675.1 Verrucomicrobiota bacterium
TAAGTTTCTCTGAAATTTTGAGCTGGAAGTGCCTAGCTGCTAGACATAACCTCTGTGGTTCATGACCCCATCAATCCAGCAGCAACGCCAAAAACTCCTCAATGAAATGAGCCAAATTGAGAAAATGGAACTCGGCACCCTTGGCGAGGAAATCCGCTCCAAGACCGTTGGAGGCAAGGCGGTAACCACCGGTCCTTACTACAAACACCAGCAGTGGGTCGATGGTCGAAACAGGAGTCGGCGAGTGCCGCTTGAAGAAGTCGAAGAACTGCGAGCCGCCGTAGAGGGGCGCCAGCACTTCGAAAATCTTGCTACCCGCTTTATCGAACTTACCGTTGCTGAAACGCGCTCCGAAATGGCTCCAGAGGTTAAAAAAAACGCTGCGAAATCGAAGCGGCGAAATTCCAAGAAACCGAAGCTTTCCTGAGCTTGGCTGCGGAGCGCCTCGCCGAGGGCGGACATGGCAACATGGAATGGCTGGAGTTTGGCCTGCGCGAAGCGATTCAAAAAGACGGGCGAGCGATCATCGAAGGGTTGCTTAACGACCCGGTTCTCGTGGTGGCCAACGA
Source organism: Verrucomicrobiota bacterium (assembly GCA_037130675.1). GTDB lineage: Bacteria > Verrucomicrobiota > Verrucomicrobiia > Chthoniobacterales > Chthoniobacteraceae > JBAXSN01. Next base: position 570 of record JBAXSN010000283.1, read on the forward strand.
CCATGCGGTGGAAGGGGAAAGGTGTTATCGCAATCGCCACAAGGTTATTGAAACGATCTTTGGGGCGGTGGAAGTTCGGCGCAACTATTACCATGGGAGCGGCGAATCCGAGGGCCGTTTCCCGCTCGATGATGCCTTGGGGTTGATTGAGGGGTATTCCCCGGCGCTGGCGCGGTTGATGTGCCGGGCGGGCGCTCAAACCCCGTTTGAGGCAGCCAGTGGCGATCTGCTCGCTTACGGAAGCATCAAGGTGGAAGGGAGGGCGATCCAAAGAATGGTCAACTTGGTGGCTCCATCCCTGCGCGAGACTCTCGAAGCCGAAACTTTCGACTCCGGGCTGCCTGGGGTCGACGTGCTCTACGTCAGCGGCGATGGAACCGGCATTCCAATGATGAAAAAGGAACTCCAGGGAGTGGCAGGTAAGCAACCCGACGGCTCCGCCAAAACACGAGAGGTCAAGCTCGGCTGCGTCTTTACCCAATCGGGCATCGATGAAGAAGGTCGGCCGATGCGCGATCCCGGTTCGAGCAGTTACATCGCCAGCTTGCAAACGGCTGTGGATTTCGGCGGCTCTTTGCGCAGAGAAGCCTTCCGGCGCGGAATGGGAAGCGCGCTGAAATTGGTTTTCATTGGGGATGGCGCGGCCTGGGT
>JBAXSN010000284.1:0-1214 GCA_037130675.1 Verrucomicrobiota bacterium
CTGTAACCAAGCAACTTCACCCCAACTGCGCGGCTGGCATCACTCAGACGTTCGGGAGATAGAAATCCGCCTGCGCCGTCTCCCGTTCGATGCGGTCGCAAGCAGCCCCAAAGTAGTCGGGGTCGATTTCGCACGTCACCAGCGGGCAGCGGTAGTAGTGGCAGGCGATGCCGATACTTCCGCTTCCCATGTGCGTGTCCAGGATTCGCTGGCCGGGCTTGGCGTAGTTGGCGAGCAGCCAGTCGTAGAGCTTTACCGGCTTTTGCGTTGGGTGGATTCTCGCCGCTTGCAGCGGCGTGCATTCAAACTTTTTCGCCGTGGTGCGGAAGCTCGTCCACGCCATTTCCACCGCCGCGAAGCTCACGTCGTTCGAGTAGAGCTTATCCCAGATGATCCAGCAGGGAGAGTTCCACGCCATGCGCTCGATGTAGTGGTTCGCGCCCCAGATGATTTGATTCTTCGAGACGCGGCGGAGTTCCGAGAAGTATTCGGACGGCGGCGGCTGAGAGTCCCAGTCCCCCATCTTGTATTTCGCTTTCGCGTCGCCTTTCCGCCGCCCCATTCCGCTCTTGTTGTCGCCCACGTTGATGCCGTAGGGGGGATCGACGATTGCGAGGTCGAAGTGTCCATCGGGATATTGCGCCATGACCTCCATGCAGTCCGCCATCCGAGCGTCCACAAACTCCCGAACAAGGCGCTGCATGGAACGCCGAGGAGCGTCCTGCGCGATTTCGAGAGTCTTTAGGTCGGCGTCCATGAGCTTATGCGTTCGATGAAGAAAGAGAGGCGGATGGAGTCGAACCATCGTCGGCGGCTGCGATTGGCCGCGTGGCTGAGCTTGTCACCGGGCCGCTTCTAGAATCGGTTCCCGTTACCGTTGCCACCTCGTGTTCCGAACACGCCTCTTTTTTAATTTCCCAAGAATTTGCAGAGATGGGAGTCCATACCACAATGCCCCGAATGGTGCGGACATGACCACGGTCTTGGAGTCGATCAAAGATGCACCCCTCGATATTGTTCAGGTCGTGCCAGATTCGCCCGTTGAGAAGTTTCGCAACGAGGGATTCAAAAGACATCGAACAAGTCATCGCTGCCGACTGGCGTTCAGCTAATGTTTTACTTTTCATTTTCGTTTCGGTTGCTGCCAGCGGCAGGATATTGGGCGTTCGCCCATGAAAACTCAGATCCTGATCACAATGATTATCGTAGCCCTT
>JBAXSN010000285.1:0-1207 GCA_037130675.1 Verrucomicrobiota bacterium
TGGCGGAGATCTGGCATCAGGAGATCGGCTGGAAAGACGCTCGCCGTCTGGTCCTGATCCGACACCGGGTGTGTGAAAAGAAACGTCCTGGGGGCAAAAAGCTTATCGACGTGGAGGGCTACACTTTTCAAGCGTTCGTGACCAATCTGCCCGCAACCGTGGACGCCATCACTGTGTGGCGCGATTACAATCCGCGAGCCGGATGCGAGGGGGTGATCAAGCAACTGGATATGGACTTCGCCCTCGACAAGCTTTGCCTGAAGAAGTTTTCCGCCACCGAGGCGGCGATGAGCCTCGCCGTGATGGCCTACAACCTTTGCGTGCTCTTCCAAAGGCATCTGGGTTGGATGACCGGGTTACGGCGGCGACCTTGCGCTTCCGGCTCTTTACCACTGGGGGGATCATCAGCAACACGGGCGGACGCACCACCATCCGGCTTGCCGTGCCGCAGGAACAAAGGGATTGGTGGCGGAATCTTTACGAGAAACTTTTAAGCAAATTCCCCAATTGCAATGCAATACCCTCTTGCCCGCCATGCTGCGGCTGAAAACACCTCAAAAATCAACCGGTTTTGAATAGTTACGGCTTAGGCTGCTCCTGTATCCGAAGTCCAGTCTCCGTGGGCGAAAGCCCGCGGCCCCATTGAAGCCACAATGACGGGCGAGCGATCACCGGTGCAGCAAATGGTCTCCGTGGGCGAAAGCCCGCGGCCCCATTGAAGCCGTTGATATGGACGTGAACGTTGCCGACCCCTCAAAGGTCTCCGTGGGCGAAAGCCCGCGGCCCCATTGAAGCAAGGCACGCATGTATGCCTCATGCGCTTCTTTTTGCGTCTCCGTGGGCGAAAGCCCGCGGCCCCATTGAAGCTCATAATTTTGGTTTTGTTTTGCTCCGGGGATCGGACGTCTCCGTGGGCGAAAGCCCGCGGCCCCATTGAAGCCTCCCGGCCATCCGGCAAACGGGAAGTTATTCACAGCAGTCTCCGTGGGCGAAAGCCCGCGGCCCCATTGAAGCGTATTGGCTTTTCGCCGCCGCCGCAACGCCAGCTGCCGTCTCCGTGGGCGAAAGCCCGCGGCCCCATTGAAGCCGCATTGGCGGTGCAGGGCGTCAATGTCGGCGTGGAGTCTCCGTGGGCGAAAGCCCGCGGCCCCATTGACAGGGCAAACGCATCAAATTTTGTCGACTCCTTTTTCAGCGCTGAAGGCGC
>JBAXSN010000286.1:0-1185 GCA_037130675.1 Verrucomicrobiota bacterium
GGTGCGTTGGGCATGGATGAATGACCGAAGGTGAAAGTCCTTTATGGGGCCAATTGGAGGCAACCAGAAGCCGGAGGCAGCTGCACGAGACCGAGGCTTGCATTGCACAGCCGAGGCCTTTCCCGTGAGGGCGTGTGGGATGGAAGCCCGAGGCGAACCGCAGCACCGAACGCAAGTGAACCCCCGTAAGGCCGGCCTGCCTGGGCAAGCGTGCCTTGCAACGCGACACCCGATATCCAATCGCGGTAGGACGGTAGTGGGGGCGGCGGCGGCGAGAAGTCATTCATACCTTACCCCAAGAGATCTCCCTTGGTCCGGAAACGGTAGAGGCCACGAAGGCAACGACGCGAACTCGATGCCAGGGGAGAAGTCGGATCGTCTCGTAGTAGCGAGGAAGCCCGTGAAAGCGGGTGGAGCGAAGGGGGCGATGGGTTTTGAAGCATGAGATCACACCAACTGCAATTCGCGTTTGCCGCCAGCCCGCGAGGGGGCGGGAAGTCGGGACCGTCGGACGCATCCGGCGGCAGAGATTTCCTGCTGCGTACAGCGAATGGCAAGACCGTGAACGATCTCGGCGCCAGTGCGACCGACGCGAGTCGGTTGCTGGAGGCAGCGGCGTCGCCAGCGAACCTGGCGACGGCCCTGCTGAACGTCGTTCGCAACAAGGGTGCTCCGGGAGTGGACGGATGCAGCGTGGACGAGGTCTTGGGCTCTGCCCGATCGCTTCTTCCGCGTCTGCACCGTGCGCTGCTGAACGGGACGTATCAACCGGGTGACATCCGTCGGGTTTGGATTCCCAAACCGGGCGGAGGGGAGCGCGGCCTTGGTATTCCGAACGTGATTGATCGGTGGGTTCAACAGGCCGTGCTCCAGATCTTGGAGCCGATCCTCGAACCGACCTTTCATTCAAGCAGCCACGGATTCCGCCCCAAACGCGGGGCACACACAGCGATCGCCGAGGCGAAGGAGTATGTCGGCAACGGGTACGGGATCGTGGTCGATATCGACCTCTCGAAGTTCTTCGACCGCGTCCATCACCAACGGCTCTTGAGCCGGCTGGGTCATAAGGTCGCGGATTCTCGGATCCTGAAGCTGATCGGCCGGATGCTGAAGGCGAAAGTCGTGATGCCGGATGGCACGCGGGTGTCGACCGATGAAGGCACACCCCAGGGTGGTCCCCTCTCT
>JBAXSN010000287.1:0-1080 GCA_037130675.1 Verrucomicrobiota bacterium
CGCTTCTACTACCCGGCGAGACCCTCGCCGCAAACCAAGTTTCAAGTCAGGATTGACATGATTCTCAGGATTAAAGCGCTCGAATCGGTGATTGATAAGGCAGTCGTTGAAACGAAATCCTGAAAATCTCTAAATCCTGTCAATCCTGACTGAACTGCCAGGACGACCGGAAGCAGATTACTCGAACTGCTTCCGAAACGCCATAAACTCGTCCCGCAATCCCTGCAACTCCGCCCGGAGCGCGGCGATTTCCCCCTGAACGGTTTCGAATTGGGAAGGGGTCGCGGGAACCGGAGCCGTGGAGGCGAACGAAAGGCCAACTGTCGGGTTCAGCAGACTTTCCGACGGTTCCCCGCTGAGCAGATGGACGTAGCGTTTTTCTTTCCGGCCCAGGCCGGCGGGAATCGCACGGATGAGCGGGGCGTCGCCGCGAGAGAGTTCGTCCAACGATTTCTCCACCTCTTCCAAGCTCGCGAAACCGCCCATCCGTTCGGTGCGCTGCCGGAGTTCGCCGGGGGTTTGCGGTCCCCGAAGGAGCAGCACGCAAACGAGCGCCGTTTCGCGGCGGTTGAGCTCATAGTGATCCAGAAAATTGTGTCGGTATTTTTGAGACCGCGAGCCGGACCCAAACACCACGGTGGCGAGCTTTTTCTCCCGCAACGAATCGACCGCCTCCTGAACCGTCCGATCATCCAGCGCCGTCACCGGTTCGCGGTTGGTCGTCTGATTGCAGGCAGTGAGCAAGCTGTTCAGAGTCAAAGGATAATACTCGGGAGTCGTCGCCTCTTTCTCCATGAGGCAGCCCAGCACACGTGTTTCGGGAAAGGAAAGGTGGATCATCGAGCGGGAATTCTAGGCGTTGCCGGGCCAAATGGCAACGTGGAGAGATGGCGTTTCGAGGGTTGGCTTCTTCTTCTAGCTTGAAACTTGGTTTGCGGCGAGGGTCTCGCCGGGTGGTAGAAGCGGCATCCCTGCCGCTTCGTTCCAAGGGAAAGCGGCTGGAAGCCGCTTCTACTACGGAGCCAGAAATTCGTGCGGTGCTCAGGTGTATAGTTTCCCCGACGAATGATCCGGCAAAAC
>JBAXSN010000288.1:0-1056 GCA_037130675.1 Verrucomicrobiota bacterium
AAGATAAAATACATTGATCCAGTAATCGACGAACTCCTTGACTATTTTTTTCTTTACGTCCCCTTGTGCATGACTGCTCATAATTCATGGTCCTCCATAGAAACTTTGTTTCCCCTGTTCCGTGATCAGTTGCGCAAATTAAGGAGCCGGTATTTCCAGCATGACATTTGAAGATGACCGGTTTTACGGTTCATTCGTTCCCATCAAGCGCTTTCAAAAAATCACTTCAGCCAGAGAATACATCGCGCGAGACAGCGTGCCGCCTGATATATTTCGGGCTTTGAATCCGTTCTGCAAAAGGATGCGCGTTGCGTAATAGGCGCGCTGTGCGGAGCGGCAGATGATGTGTATCTCGCGGTCACGGGGGAGTTCGCCGAGGCGCGCGCGGAGCTGCCCCAGCGGGATGTTGACCGCGCCCGGTACGCTTTCCACAGTCAGTTCCACCGGCCCGCGCACGTCCAGGAGAAAGGCGCCGTCCAAAGAGTCCCAGTGACTGACCGGCATGTCGCCCCGAAGGACATTCGCGGCTATCATCCCGGCGAAGTTGACTGCATCCTTCGCGCTACCGAACTGGGGCGCGTAGCAAAGCTCGGTTTCTTCGAGGTCGTAAACCGTCGCTCCCATCTGGATGGCCATGGCAATGGCGCTGATCCGCTTGTCCACCGCCGGACCGTCCTCGCCAAGCGCCTGCGCGCCGAGGACTTTCCCGTTGGATTTCCGGAAGATGAACTTCAATCCGAGCATCTTGGCGCCCGGGTAGTATCCGGCGTGCGAATTCGGGAACAGGTATATCTTCTCGTAATCATCATCGCCGAGTTGCTTGAGAGTTTTCTCGCTGACGCCGGTCCAGGCGGCGGCGCCCCCGAACAGCCCGATGATCGAGGTGCCCTGGGTGCCCCGGTAACGGGAATCGCGCCCGGCTATCACATCGGCCGCGATCCGGCCCTGCCGGTTGGCTGGGCCGGCCAGCGCAATCAAGCTCCACTCGCCGGTTCCAAAGTCCTTGACTTCGATGGCATCGCCCACGGCGAAGATGTCCGGGTCACTTGTGATCAT
>JBAXSN010000289.1:0-1009 GCA_037130675.1 Verrucomicrobiota bacterium
GAACCAGATGGCATGACTTTGGCGCAGCCGCCACGGCGCGTTTCCGCAGTAAAAGCGCTCCGACAATCAGCATTAGACCCCCGAAGAGCAGCATCAGCGTTTTTGGCTCGACGAGGTGCGTCAACTTCGCACCAAAAAAAGCCCCGATCATCCCGCTCACGGTGAAAAGAATTGCGGCCCGGCCAGCAAACTCTCCTTGCCGGAACCGCAGGAAACTGCCCACCGCACTGGTTCCGCCCACGACCACCAGCGACATTCCGACCGCCTGGCTAACGGGAATCCCGGCGATGTAAACCATTACCGGCAGCGTGATGATCGAGCCGCCGCTACCGAGTAAACCGAGCGAAAGACCGATGAACGATGCGAGAAGGAGAGCGAGTGCGAGGGAGAATGTCATGGCAAGAGAATAACGCCCCTCAATATAGCCAGGGGATGAAGCGCCTAACGCGCCGTGCGTAATCGGCATACTCGGGAAATCTCTCCCGCAACCACCGTTCCTCATGGCGCGCTTTTGAATGAAAAAAGGGAATCAGCGCCAGTGCAACCAGCAGCGCAAGCCAACTCTGCCAAAGCAGCGCCCAGGCGATCGACACCGAAATGACGCTGGTATAAAGCGGGTGGCGAATTAGCGAGTAGATTCCGTTCTGCACCAAGCGCGCCTGTTCCGCCGGCTTGGGAAAGGGGGTGAGATTCCGGCCCAGCCCCAGCGCTCCCACGAGGGCGACGCCCGCTCCAACCGCCATCAAAACCGCTCCCAGCAGAACGACCGCAGCCGGAAATCTGCTTCCGCCAAAAAAGACTCCCAGCAACACGACCGCTCCGAGCAAGACGCTTTGGCCCAGAACCCAAACTCCACCGCGTTCAAAGAAGCGTGCCATCCGGTGAATCTATCTCATCATTTCATGCAATCCAGGTAACAAAGGCCCGACTGCCTGAATTTAAGGTCGCCCTTGGGGGCTGATCCGCGCAGCCATGAAGAAAACAGGATAGCTGCGGCTTTCGCCGCCGG
>JBAXSN010000029.1:0-24841 GCA_037130675.1 Verrucomicrobiota bacterium
GGTCCACATCGCCGCCCCGACTGAGCGGGGCGGCTACAAAAACGCCGGACCCTGCGCCAAATTGTGTGTTGTTTTCAGAGAGAAGGCTTCGGAGTTCGGGTTCAAATCACCCCGAAGCGGGTGTCGGAAAAAAGGCGGGATTGATCGTAAGCCATTGGCGAGGGCCGCCCCGAAGCGAGCGCCTCGGTTGTCTCATGGCACAATGGAGGGTTGTTTAGAGAAGAATCCCGAGAAATAGTTGAAAAGCCGCTACACCAGATCGCTACTGCGGCGTGAGCCACATTTCGCTGACATTGATCGGTTGATTTTCAACGCTCGTCTGAAGTTCAACCCGGATCTTTTTGATTTCTCCCGGGTCGAGATAAATATCCAAAAAGTCGGTTTCCTCGACCACTTTGTGAGCAGGGATACGCTTCATTTTACCTTTGCGCTGCACGGATACGACGCACTTGACCGGGAGATCTCCCTTCTTGCAAACGATCTTCAATCGGCTGTACGAGCGTTGGGGCATGGGGGTGATTTCAAGCGGCAGCACGTTGCTGGTTCTGCCTTTAATCGGCCAATTCCATGATGTTCCAGAGTCGCGGTCTGTGCATTGCGGGGCCACAGTGTTCGCGATGCTCACGTTTTTGATGTAGTGGTTCGGCGGGATCAGACCGTAGATCTCGATCAGAAACTTGCGTATCTGTGTGATGTGGTGACTCCAACTGTGGGCGGGGATTTGAGCAGGCGCCATCTTCTCATTCTGCAGCAAGGAGGAGACGCCTATGATCATTTTCTGTTTATCAAATAGCAGGGGATCAAAGGTGTTCACCACCGGGTAAGCGGGTCCCAAATACCCTTCGGCGGCTTGGAAACTCTTGGCGGTTGTAAAAACTTTCGTCCCCGGCGGGTAATATTTATGGACGTAATCAGCATACCCCATCCAATTTTCAAAAGGTTGAAATCGAAACGCCGCAATGGCGCGGACATTGCTGAAGAGAATCACCCCCGCCAACAGCAAGGAGACCGTGGGGCGCAATAAGCCGGGAAGGAGTTGGGTAAATGCCAGCAATCCCGCGATCGTCAGGGAGAACGTAACGAAGCAGGCGGTTCGCACCGGCGGCGTTTGCATTTTCAGGATGACTACAAAAAAGAAGACACTCGCAGCGAGAATGATGCGCCCCGCCTGATTTTCCGGCTTTTTGCGGCTCAGGTAGGCGTAGGGAAAGAAGATGCCCATCAGGAGCAAGAGGAGCGCCCAATTCGGCCAATCTATCAAATATTGCTGGAGCGTTCGGCCCACGGCATTAAAGTCCGAGTACTCCCGGCCCCAATGCTCCTGGTAGCTATTCATCCACCCGAACATCTGCGACGCGACGGGGATGTGTATGATGCCGATGACCAGGACCGAGGCGAGTCCGGCGTAAAACCATCGGGCATCGCGTGAACTGATCCACAGGATGCACAGAAGAGGCCCCGCGAAAAACAAGTAACTGGGGACGGTGTAGGTGCCTAGAACGGTGCATGCCGAAACCGCCAAGAAGGTCCAGCCGGCGCGACGCTCGAAATAGGCCACGGTGGCGAGGCAGGAGAGGACACCGGCAAGGGTGATGAACCCGTAGCCCCGCGCCTGTAACAACAGATTCAATGCAATCAGATTTGCCGCAAGAAGCTGAATAAAGAGCGCTCCTTCCAAATATTGCTTCCGCCGGACAAAAAAGGACAAGCCGGCGCCGAGTGTCGAAGCAACAGCGACAAACGACCAAATCCTCGCCCTGCACGGCACGATTGAAGCTGAACCCGGCGTCAGCGAATTGATCAGATTGAAAAAGATGTGATTTGCCGGAATGCTATAGTCCGTGGCGACCGTAACGGGGCCTTTTGCGGTAAAGCGAAAGATGGAGCGGAGTTCGTCGAACCACAGGGAAGTGGCGGCCATTTCCTTGCTGATCAAGACGAAAATCCAGAGCGCGGAGAGAATGATGGCCGCCGCGGCGACAATTTCCACGATCCGGAATGCCCTGGCATGTTCCTCCCTCGTTCTGAGAACGAATTCCTGGAGCCGTTTCCAGGACGCCCCAACCCATAATTCCCCCCTTGATAGCCAACTTTGAAATAACATGTCGATAAATCCTATAGGACATAGCCTGATCATGGCAGAGAGCGGACACAAGCCAAATTCGGCCCATTCGCATGTCTTCGGGAAAGAGCCTTGTTTGCGAATTGATCTGAACCTGGCTGAATCACGTCATCGCCGGGCGTTCACGCTGGACCCATGGCGAGCTTATAGTGGGGGTGCTTATAATGAAACTTGACGGCCCGCCCTGTGAAAGAAAAACTGCGAAAAAATGGCAGATCAACTGACTAACGGCGACTTTGCGGTTCATTTGGGGATCGTGTGTCCAATGGCAAACGAGGTGGAAACGGCGAAAAGCTTTGTCATCGAAGTTTTGGCACAGTGCGGGGGATTCAAGAAAGTCAGCTTTTTTTGTGTTCTCGACAACGTGAGCCGCGATGGCACGCGCGCATTGCTCGACGAGCTCGCCCTGCACGAACCCCGGCTCAGGCCACTATGGATCCCCGAGAACCGCAGTGTGGTGGATGCCTACGTAAATGGCTTTCGCGCCGCGCTCGCAGCCAACTGCGACTGGATTCTGGAGATCGACGCCGGGTTCAGCCATCAACCCTCGGATATTCCAAAATTTTTCGATAAAATGCGCGAAGGCTATGACTGCGTTTTTGGAACGCGATTTGCCAAGGGAGGGCGCATTGAGGATAGTTCCATGAAACGCCGGATCGTGAGTTTTGGGGGAACGCTTCTGGCGAATTCGCTGCTCGGCACCCGACTTTCGGATATGACCAGCGGCTTTGAGCTTTTTCGCGCACCAGTGCTTGCCTCCGTGGTCGAGCTTATCAAGGCGCGCGGCCCCTTTTTCCAAACGGAGATCAAGACCCACTGCCACCGGTACCGGTTTGCTGAAGTGCCCATCCTTTATCGCGCTGCCAGCCACGATGTGAATCAGGCGAGCATATCGGACGCTTTCACCAATCTCTGGCGCCTTTTTCGTCAACGCCTGACCGGTAATCATTAAGGACCATGGAAAACTCAAAAATCGCCCTCGTTGTCACCACCATTTCCCCGCCCAACCCTGTTCTTGAAGCCCTGGCAAGCGGGGCTGCGGAAAACGGAATCCGTTTTATCGCGATCGGCGATGAAAAAAGCCCGGCCGATTTTGCACTCGAGGGGTGCGAATATTATGGTCTGGCCGATCAGCGCAAACTCGATTTCAAATTTGCCGGTGCATGTCCCACCCGCCACTATGCCCGCAAAAACATCGGTTACTTGCTGGCCATGCAATCCGGCGCGGAAATTATCATTGAAACCGATGACGATAATTTCCCTCGCGAGGGTTTTTGGCAACCCAGGCTCCGACGCAGCAAGGCGGCTGCATTTGGAGAATCAGGATGGGTGAACGCGTATCGCTATTTCAGCGATAACCAGATCTGGCCCCGTGGCCTCCCACTGGACGAAGTGAACACCGCGCTTGCGGACTTCGAGACACTCCCCCAGCGCACCGTTGATTGTCCGATCCAACAAGGCTTGGCCGATGAAAATCCGGACGTGGATGCCATCTACCGGTTGCTGTTATCCCTGCCGCAGAACTTCCGCGATGACCGGCGACTGGCTTTGAGCGCTGGCGCGTGGTGTCCCTTTAACAGCCAAAATACCACTTGGTGGCGCGATGCATTTCCGTTGCTTTATTTGCCGGCGTTCTGCTCATTTCGGATGACGGACATCTGGCGCAGTTTTGTCGCCCAACGCCTGGCATGGACCAATGAATGGTCTCTGCTCTTCCATGAACCGACCGTGTGTCAGGAACGAAACGAGCACAACCTTATGAGGGATTTCCAAGACGAAGTCCCGGGCTATTTGCATAATCGCGCTATTTGCGAGACGCTGGAATCGATCGACTTTGCTGCCGGATCCGACGCGATCTCCGGCAATCTCCGTCGCGCCTACGCGGCGCTCACGGAGAAAGGGTATATTGGGATGGGTGAAATGCCGCTCTTGGACGCATGGCTTGATGATTGCGCGCAGATCTTTGGAATATGAATCTGCCCAGATCACGATCTGCCTGCAACGGCCTGATTCTGCTTTGCCTGTTACTGGGGCTTTGGCTCCGCTGGCCATCTGTGACCGCCGCGCTGCCGTACCTGAATTACGTGGATGAGGGGCACATCCTGCAGCGGGTGATGCATGTCGTTCGCGATGGAGCTTGGGATCCCGGTTGGTACAACTATCCCAGCCTTACCATTTATCTCATTTCGGCCGCGGTTTTCATCCTGAAGCCGTTTTACTGGCTTATCCATGGACAGCCTTTAGAAATTCCGGCAAATTCCGCCCGGTACTACGATTTGGTTGCCCCTGTGGAATTGTTGCTTGCTGGGCGAATCGTCGTATTGGCCCTCAGCCTTGGCGGAATTTGGTTGGCTGCACGACTGGCCCGCAAACTTGCTGGCGAAAAAGCGGCTGTTTTTGCAGCACTGATTGCCGCGCTGACTCCGGCGCTGGTGGAACGCGGAGGCATTGTAATTGTCGATACTGTCGCTGCTTTTTTTTCCCTCGCCGCCTTAAATGCCGCTTTTGAAACGGGCGCCGACGAAAAACGAAAATGGCTCTGGGCCACGCTTTGCGGGGGCTTCGCTGGCTTAGCATTTACCGCCAAGTACCCCTCCGGAGCGGTCATTTTGGCATTGGTCCCGGTGGTCCTGGCGCTTTCGGTATCCTGGCGCCAAAAAGCCGTGCTGCTCGGCGCATCCGGGGCAGGGCTCTTTGCAGGGATGCTTCTCGGCATGCCGGCGCTGCTGTTTCGCACGGGCAAGGTAGCCAGGGCAATCACTGTTGAAGCGGGAAAGTACTCCGGCAAGACCTCTGCGGGCTACGGCACTTCGCTTATCACATCGAACGAAGTTGGGCTGGGGCTTACAATTTTAGCCGCGACTGGTCTCGTTGTTTTGTTGGTCCGCCCGAAAAGCCGCTGGGTTGCCGCAGGTTGGATTTTGTATGCCTTGGTATTTCTGGCACCGCTGATGCATGCCTCTTACCAACCCTTCCGAAATCTCGAACCGCTCGTGTTGCTCGGATGTGTTATAGCTGCCGCACTCCCATTTCTTTTTGGATTCAGTGGACGGCTGGCGGTTGGAATGGCAGCGGTAACCGCTACGCTTTCTTTGGCAGCCCCTTCCGTCTCGTTATGGCGTTGGGAGAAAACACGCCGATCCGAGCGTGACAGTCGTGTTGAAGCGATCGATTGGTTGGCCCATCACGCAAGGAAGGGGGAAAAAACCGCCGTTTCCGAGGAACTGGTTCTTCATCCAGACCAACTCAAACGCATTCCCGGAAAAGTTTTAGTCTGCTCCATGGACCAAATCGCAAAGCGAATCCGCGACGGGAGCGCGGATTGGTTTGTAACAGCAAAATTTGTTTGCGAAACGCAGGACCGGGTTCGCGTCCTCGGCAGCATTGAGAATCTCTCCAAAGCGATTGACGAGCAGCAAGTTGAAGCTGCCTTTGGGCTAAAATCGCCCTCGCAGCACAAAGGCATGTACCGCGGTAATAACATCCGCGTGTTGATACTGGGCCGCAAATAGGCCTTTGCAATCGGAATCCGAATGAACAGCGAAACAGAACTGCAAAAGGCGATCGAGGCCAGGGAACGCAACGCTCAGAAGCTCGAACAATTTCAAAGAAAACTGAAGCGGACTGTGTCAGAATTCGACGCATTGGCGCTTCAGCATTCGACCGCAAAGAGCGAACTCGCTGACGCCCTGCGGAAACAGCGGGAAATCAGCGCTGAAATTGCTTTAATGACAGCCAGCCATGCCTGGAGGATCGGATCGGCGATTTGTTATCTTGGCAGGCTTTGTACGAGCAGAAAAGAGGCTTCTTTTCTCGTCTTCATGGCGTCTGTCTTTCTGGGGCTCTCGCGCAGGAAACGTGACCTGCGCAGGCAAGCCAGGCAGATATCCCGACTCGGGCTGTTGGATGTCGACTGGTATCGAAAAAATTATAAGCGGCTCGTGGGTGCCTACGTCGACCCAGTTCTTCACTATCTCAAGAATGGCGCGAAGGAAGGATGCAACCCAAATCCATTCTTTCACACCAAATGGTATTCAAAAAAATATCGGGCATCAATCCCCGCCGGTTTAAATCCCCTGATCCACTATATTCGCAAAGGAGCCAAAAAGACGTACAATCCAAGTCCATTGTTCAACACTAGAGCGTATCTTGCCCGCCATCCGGAAATTAGCGCCGGGTCAAATCCTCTGGCCCATTTTCTTAACCAAAAGGCAACTACACCCGAGGTGGATTCGCCCTCGGCAACCGTTGACTCTTCCAGCGCGGAATCAACTCCGAAGAGCACGTCCAAACCCCGTGTGGTTTATGTTTCGGCTGGACCGAAGACACCCGGACACATTTACCGAGTTGAGATGTACGCAAACGCACTAAGCAAGAGCGACTATGACGTCCATGTGATTGATGTAAAGGATGTTCCGCATTCCATTAAATTACTGGAAACTGCTTCGGCCATTGTCCTCTGGCGAACCGTATGGAACAAACTCGTTGAGCAAGTTTACGCTATCGCGAAAGCCAGCGGAGCCAAGGTGATCTTCGATCTCGATGACTTGATGATTATCCCAGAACTTGCAAAGGCGGATCTGATTGACGGCATCCGCTTCCGTAACCGCAAGGAATCGGATTACGCTAATACGTTCGCCCAGATGCGCAAGAGCGCAGTTGCCGCTGACTACTTCACCGCGCCGACAGCTCCGCTTGCGTCCGCCTTGCGAAGACTGCCTAAGCCGGGGTATGTGCTGCCTAACGGTTTTGATGAAGAAACCTATCTCCGCACCAGGCGTGCCGTGGCATTGCGGCGTTCGGAACCGAGCGATGGGTTGATTCGCCTAGGCTATGCCGGCGGGACGCGCACTCATCAGAAAGATTTCGCGTGTGCCGCCGCCTCCATCGCCCGGATTTTACGGGAACATCCCGAATGCCGCTTGGTTCTCTTTCGCGATCAAGCTGCAAAAGATCCCCTGTGCCTCGATCCAAGCGAATTTCCGGAACTGACCGGGCTGGAGGCTCAAATCGAATGGGTGCCATACGTGCCACTTCGAGAGTTGCCCAATTCCATTTCGCGCTTCGATGTCAACCTCGTTCCCCTGGAGCATGGGAACCCGTTTTGCGAGGCGAAAAGCGAGCTCAAATACTTTGAAGCTGCCTTGGCTAACATCCCTACCATCGCCTCTCCGAGCGTCCCCTTCGCCACTTCGATTCGGCATGGAGAGACTGGTTTCCTTGCGAGCAATTCCGAGGAATGGCACACAACGCTCAAGCTACTCGTGACGGAACCGCAAATGCGGGCTCAAATCGGGAAGGCGGCGTTCGATGACGTTTACTGGCGCTACGGCCCTGAACGCCGCGCTGAATTGGTCAGCAATATGTTCGAGCAAATACTCAATGGCGGCGAGCGGGAGTCCAACGCATTCCGGTTGGAACTGCTCCGCGCTCAAACTCCCAGTCTGCCAGCTCCGCGAATTCCTGAATACGACGTGATCTTCGAATCGGGACTTCGTGGAGAAGCTGCGGTCGCCGTAGTGGTTTCACTTTTCAACTATGGGGCCTATGTCGAAAGGGCTCTCGAATCGGTCAAAGCGCAAACATTGACTAAAAGGGATCTTATTGTTGTAGACGACTGTTCGACGGATGATTCTTTGCGCATCGCGGAACAGTGGATCCAAGAAAACAAAAGCGCGTTTACCCATATCGCACTTTTAAGAAATCGAGTGAATTCGGGGGTGGAATTGACTCGCAACGCAGGCTTTTCATTCACCGACGCTCTTTACGTCATGGTGCTCGATGCCGATGACTTGTTGCTTTCGAAATGCTTGGAGCGCTGCCTGGCTGAAATCACCCGTACCGGGGCCGCTGCCGTTTATCCCTTAATCCGCAAATTCGAGAACACCCAAAGCACAGTGAGTGACCGGGAATGGCATCCGATCCTCTTTGCGAACTTTAACTACATTGCCGCCACAGCTATGATTCGTCGTTCGGCGTGGGCAAGGGCCGGTGGTTATCAGTTGGGCGAAGTGCCAGGAGGGTGGGAGGACTATGATCTCTGGTGCCGGTTTGTGGAACTTGGATTTCGAGCGTGCCGGGTGCGAGAAATCCTAGCCCTATACCGCGATCATGGGAAGTCGTTACTGGAGAAGATCAATGCAAGAGAGGTCCAAAAACGTGTGGTGGAACAGATTCGGGTACGACACCCATGGGTTGACTTGCCCCGGTAGGGGCAGGTCGTTCCTGGGCAACCCGGACCAACCATCTTCCGAATTCAGCGGGAGATAAGCCCTAAATTATTAATCTTCGAAAACGCCTGATCGAGTTGCTCCAGACACCCTTTCACTCTTTGCGAAAGCAGCGGTTCCAAGACCTTAAACTCCCGAGTTGATCGAAACGCGCAGTATTCGACCGAAAGCTTCCCTGTGTCGTCACCGTTCTCAATTTGAAACGATGGGCTACTTTGGGGTGACAGGCGAATTCCACGGACGGGGTTCCAGCAGTAAGGTAAGCAGCCTTTTTGGCGAATAATCTCGTCCAGCACGATGTCGCCCGAGGCGGTGGCAAAATCGATCTTTTTAAAATCGGGCAAAGGATAGTGCATTCGATACTCCGCAAAATAGGTTCCATCCGTCCGCTCATTGCGATGGCTTTCCAAACCGCTTGATGCTTGCGCCAATCGAGCATCAACAATGCCGGACTCCAGGACCATCAGGTTCGTCCCGACGATGCAGACATAATCGGACCGCATAGCGGGATGATTGATGAACCGGGCGGTCTTTGCCTGAATGCGAGCATTCTGTGGGGTTTTCCATGTGACGGCTCGCACGAGGAGGGATTCCTCTCCGAAAATCGCTCTGATCAGGCAAATGGCTTTGTCCCGAATGATTGCGGGTGCGGCGGAATCTTCGATTCCGACTTCGACAATCGAATCGGGGTTATGGAGCAATGCCGAGAGCGCAAAGAGCGGAACAAAGTCAAGATCGTCGGCAGAGCAGCATGTAAAAAACAGCAATTTCGATTTCTCGGTGATCCGAAGCTTTTTGGTCCGGCCAGCATCTTGGCCGGGCTGTGGGATTTCCCGGCGCGCATCAAGAATGGACTGAAAAAGCGCCCGCTCTGACTGAACGGCCCTGGCGATATCGTAACTTGCCGAAGTCCTTAATCCCGCGGCAACAATTTGTTTTCGCAGGTCGGAGTCTGAGACCAGTTGCGCCGTCGCTTGGAACATGGATTTGAGATCAGATGTATCCACCACGAGGCAATTTTCCAAATGACGCGCATACTCAGACGTGCCTCCCAATGCAGGCACCACGGTGGCGCATCCGCAGGCCATCGCCTCAAGCGCTGTTCGTCCAAAGGCCTGGTAAGTAGAGAAATCAACAAAGATGTTTGATTGCCTCAAGAGTTCCGCGACTTCTTCCCTGACCAGGATACCCGCGGATTCAAAGTCGAAGTTCGTGGGGAGTTCAAATTCCTTCAAGTGTTTAGCTTCGCAGCCAAAAATCTTGATGCATACCTTGGACGCGAAGCGTTTTTTGATTTTTCCAAGCACCTCCATCGTCTCGCGGGCTGCCCGCCGCGCAGACTGGGGGCGCACCATCGCGGCGACGATAACCGGACCATTGCCAGAGCAGGAAGGGCCTGGGTAATAGACTTCATGATCAAGGCTGGGAACCACCTTGTGGACGGGAACGCCTTGCAATTTGTGAACGGTCTCGCAAAGCCAGTGCGTCTTGGCAAACCGGATCGCACCGGGAACAAGCTTGTAAGAGGCAATGGCTTCGCTTTCACCATCCGTGCCGATGTCCGTGAACCAAGGTTCATAGTCTTGAACATAGTAAGCCGGGATGATGTTCCGATAGGCATAAGAGATTGCTTTAAGCAGCGAAACTGATCGAAAGGTTGTCGCGATAACAAAATCAAAAGCACCCGCGAAACGAAGCAAATCCGGCACCCCGTCAAACGGCACAAACAGGTGCTTCCAGTAATTGGGAAAATGCTCCTGAAACCTTTGATAGTCTCTCCATTTCACGGCAACTTGAACATATAATCCGCGCGCCAGCAGTCCCTGAGCTTCCTGAACTACTGAATAGCTGCCGCCGCCCTGCCCTCTGGAAGGTAAAAGGAACAATACACGAAACGGCACCTTGTCCCGGTCCTGCTCCCAGCGGGGCCACTGTTTTAGTATTCCTCCAGTCAATTTGCGCATCTCCCTAAGGACGGGGTTTATAAGGAACATGGAGCCGCCCTGTTTCATGCGATCTTCTCCGTAGCGCGCTTTGAGGGTGGTGTTCCCTTTGGCGGCCAAGACCTTGCGTCGTTCATGACTGAAACTCTTGGATTTGGCGTGAAAAACGTAGGCATCGTCGGCTATCGCCAGTTCGAATCCTGCGTCAATCGTTCGAAGGCAGTAGTCGTTTTCCTCACCGTAGCCTTCGGGAAAAGCTTCTTCATCAAAAAACCCAACCGCAGCAATTGTCTCGCGTTTGATAAGAAAGCAGAAGCCGTTGACAAATGGAACGGTAGGATAACGCCGCGCGGAGACCACAGACACAATGCGGGCAATATCATCGGGCGTTTTCCCTTCAGGAAGGGGATTTACCGCCCAGTCCTTATCGGGCCCATGAACTTCCGGGATTGACTGATAGCTGGCCGCATTTGAAAGCGGCCCGACAATTCCAATCCGGGGATTGCTCCGGGCACACGCGAGCAGCCGATCGAGCCATCCTTCTGTCACGATGGTATCGCTGTTTAGAAGCACCACATAATCGGCTGCCATCGATGCTCTCAATCCGCGATTTGCGGCCTTTGTGTACCCTTCCGCCGTACCGGATTCGAGTAGCAGCACTTGTTCGGGATCATGGGACGCGAAGTCCCGGAGGAACTCTGTGGTTTCCACATCAGAACCGTCATTTACCAGAAATAGTTGAAACTGAGGCGTTCGTTCGATGAGCGATGCAAGACACGCCTGAGTATCTTTCAAAGCGTTATGAACGCAAACGACGATGGCAACGGAAGCTGGTGTTGACTGAGTCTCTTCGCAAGTCGGCGGGACAGGTTCTGCTGGTTTGAGAAGCTGAGGGTTGCAGGGGACGGAATAATTGGTTTTCCCTGTGCTTTGATTCCGGTTCCATTTCCCCAGATTCTTCCTCAACTCGTCCCATGATTTCCGCTGCCCCCCTATTTTGCAAAGTAGCTTAAATGAAGGCTTTTGGCTCATTCGCTCCACAAGAGTGCTCATTTTCGAGATCACCTTACTGGCGGCTCTGGCTTTCTTCTCCGCCTCATAGCACTTTTTCTTCTCCAAGTTCAGAGCTGTCTGAAGATCAAAAATCCGCTCGGCATTCACCTCGTGGGCTCTTCCCTCCGAAGGATGAACGATTTCGATTATGGGCTGGAAATTTGGGTTCGCGTCAATTGTCTGACTATTTCCCAAGAATAGGGATGATAATTTGGAGCGATGACTAAAAGTTTTTCCTTCAGAAAGATAATAATGAGAGGCCAGATCAATCTTCTCGTGTTTGGGATTAAGAATCGCTGTATAGGGAATCAATCTAAACATTGAGGCGACATAACAGAAACTGCTGCTGGCGCTTCCGATTATTTGATCTGAATGTGCCAATCCCATGAGATCGACCAGCGCATCTTGGATTGCTTCCTCGGAGCTATTCTTCGCATAGCTGCGCTTTTCGTGGCGGATGACGCCTGCCGGGCTGCCTGCCGAGATTCTCGCATCGGACTCCACCGAATCAGAAGCTAGAAATACCTGCTCAAAGGCTCCATCAAGCAGGTATTTGGCCAACACTTTTTCATAAACCTCATCCGTGATTTTACCGAAGGCAGCTTGATGGACTTCCCTGTCAAAAGTTCCACGGCGCACATGGAGACCGATCGTCTTTTTTCCCGCTATGGCACACCGAATCCTGTCCACCTCCCCGACTACATAATCTTGCAATTGCAGCCTTTGAAACTGGGCGGAGAGATCGACCAGGATGGGCTCGTAAACCCAAAAACCGGCTCCCCGTCGCGAGTCTCCCTGAAATGAAAAAATGCAATTACTGGAAAGAAAGATATCCCCTTTCATATCCTCAATATTGATAAGAGGAGATTGGCCGCGATGCAGCACATCCGAGGCGTCGATGACCAGATGTTTTTCTTTTGGAATCTTGAGACTCTTAAACTCCGCTTCTTCAAATTCAGTGGCAAAAAGACTGGACCATTTGCAAGAACAAGCACTGTTGGGCTGCCAAACCAAGACCAGCTCGCGATCGAATAGTTCGGCCAGGCGAATGCCGGAAAGGACAGCCAGCAGACGATTTGCGAGTCCGGCACGGGGGTGGAGGAAAATTCGATGCTTCATTGAATGGAGCTTTCTAAAAGTGAAGAAGGGGCGGTTTTCAAGCAAATTGTCCCGGGAATGAGGAAAGGAGTGGGAATTCTCTAAACTTGCGAAGGAATCTTGAGAAGTGATCAGGGAGTTGCCACTTCTCTCATCGAGCTCCGCACGCGAACCGGTCGGGAAACTCTGGTTGACGCCAAGGGTGATGCCCAGCAAAATCGGAAACCATGCCCGAACCGCTGACCTCCCGAAGTCCCGATCATCCGGGGCTGGAAGCTTTCATTTCGAAATCGATCTTCTGGACGCCGCTTTGGGTGAAGATTTCCGCATGGCTTGAGCACATTCCCTTTGCGTTTTGGATCGTGGAAGCGGCCAAGCCGCGACTCGTCGTGGAATTGGGAACCCACCATGGAGCTTCCTACATGGCGTTGTGCCAATCCGTGAAGGGCCATGGCTTGGATACCAAGTGTTTCGCCGTGGACACCTGGAAAGGCGATGACCACGCTGGCCGTTACGGAGAGAATGTTTTTGCCGAGGTTTCCGCCCACAACCACGAGCATTACCGCGAATTTTCCACCCTGATCCGGTCAACCTTTGACGAAGCGCTTGCCAGTTTCGCGGACGGCTCGATCGACCTCTTGCACATCGACGGCTGCCACACCTATGACGCGGTAGCCCACGATTTCGAGAAGTGGTTCCCGAAATTATCCTCCCGAGCGGTGGTTCTTTTTCACGATACGGCCGTGCGGGATCGGAATTTTGGGGTGTATAAATTATGGGATGAGATCAAGGAAAAATGGCCAAGTTTCGAGTTCGTCCATGGCAGCGGCCTGGGGGTTCTGGGGGTGGGTCCGGAGCTTCCGGAACGCCTTCGCTCTTTTTTCGAAGCCGCAGCCAGTGCTGGCGAAGAGATCCGGGCGCTTTACCACGCTTTGGGCAGTAACATTTCGTTTGCCTATATCCATTCCGGAAAGGTCCGGGGTGTTTTCACCGAGCTCGAACGCCAGGCGGCGGCAATTGATGCATTCACCCTTCAGCGGTCAAACGCGAAAGCGCAACTTGATCGTGCCACCCAGGAGGAGCAACGTCTAAAGGCCGAACTCAAATCGGTCAAAACCAGCAAAGCTTGGAATTTCGTTTTGGGAATGCGTTTTTTGGGCCGGCTCTGCTCGATCCCCCAAGAGTCATCCGCACTTATGATCCAGCTTGCTGTCCTTCTGGGGTTATCGCGCCGCAAGCGGGAAATCCGCCGGCAGGCTCGCGAACTGGCCCGGTGGGGATTGGTGGATATCGCTTGGTATAGAGAACGCTATGAACGGCTCCCGGGCTCCTATCTTAGCCCGACCCTTCATTATCTTTGCGAGGGAGCCAACCAAGGGTGCGATCCCAATCGGTTTTTCCAAACCACATGGTACTTGGAAAAATATAAGTCCAAGATTTCCAAAAATTTGAATCCTCTGCTCCACTATATCCGCCAGGGAGCGAACAAAGGGTGCAATCCAAGCCCTCTCTTTAACACAAGGGCTTACCTTGCGCGAAATCCGGAAATCGCCCGCTCCGGCGTGAATCCGCTCGCTCACTTCCTGAGGGAAAGCGCCCTTGGAATAACGCCGGACCTGCCCGTCGTCCCTGATGAACCGTTGCGCGACCTGTTTTTCGCCGCGGAGGATTATAAACCGCGCGTGATTTACATCACGGCCAGACCGCAAGCGCCCGGCCATATCTACCGGGTTGAGATGTATGCAAATGCGCTGGCCCAGCGCGGTTATCATGTCCATGTCATTGGGGTTAAGGAAATTGCGCAGTCGATTGAATTGATCGAATCCGCTTCCGTTGTGGTGATATGGCGCGCGGATTGGAACCTTAGTGTGTCGCGGGCGTTTGATGCCGCGAAGCGTGGCGGCGCCAAGGTGATGTTCGATCTCGACGATCTAATGGTCGATCCGAGCCTGGTGAGCGCAAAGGTGATCGATGCGATTCGCTTCCGGAATCTCGATACCGCGAAAGTGAGGGAACTCTACAGCCGTGTTCGCCAGAGCGCTTCGAAAGCCGACTTTTGCTCCGCGGCCACTCATCCGCTGGCATCGGCGATGCGGCGGCTGAAGAAGCCGACGTTCGTTTTGCCCAACGGATTCGATGAGCAAACCTACCTCACCACCCGGCGTGCGGTCGCCAGGCGGCGGCTGGAACCCAAAGACGGGCTGCTTCGCATCGGGTACGCCGGAGGCACTCAGACGCATCAAAAAGATTTCGGCTGCGCTGCGCCAGCCCTTGCTCGGATCCTTCGCGAGCACCCCGAATGCCGAGTGGTTCTCTTTCGGGCGGAAAGTGAAAAACGCTCTTACTTGTGCCTGGACCCGAGCGAATATCCCGAATTTGTCGGACTTGAAAATCAAATCGAGTGGAAGCCGTTAGTTCCCTTGCGGGATCTTCCGAATGCCATCGCGCGCTTTGACATCAATCTTGCACCCCTCGAACACGGCAACCCGTTCTGCGAAGCTAAAAGCGAGCTGAAATATTTCGAGGCCGCATTGGCAAATGTGCCGACCATTGCATCGCCCACGGTTCCATTCGCAGGGGCGATTCGCCATGGAGAGACGGGATTTCTCGCTCAAAATGATGACGAGTGGTATGAGTGCTTGCATCGCCTCGTTGGCGATCCTCAACTGAGGCATCGGATCGGCGAGGCTGCATTTTATGACGTTTACTGGCGCTACGGTCCTGAACGCCGGGCTGAATTGGTTGGGAACGTCGTCGAGCAGATCATTCATGAAGGAGAACGTGAAGCGCTCGCTTTCCAGCTTGAGCTTTTCCGCCAGCAGGCGCCCCGTCGTCCGGTTCCGCGGATTCCCGATTTCGAAGTTGTATTCGAGTCAGGAACACGGGTTCAAAGCCAGGTCGCCGTGGTGATCTCGCTCTACAATTACGGCAGGTTTGTTGAGGAAGCGCTTGAATCGGTCCGGATGCAAACGCTCGCTGAAAAGGATCTGATCGTCGTGGATGATTGCTCAACCGACGATTCCCTGTGCATCGCCCAGCGGTGGATCGAACAAAATAAAAACGCGTTTTGCCACGTTGCGGTTTTGAAAAACCGAGTGAACTCGGGCTTGGACTTGACGCGGAATGCCGGTTTCTCTTTTACAGATGCCCCCTTTATCATGGTGCTTGATGCAGACAATTTGCTTGAGCCGGCTTGCCTGGAGAAGTGTCTCGACGGGATAACCCGCGCCCACGCGGCCACCGCCTATCCGATGCTGCAAAAATTCGGGAACACTGAAGGCACTCTGAGTGGACGGGATTGGACGCCGATTTGCTTCGCGCATCGAAATGGGATCGATGCCATGGCCATGATTCGCCGGTCGGCTTGGGCTGCCGCCGGAGGTTATCAGAAAGTGGCTCCGCTTGGAGGGTGGCAGGATTACGATCTGTGGTGTCGATTTGTAGAGCTCGGGTTTTATGGAGTGCGGCTCCCGGAGGTTCTCGCCCGCTACCGGGTTCACGGGAAATCGATGCTGCACACCTCGACGAACCTTACCGCAATCAAGCAGGATCTGGTCGAGCACATGCGTCGGCGGCACCCTTGGGTTGATATTCCTCAGAATCCAGAGTAGCTTTCGGCAGTTAAAAGACTTCGTGAAGGCACGTAAGACGATCTGTCTCACTGATTTGTCGTGACCGCACTTTCCTGCCAGTGTTCTATGAATCGGTAATGCCAGTAGCAGAGCGATCTTTCAAAGTTCTCACTTACCCGTGGCGCGCGGCAAACGGTGACGCGTTGGCTGGGGTGGGCAGCGCTTTTATTGTCTTTGTTCAGCTCGGCGCTTTTTTAATCCAGAGCCTTTGAATACTCGCCTCTTTCGCCAGTCGCTTCTCCGCGATCTCCTGCTGCTGCTCTTTTTCAGTTACACCGCGTTTTGGTGGAATCTGGGAAAGCTGGGCTTGATCGATCCCGATGAACCCTTCTACGCCCTCACTGCGCGGGAGATGGTGCAGTCGGGCGATTGGTTGACGCCACAAATCTTCGGGGCGCCCCAGTTTGAAAAGCCAATCCTCTATTATTGGCTCCAAGCCGGCTCCTATCGTGTTTTTGGCGAATCCGAGTTTACGGGACGCCTCCCGGCGGCACTTGCGGCCACGGTGCTGGTTTTGCTGACCTATGCCTTCGCGCGCCGCCTTTTCAACGCCCGGGCCGGGCTGATGGCCGGCTTGTTCATGACCGGAGGGGTGGAACTCTGTTTCATGGGGCGGCTCATGCTGACGGATATTCCCCTGGCGGTTTTCATCACCGCCTCGCTCTTCTGCTATTGGCTGGCGCAGGAGGAACCCGAACGGCGGGATCGCTGGATTTTCTGGCACATGGTCTTTACGGGATTTGCGGTGCTCACCAAAGGCCCCATCGGCACTTTGGTTCCGTTGTTCGCCACCGTCTCCTTCACCCTGGTCGCACGCCGCCCCTGGGTGCTCCGGGGGCGGGGATTCTGGTGGGGGGCGGGTGCGTATGCGGTGATCGTGTTTCCGTGGTATGGCCTCATGATGGCGCAGCACGGTATGAAATTCGTGGAGGAATTCTTCTACCGCGACAACTGGCTTCGCTTCATCAAGGCGGAACACCCCTCGAACAACCATTGGTGGTATTACCCCGGTGTCCTGCTGCTCGGTTCCATCCCCTGGCTTCCTGCCGTTCTGCTGGCGGTTCGGCGCTTCGTCGGAGGGCTGCGGATGGACCGCCCGATGCGCTTTGTCGGTTGCTGGTTTATTCCGAACCTCCTTTTCTTGACGGCCACCCAATCCAAACTCCCCTCCTACGGCTTCTTCTTGTTTGTCCCGCTGGCACTGCTGGTTGGGGCGGCGCTGGATTCACTTCTTTCCCACGGATTCCAAACACGCGCGGAAAAGCGGATGGTGCTTGGCGCGGCGCTGCTTCAGGCAGTGGTGCTTTTTGCGGTTCCTTTTGCGTCGGCGGCAAGGCCTTTTGCCGTTCCGGTCTGGGCATTTGCGGGAGTGCTGATCGCCGCCTTCGTGGCGCTTACTCTCAAGCGCTACCGGTTTTGGCTGGGCGCAACCACCCTGTCCACCGGAGTTTTCATTGTTTGCGCGCTGAGCTTCTGCTTTGAACCGATGGAAGCGATGGTCTCCATCCGCCCCATCGCACGCAAAATGGTGGAAATGCAAAAGCCTGGGGAACCGTTTCTGGCGGGGAAATTCGCCATTCGCGGCATTATTTATTACACCAACCAGCCAAAGGTGGCGGTGTTGTCCAGAAAAGCGCATCCCTTTTGGGCGGATCACCCGCTCGAAGTCGTCGTCGGCTTGAACGGGTTGGAGAAGCTGCTGGCCGCACGCCCCACGGCGCTCTGCACCATGCGCCGGGCCGATTGGAAAACCTTCTCGAAATCGACGGCGTTTGATCCTGTGGATCGCGGTGAATGGTTTGGCGAAAGTTTGCTCATCCGGGCATCCCGTCCGGCGGCTGAAACCGCGTCGGCTTTACCGGCTGCCAGTGAGGGCAGGGCTAATTAAACCGGGGCATTTATGAATAAACTGTCATAATACCGTCATTGCCATTTGGTAGGTTGCGGTCTTCAATAGGCTGGAAAGAATCCGAAAAGGGGCTTCCGTGTCCCACCCGCACGTATGACCATCCTTATTAAAGAAACTGACCGGCTGCTGTTGATCGCCCCGCATCCGGATGACGAGTCTTTGGCGATGGGCGGCTTGATTCAGCACGCCTTGCAAGCGGGCGCCGCGGTGCGGGTGGTCTTCGCAACCAGTGGCGACAACAATCCGTGGCCGCAGCGCTGGATTGAAAAGCGTTGGAGCATCGGCCACGAAGAAACCCGGCGTTGGGGTTCTATACGGCGCCAGGAGGCGCGACTGGCGCTCAAGAAACTTGGGGTCAAAACGGAAGCGCGATTCCTCAACATCCCGGACCAGGGAGTCACCCGGCTGCTCCTTCACGCGGACTCGAAGACTGTTGAACTGCTTTGCCATGAACTGGAGGACTGGAAACCCACCCTGTTGGTGCTTCCCTCCGCCTACGACGTTCACGCGGACCACAACGCTCTTTTTGTCTTGTTTCAAATCGCCCTCGACCGCATCGGGCGGCGCGATCTCCCCCAATTCCAATTTCTGGTCCATTCGCGGCAGCCGGACTTGGTGCCACGACGGGTGAATCTGGAGTTGGCCGACCATGAAATTCACGTGAAACGCCAGGCGATCCTTTGCCATCGCAGCCAGATGGCGCTGAGCCGGAAACGTTTTTTGGCGTATGCCAGGCCCACGGAAGCTTTCTTTAGACCCGGTCCCGAGTTGCCGCTGGAAAATGGCCACCGCATCAGGGATGCATTTCTGGGCTCGGGAGCATTGAACCTGACGGTGAAACTTCCCAAATCCCATTGGAACAAGTGCTCCCTTTTGCTCGTTGCAGAGTCCCTTGAGAAAGGAAGTCTGCGGTGGCGGATTTCCCTCCCTGCGAATTCGTCCAAAGTCCGAATCCATGATGTGGTTACGGGCAATCCACTGCGCCATGCCACCGTCCGCATCAAGGGACAGTTTGCCGTCGTTAAAATTCCCGTTTCGGCGTTCCTGCCCTTCTCTCATTTATTTGCAAAGTTCAAACGCCCCACTCTTTTCCTCGACGATTCCGGATGGCGCGAAGTGCCGTTGCCGAAATCCGCCTCCGGGATTCGACCGCTCCCGAGCTCACTGGGTTGGAACCAGTTTTCCGTTGCTTAAGACCTGATGACCGGCGAACTGACCGTGCCGAACAAACCGCAACCCCGGCTCGAATGGGTGCTATGGATCGGTGTGATGCTGCTCACTGCGGCGGTGAAATGCCTGTACGTCCGCGGCCTGCGAGTGGAGTGCGACGAAACGCAGCACTTGCATGTCGTCTGGGCGTGGACCCAGGGGTTGCTGCCCTACCGGGACGTTTTTGACAATCATACGCCTCTGTTTCACATGCTCTGCGCTCCGCTGCTCTCCTTCTTGGGCGAGCGGGGGGATATCATCGCCCCCATGCGCTGGGCCATGGTGCCGCTCTACTCCGGGTCTCTGTTTTGCGTATATTGGATGGCCTCCCGGCTCTACTCCCGCCGGACAGGGTTGTGGGCCGCCCTTCTTGCGGGGGCATGGCCAAGTTTCCTGCTTATTACGACGGAATTCCGCACGGACGTCCTCTGGACGATGCTTTGGCTCTGCGTCCTGGCGGTGGCGTTCACAGCGCCTTTATCCCGCATCCGGTTGTTCTTTTCAGGCTTGTTGCTCGGGGCCGCGTTCATGGTTTCGATGAAAACCTCGCTCCTTTTCGTTTCCCTCGGCGCCGCCATTGGCGTGGGCCTGTGGATTCGGGCGAAATCCAAGGAGCCTGCGCCGTTCCAACATTGGCTTGGCATCCCGCTGGCCGGACTTCTCGGAGCCTGCATTGTCCCGCTGGCGATCGTTGCCTACTTCTGGGCGCAGGGTGCGCTCGCGCAAATGGAATACTGCGTGCTCCGGCATAACGTCGTTCCGGGCGCGACCTCGTTGAGTCGGTACCATGAGCAGCACTTCGTTTATTTCCCCCTCGGCCTGATTCTGATCAGTCTCCTCGGGAACGCTATCTTCAAGGCCGCCCCGGACTGTTCTCTGGGAACCCGGCGTGCAGTGCTGTTTATGAGCACGGCCTTTTACCTCCTGACGCTCAACTGCTGGTGGCCAATGGTGACCCGGCAGGATTATCTCCCTGTCACACCGGTTTTGGCGATTTTGCTGACTCCACTACTGATGGGAGGCATCCGAGCGTGCCTCAAGCATCCGATCGCGGGGACGCTGGTTCCCGCAGGAATCGTCCTCGTCATGCTGGCGCAATCCGCCATCGGCCGTCATCTCGGGGCGGACCATACAAAGAGAACCAGTCTCATGATTTCCGATGCTCTAAAACTGACCCGTCCAACGGACTATCTGATGGAT
Source organism: Verrucomicrobiota bacterium (assembly GCA_037130675.1). GTDB lineage: Bacteria > Verrucomicrobiota > Verrucomicrobiia > Chthoniobacterales > Chthoniobacteraceae > JBAXSN01. The sequence goes on from JBAXSN010000029.1 coordinate 20,397, forward strand.
TCAAAGGGCGAATCGGTTTATCGGCGCCGTCCGTTTTACTACGCTTTGGAGGGAGTGACCCTTCGGCGCATCCGCCTGGGACTGATCAAAGATAGCGTGCCGGAGGATTTGGTTAAAACCCGCACATGCGTGGCATCGCTCAGACGGCTTCAGCCAAAATCCGAAGCCTGGGTCACGAAGCATTTTGTGCCAGTCACGCCGGTTTGGCGGGTTGCCGGAACGCTCTTTCCAAAGTTGGAGCCCAGGCAATCAGTTTTGTTCGAAACGGTAATCCCCGCGCAATACCAGATCGTCTCGCCTGCGGGTCCCCTTCAGGGGATTATCGATGGCGTGGCTTCTTCCGGCCCGCTGTTTCTTGAGGCGGGAACCCACACGCTTGCTTGTGCCCGGCGCGGTCCAGTGGCGGTGATCTGGGCGCACGCTGTCGAAACAGGGTTCACCCCGTTTCACAAAAAATAAATTCAAGCCTTCCGCCGGTGGTGTATGCTCTCCGCCAACCGAAATGCGCTTTTCCCCCCTGCTCTGCGGCTTCTCAATGATTGCCCTCCCGGCGATGACCAGCCACGGGCAGCAGTTACAGTGGGAGCAAGCGGAGCAAAAGTTCACTCCCTCGGCCACCGATTCCGCCGTCGTGGCGCATTTCCAGTGCAAGAATGTGGGGATGTCGGAGGTGAAGTTCACTTCGGTAACCAGCCCGTGCGCTTGCACCACCCCGGTGTTGCGGAAAAAGCAGCTCGCTCCGGGGGAATCCGGTGAGGTCACGGCCACCTTCACCTTCGGGAGCCGGACCGGGCTTCAGGAGAAAACCCTCCTGGTGGAGAGCAACGACCGGGACCAGCCGCGAAAAATCCTGAAACTCGTCACGACCATTCCGAAGGTGGTGGAGGTGAACCCGACGTTTCTCTTCTGGCCGGCCAGCCAACCGCTGGTCTCCCGCGAGATCAGCCTCAAGGTATTGAACGGCTTTCCGATTCACGCCTTCACGGTGACCTCTTCCGATCCGCGCGTTTCCGCCAAAGTCGAACCGCTCAAGCCGGGTGGGGAGTTCCGGGTGGTGGTTAGCGTTCCGGAATCGCCACAACCGGTTACCGCTCTCTTGCAGATCACAGCCGATTATCCCCCGGAGAATCCGAAAGTGTTCAACGCGACCGTCCGAGTGGAGGGGCGAAAGTGAGCGCCGGACCGGGTTCGCCGCCAATGAAACCGCTGGCACGTCAAATCGCACTTTTGCTGGCGCTGGCCGCCATCCCGGCCGGAGCCTCCGCCCTCGTCTGTTGGAAACGCGGGCAATGGGACGCTTTTATCGATCATTCGGTGCCGCTCTCGGAAATCGTGGCCGCAAGCCAGCCGGTCCTGTGGGTGGACGCTCGGTCGAAGGTCGAGTACGCCGTGGCGCATATCCCCGGAGCGCTGCTTCTCAATGAGGACGACTGGGACGACCTCCTGCCCAAGGTGCTGGAAACCTGGCAGCCCGGAAACGTGGTGGTGGTCTATTGCAGCAGCCAGTCGTGCCACACCAGCGAGGAAGTCGCCCAGCGCCTGAGCAAGGAAGTGGGACTCCCTGGGGTCCAATTCCTCCGGGGCGGCTGGGAAGCCTGGAAAGGAGCCCACAAATGACGGACAAGCTGCGGGCGCTGCTCGCCGTGCTCATGGGAGCGCTCTTTATCTATGCCGGTGCGGCCAAAGTAACGGACCCTGCCCGGTTTTTTGCCGATATCCAAAACTACGACCTCCTTCCCTGGCGGGCGGCTGTCGTAGCGATGGCCTTCTATTTGCCCTGGCTGGAAATCGTCTGCGGGGTGGGAATGATCTTCCGGCGGTTCCGGTCCGGAGCCTCCCTGGTCCTCGCGGGGCTGCTCGTCGTTTTCATCGGCGCGCTGGCGCTCGCGTGGGCTCGCGGCTTGAATATTTCCTGCGGCTGTTTCGGCGGTTCCAGTGAACACCCTCGCTATTTTTTGTGGATCGGGCGGGATTTGGCCCTGCTTGCGGCGGCGTTGTTTGCGGGTTCAGGCGGGGGAAAACACCTGGGGTGAACCGTTTATTTTGCCCTTGGGCGGTGAATTCTGTTTGCAATGAGCGGAAAAAGGGGTAAATAACCCGGCTCTTTTCCAAACAAAGGCCACGACCATGAACATCATCCAGACGATCGAACAGGAACAGCTCAAACCTGAAGTAACCGCATTTAAAGTGGGTGACAGTGTCAGGGTCCACACCCGCGTGGTCGAAGGCGACAAAGAGCGCATCCAAATCTACACCGGCATCGTGATCGCCCGCAAAGGCACCGGCATCAACGCCACCGTGACCGTCCGCCGCATTTCCTACGGGGAAGGCGTCGAGCGCGTATTCCCGATTCACTCGCCTCGCGTCGCCAAGATCGAAGTCGAGAAGGAAGGCATCGCCCGCCGCGCGAAGCTCAATTACCTGCGCGACCGTAAGGGCAAGCAGGCGATGGCAGTTCGCGAAAAAGCGCAGTAATTTACCGCCATGCGGTGTTCTCTCCGGCATGAGCGCGCTTTGCGCAAGACGGGCATAGAGATCATCGCGGGCATTGACGAAGCGGGCCGCGGCCCACTGGCAGGACCAGTGGTCGCGGCCGCTGTCATTTTGCCGGACAACTTCCGGCATAAAGTCCTCACCGACTCCAAGCAACTCAGCGCCGGGGCGCGCGAGGAGCTTTACTGCGAGTTGATGACGCGCAAGGGGGTTTCCTGGGCCTGTTCCGTCGTGGAAAGCGACGAGATCGACCGGATCAACATTCTCCGCGCCACCCACCAAGCCATGCGCCGGGCTGTCGCCGCCTTGGGGATCGCGCCGCAGCACGTCCTCATCGATGGCTTGCCGGTGAACCCGTTTCCCATTACCCAGACCGCGCTCGTGGGCGGGGACGGACTCAGTTTCTCAATCGCCGCCGCCAGCATCATCGCCAAGGTCACCCGGGACCGGATCATGGTCGAGATGGACACCCGTTATCCGGGCTACAATTTTTCTCAACACAAAGGCTATGGCACGGCCGAGCATCTTGATAAGCTCCGCGCCAATGGGCCTTGTCCGATTCATCGCCGAAGCTTTCTCCCGGTTCGCGAAGCGCAGCTCGAACTCCTCTAGCAGCGCCGACGCCGATCCCCGGAACGCCTTGGGTCGGCGCGGGGAAGACGCCGCCGCCAAATACCTGCGGCGCAACGGCTGCAAAGTGCTTTATCGCAACTTCAAAGCCCTGCACGAGGGCGAAGTCGATATCGTCTGCCGCGACGGCGACACCCTGGTGTTTGTCGAAGTCAAGACCCGCACCTCGGACGCCTTCGGCGAGCCGGTCGAGGCGGTCACCAAGTCCAAACAGCGCTTGATCACGCGCGGCGCGCTCGCCTGGCTGCGCCTGCTGGACAACCCCGAGATCCTGATCCGCTTCGACGTTGCCGAAGTGCGGATAACCGGTCGGAAGCTGGAGGTCTCCTTGATCAAGAACGCGTTCCCGCTGCCGGAGCCGTACCGGTATTAGGTTAAATAAAACAGTGGATCACCTTCAGTAGAGTAGGGAGAACGGCGGTTAAGCCGTCCTCCCCCTCATCGAACCGGACGGGCGGATTTACCGCATCTCGGCTCTCGGTGCCTGTTCTTCGGTTTGCTTCATGAGCACCGCCATTTGGCATGGAGCGGGAACTTGATCAGGCCATAGTGCACATGCAGTTGTTGATTGGAGTAAGGCTCGGTGTACTGCCCTCGCGTCTTGGCGTGTTTATTCCACAGCCATCGGCGCATCCGCTGCCGCACCATCCAACAAGACGACGAAGTCATCCGCATAACGCACCATTACCGCCTTCATTTCCCGGCCCCCGTTGACGGCTTTATCCAAGCCGTCCAGATACAGGTTGGCCAGTAACGGGGAAATGACTCCTCCCTGGGGCGTGCCGCATCGGTTCTTCACCGTTTGCTTGCGACCCGTCTCGGGGTTTTCCTCCACGATAGGCGCCCGCAGCCATCCTTTGATTAACTTCAGGATGCTGCCGTCACTCACCCTCCCCTTCACCAAACGCATCAGGGCCGCATGCGGGATGTTGTCGAAGTAGCCGCTTAAATCGGCATCCACAATTTCCCGCCGCCCGCTCAGCAGCGCCACTTTGATGGCGTCCACCGCTTGCTGCGCTCGTCTTTTGGGTCGGTAGGCGAAGCTGTTCTCGTGAAAGTCCGCCTCGAAGATGGGCAACAACAATAGAACCACTGCTGTTTGCACCACCCTGTCCCGCACTGTCGGGATTCCCAGCGCCCTTTTCTTCCCGTCTGCTTTCGGGATATGCACCCGGCGAACAGCCTGAGGGCGATAGGTCTTGTCTCGCAGCTCTTCTTCCAGCCCCGTGAGCAGGCGCTCCCGCAGGCCCGAGTCCAACTTGAGTTCCTTCACCCTCATTCCATCCACTCCGGGGGCTCCCCCGTTGGCAATCACTTGCCGG
>JBAXSN010000290.1:0-1007 GCA_037130675.1 Verrucomicrobiota bacterium
TCGTAATCCGCCTCGGTGAACCAGTCCTGGTTCCACATGGGATTGGCGACGACCCGGTCAAACGTCCGGAGTTTGCCCTTCTTGCGGAATTTCGGGTTTTTGAAGGTATCGCCGATCTCGATGGTGCCCTCCATGTCGTGGATGATCATGTTCATGCAGGCCATGGCCCAGGTGTCGGCGATGTATTCCTGGCCGTAGAGTTTTAGCGGCGCGATACTCCGTTTCTTGCCCTTGGTTTGCTCCTCCATGGCGATCTCGCACTTGATCAGCAAACCGCCGGAACCACAGCAGGGGTCGTAAATCTCCATGCCGGGCTCGGGCTGGAGCACTTTGGACATGATGGTGCCGACCTCTGGCGGGGTGTAGAACTCGCCAGCACTCTGGCCGCCGCCCTCGGCGAACTTGCGGATGAGGTATTCGTAACTCTTGCCGATGATGTCGGCCTCGACGTCCTCCAGCCCGAGGCGCTTGGTGCTGACGGCTTCTATCAGGTTGGAGAGGCGGTCGTCATCGATGTCGCGCTGACCGTGGGTGGTGGCATTGAAATCGACCCGGTCGATGATGCCCTGCAAGCCCTGGTTTTCCTTGGCGATGGCCCGCATGTGGGAGGTGACGCCTTCGCCGATCTTGTCGGAGAGTTTCCTGATGACCGACCAGACGGGCTGATCGGGATCGCCCGGCATGAGCGGCAGGTAAAAACGGACGAGCTTGTGGTCGGCCTTGGCTAGCTGGAATGCCTTTTTCCGCGACCCCACCTCGGCGGCGATGCGGTTGAGCTCGTCATCGAAAACATCGCAGAGGCGCTTGGTGAAAATCAGCGGAAGGATGAAATCCTTGTATTTCGGCGCATCCTTGGCACCGCGGATGGAGCATGCGGCGTCCCAAATCCAGGATTCGAGGGATTTGTTTTTTTCGGGTTTGGCCTTTTTGGGGACGGCTTTGGATGATTTCGGCATGAACAAAGGAAAGCTAACAGTCAGGACTTCCAAGGGAAGAAGAAAGCGGTG
>JBAXSN010000291.1:0-1004 GCA_037130675.1 Verrucomicrobiota bacterium
AGGGGTCAGGCCTTGCCTATTGACATTGTTGGCATTTTCCGCTGCACTGCTCCCATGCCAAGAAAACCGCGGATCGAATATGCCGGGGCTGTTTACCACGTGATGGACCGAGGGGATCGCTTGGAAACAATTTTTCGCGATGACGGGGATCGCGAGCTGTTTTTGAAGGCGCTGGGGCAGGCCTGCGAGCGGAGCGGGTGGCGGGTGCATTCCTACGTTCTGATGGGAAACCATTACCACATTCTCTTGGAAACCCCGGAGCCGAACCTTTCGGCCGGGATGCAGTGGCTGCAGTCCACCTACACCATCCGGCACAATGTGAAGCACCGGTTGCGGGGCCATTTGTTCCAAGGGCGTTACAAGGCGATCCCGGTGGACGGGGAGGACGGGACATATTTCCGGACGGTGAGCGATTACATTCACCTGAATCCTGCGAGGGCGGGTTTGGTGCGGGAGCGGCTGCTGAACTACCGCTGGAGCAGTTTCCCGGCTTTGGTGGGAGCGCCGCGCAAACGGCCCCGGTGGCTGTGCGCCCAGTGGGTTCTGGAGCAGGGAGACCGCGCGGCCGGACGCACGGCGCTGCGCAAGGGGCTTGAGCAGCGTGCGCAGGAGGATCGAAAGGGGGGAGAGATCGGCAAGGAAATGCTCAAGGCGTTGAGGCGCGGGTGGTGTTTTGGTTCGGAGGAATTTCGAGCGGCGCTTTTGGATCGCCTAGATGGCGGCGCGGGCAAAGGGGATGGCATGGCGCGGATGCATGATGAACGGGAGGCGGAGCGTCTTGTGAAAGTGGGGTTGGCGGCTCTTGCGATCAAGAAGATCGACCTGGCCAAGACACCCAAGGGAAGTGCGGAGAAAGTCGCGCTGGCGAGCTTGATTCGGAGGCGGACGATGATGACCAACGGCTGGCTCTCGAAAAATCTTCACATGGGCGACCCGAGCCGAGTCTGCCGGTATTGCTCCGCCGCTGTCGGCCGACCGGACATCAGAAAACTTGTCAGGAAGTT
>JBAXSN010000003.1:0-43842 GCA_037130675.1 Verrucomicrobiota bacterium
GTCGCGCCTTCAGCGCTGAAAAAGGAGTCGACAAAATTTGATGCGTTTGCCCTGGAGAACCGTGTTTGCTCTTTGCGTAAATGCGGGTAATGAGTAATGAAGACGCATGGCAACCAGCGGAATCGATCAGCGGGAAATGGCAACCTACCCGACCAACTGGCAGAAAAAAATACTCTGGGCGGCATTGACCGCCCTGGCGATGACCTTCATCGGCGTGCTCGCCGCAGGCGCGATCTTGGGAACGAGCAAAGCGCTCGGATTCCTCCAGCCCATTCTCGTCCCTGTGGCTGTCGCAGGGCTTCTCGCTTATCTGCTGGACCCCCTCGTGAACCGATTCGTCGGTCGCGGGTTCAGCCGCACCCAAGCCGTTCTGGCTGTTTTCGCCCTGGTGTTCGTCCCGCTTGCGCTCATCACCGCCTGGGTGGTGCCGCAGATTTACGATCAGAGCAGCGAGCTCGCCAAGGCCCTTCCTGGGGATATCGAACGCGGAAAGACGGCCCTGATGGGCATCGTGGAGCGCTACCAAGCCCGCTACGCAGGCAATGAATACGTCCAGCAGGCAACCGACTGGATCCAGCACCAACTCCCGACGCTGCCGCCCAAGATCTGGCAATGGGTCAGCGGCGGATTGCAAGGCTTTCTCGGCATCTTCGGCCTCCTCTTCGGGTTGATCCTGGTCCCCATTTACCTTTATTTCTTCCTCATCAACGCCGGGAAGATTTCCGAGCACTGGAGCGATTACCTCCCGCTGCGCGCCTCGCCTTTCAAAGATGAAGTGGTCGATTGCCTCAACGAGATCAACAGCTACCTCATCGCCTTTTTCCGGGGCCAGATCCTCGTCACAATGATCGACGGAGCCTTGCTGGGCCTCGCGCTCTTTTTCCTGGGGTTGAAGTTTGCCCTTGTGATCGGGCTCATGGTGGCCGTTCTGCAACTGATCCCCTACTTGGGCGTCATCGTCTGCTGGATTCCGGCCATGCTCATCGCCTTTGGCCAATGGGGGTTTGACTGGCACGCCATCGCCGTCACCGTGATCTTTTTCGTCGTGACCCACCTGGACGGGCTGTTCATCGCGCCGCGAATCGTCGGGGAATCCGTCGGCCTGCATCCGATGACGATCATCGTTTCCGTCTTCGCCTGGGGCTTGCTGGTTGGCGGACTGCTCGGAGCTCTTCTTGCCGTCCCCCTGACAGCCAGCCTCAAGGTGCTGCTCCGGCGCTACGTCTGGCAGCGGCGTTTCAAAGCCCCCGGCGGCTCCGTTCCCGTCCGCAGTGCGCCCTCCCCTGCCGCTACGTCGATTCCTCCCCAGGAACCTGCCGAGAAAATCTAACCTCCCGGGCCTCTCACCATGAAAAAACCGCCCTTCGTCGTCCCCAGCACCACCCGGCGCGATCTCATCGTAGGCCTCGGGATCGGGGCCGTGATCCTGACGTTTGTGGTGCTCGGCATTATGAACATGTCCGGCGGGGTCGTGGGTAACACCCTGACCGGCACCGTCACCGAGAAGAAATTCATTCCCCAGGCAGAGGAACAGGTGACCATCGGCAAGGGAGGCGTCCACGCCCGCCACCTCGACGGCGAATACCTCCTATTTGTCCGGGTCGGAAAGGCCGATTACGAAGTCGAGGTGGAGAAAAAAACCTACGATGCCAAGCAAATAGGCGAGCCATTCATCTTCCCGCGACCCCCGAAATAGGGGCTGCGGACAGCGTTAGAACCCTTCCGAAAACGTCCAAAAGAAAATTCGCAGAGAAAACGGCTTGCAAACCGTTCTGGAGCGCGTAGAAATATCGCTCCCAATTCCACGGGGAAAATAATCGAGCGTAGCTCAGTGGTAGAGCGATCGGCTGTTAACCGATTGGTCGTAGGTTCGAATCCTACCGCTCGAGCCAAGTTCCAAAGCCGGGTCTACACCAAAGAGCCGATCGTCGCCATCAAGCGTAGCGGTCAAACTCGTGGTTTGCCGTCCAAGAGGAAGAAGGAATCGGAGCCGATCTCGAAATTGTGGCTGGGGAGACGAGGCCCGGACGAGTTCGGGGGATTAGGCAAGGATGGGAGGTACCCAGAGAAGAAAGTATAGAACGCCACAAGTGAGGAGATGCCGGATGCTAGAATATGGGGGCATGGAAGGCATCGCCGATGCCAAGCGAACGCGTAGGGGTGATTTTTTCATACGTTGGGATCAAAGCTCAATGTATCACCCGGCTTGAAAGCCGGGATAGCGGTAATTCTACCGGTTCAAAGCTCTGAACCGATCTTGACGATGAAGAGTTTCTTCTCGCGGCGGCGCGCGTGCCAGTTACCGGGGAGATTCACCTTGGCGCGAGGGCCCTCCAGGAGAGAACGGACGGCTTCCACCTGCTCGAAACCGACATTCGGCACCGAATGCAGCCGGAGCCACGCAAGAATCCGCCGCCGCTGCTGGGCGACGGGTTGCGCCTTTAATTCCGGCACGGCCAGTTCTTCAATTTCCTCGAATTCACCCGCCGCAAGCTGCGAGAGCCATTCGTCTTCGGCTCGGAGGATTTCGGCGGTCCGCCAGACAGCCGGGCGGACATTGCGCCCGAAGAGCTTCTCCAAAACCGGAAGCAACTCGTGCCGAATCCGGTTCCGCGTGTGGGCGAGCGACACGTTGCTGGCGTCCTCCCGGAACTTGAGGCGGTTTTGGCTCACATACCGGTCGATTTCCTCCCGCCAGATACTGAGCATTGGGCGTAGCAGTCGCAATCGGACGCCTTCAATTGTCCGCTCGGAATCGGGCCGCATCCCGCCCAGGCCGGCCCGGCCCGTTCCCCTGAACAAGTTGAAAACAAAGGTCTCCACCTGATCGTCGGCATGATGGGCTAGGAACAGAGTCCGGCAAAGGCGTTTGCGCGCCACTCGGGCAAAAAAACGGTATCGGGCCGTGCGGGCCGCCGTTTCGAGCGATTCACCCAACTCAGCCGCGAGTCCCGCCACGTCGGCTTTCTCAAACTCAAATTCCAATCCCAACCGGTTCGCCAGATTTGCGACAAACCGGGCGTCCGCCGACGAAGCGCGGCCCCGCAGACCATGGTCGAGGTGGCAGACGATCAGGCATTTGAATCCCGCCGCCAGGAGCGCATGGAGGAGCGCCACCGAGTCGCGCCCGCCGGAAACCGCGACCAAATACCGAGCCGTGTGCGATAGGCCGGAGAGCTTGAGAGCGAGCGGCGAGGCGTTGGTATTTTTGGACAGGATTGACATGATTTTCAGGATGATCAGGATTTCGCCTGAAACCTGCGAAGTCGATTAGCATCCGAGCATCTTAATCCTGTCAATCTTGTTAATCCTAGCGTGAAACTTGGTTGTATCGGGGCGCTTCGTAAGGCGCTAGAGGACTAGCGCACTCCATGGCGCTTCGCGCATCGCCTTCGGGAGCGCGCCAGCGCCATGGAGTGCGGCAGTCCTCTGCCGCCTTGGATGGCGCGCAGGAAGGGCTCACGAATCCCGACACCGCTTCGATCGGATCATCGACCAAGAGCGTTCCTACCGGATCTCCGCCGCGCCGAAGTGTTTCTGGAGCGCTTCGGGAATTTTAATGCTCCCGTCGGGCTGCTGATAGGTCTCAATGAGCGCCACAAAGAGGCGCGGCATGGCGGTCCCGGAACCGTTGAGGGTATGGCAGAACCGGTTTTTGCCTTCGACATCCTTGAACTTGAGGTTCATTCGGCGGGCTTGGAAATCGGTGTAATTCGAGCAGCTTGAGACTTCAAGATAGGTGTTCTGGCCGGGCGCCCAGACTTCAATGTCGTAAGTCTTGGCCGAGCCGAAGCCCATGTCGCCGGTGCAAAGCTCGATGACGCGGTAGTGCAGGCCCAGGAGTTGCAGGACGCGTTCGGCGTTTCCCGTGAGCACTTCGAGTTGATCCCAGGATGTTTCTGGTGTCACCAGCTTCACCAGTTCCACTTTGTCAAACTGGTGGACCCGGATCAGCCCCCGCGTTTCACGGCCTGCCGAACCGGCTTCGCGACGGAAACAGGGCGTGTAAGCGACAAAACTCTTGGGCAGCTCGTTGGCGGCCAGGATTTCCTCCCGGTGCAGGTTCGTCACGGGGACCTCCGCTGTGGGCGCGAGGAACAGCTCCCCGTTTTCCATCCCGTACATGTCGTCCTCGAATTTCGGAAGCTGGCCGGTGCCTACCATCGACTCGCGCCGGATCAGAAACGGAGGGCTTACCTCGAGGTAATTGTGTTCGCGGGTGTGCAGGTCGAGGCAGAAATTGATGAGCGCCCGTTCCAGCCGTGCGCCCTGCCCGGTGAAGCAGACGAACCCGCTGCCGCTGATCTTTGTGGCACGTTCGGGATCGAACAAACCCAGCCGCGTACCCAGTGTCATGTGATCTTGCGGAGCGGCGAGTTCGGGTTTTTCGCCCCAGACCCGGAGGACCGGATTCGCGGCGGCATCGAGGCCGATGGTCACCTTGTCGTGCGGGAGATTGGGCAACTGAAGCAGCAGATTGCGCTGGGCTTCATCGGCTTTGGCCGTTTGTTCGTTGAGCACCGAGATTTCCTCGCCGATCCCGCGCACCTGTTCCTCCAACTCCGCGGAGGCCTCCCCGCGCGAGCGTTTCATTCCGATCTCCTTGCTCAGGCGTTTGCGATCGCCGTTGAGCTGTTGGAGCCGGGTCTCGAAATCGCGCCGCTGCCGGTCGCAGGCGAGGATCTCGTCGATGGCAAGGTGAGCGTCCCCCCCGCGCGTGGCGAGGCGTTCGCGAACGTAATCGGGGTTTTCACGAATAAGCCGGATGTCTAGCATGTGGCGAACGATAGCGGGTTGGCGGCGCGGGACAAACCCGAAAATCAACGATACTGCCTGTTGCCGAAGTCCGCCCGACGGCCACAGGGCTGTGGCTACAGTGCGCTCGTCCCGTGAGTATCTGCGATTCTTGGGTTCGAAACGCCTGGATCGAATGATTATTGGCCAATCAATGTCTTCAAAGACCCCTGATCCATTGCCTCGGCCACCACTCGTTCCAACTGGCTGATGTCATACGGCTTGGCGATCACCCCGCAAAAACCGTATTCGCCAAAGCGGCTCATGATCGGGTCCATGGCGTACCCGCTTGAAACGATCGCCTTGGCCGCCGGGTCGATTTCCTTAAGGTGTTTGATCGCCTCTTTTCCGCCCATGCCGCCGGGGATGGTCAGATCCATTACCACAAGGTCAAAGGGGTGCCCGGCCCGGAAGGCCGCTTCATAAAGCTCCAACGCTTTGGCGGCGTTGGTGGCTTGTGCGACGCTGTACCCGAGCGGCGTCAACGCGCACTCGACCAGATCACAGATCGCTTCTTCATCGTCAAGCACCAGGATGCTTCCCGACCGGATCAGCCGGGGGGCCGGGTTCTCGATTTCCGGAACGAGTTCCGCCTCGGACGCGGGAAGGTAAATGAGAAACCTGGCGCCTTCTCCGGGGTTCGACTCGACGGTGATCAGGCCATCGTGATTCTTCACAATGGAGTACGAAGTGGCCAGCCCCAGGCCGCTGCCTCTGGGTTTGGTGGTGAAATACGGGTCGAAGATATTCTTCTGGATATCGGGCGGGATGCCCGGGCCTTCATCGCGGATTACAATCCGCACATAGCGCCCGCTGCGCAGTGAGGCCGGCCCGTTCTCATGGTTCACCATCAAATTAGCGCCTTCGACATGGAGCGTGCCGCCGTCGGTCATGGCTTGCACGGCGTTCACGGCGAGATTGGTAATCACCTGGCTGATCTGGCCGGCATCGATCTCCACCGGCCAGAGGTCCTCCGCCAGCGCGAAGGAGGAGCGGATATTGGTGCCGCTCAACGAAAAACCGACCGTGTCCAGCACGAGTTGCCGCATCGAGGCTGTCTTCTTGATCGGCGCCCCGCCCTTGGCAAAGGTCAGGAGTTGCTGGGCGAGTTCCTGGGCTCGCAGGCTGGCTTTCTTGGACGCCTCGATCCGCTCCCGCGCGCCGGCTGGCGTGGTCGGAAGCGCCAGCGAAAGATTTCCAATGATGGCGGTCAGCAGATTATTGAAATCGTGGGCGATCCCTCCGGCCGCCAAGCCGAGCGATTCGAGTTTTTCCGCCTTGTGCCGCTCTTCTTCCGCCCGCTGCTTCTCCGTGACATCCCTAAAGACCAGCACGATCCCCAACTTCCGGTCTTCGCGGTTGCGGATGAATGCGGCGGTGGCCTCCACGAGCCGTTCCACGCCCTCGCGCGAAACCAGCACCATTTGCGCGCTGAGTTGGTCGGGATGATCGATGAGCAAATCGACTTCGAAAGGCCGTCGGTTTCGCGCGCCCAGCAGCCGGACGACTTCACCCAGGCGCCGATCCCCAGCCTCCGGCTGGGTCCACCCGGTGAGTTCTTCGGCCACCGGGTTGACCATGATGATCCGCCCGTCGTTGTCCGTGGTGATGCACCCTTCGCGGATGGAGCGCAGCGTCACGGCAAGCAGTTCCTGCTCCGCGGCGATGTCCTCTTCATAGCGTTTGCGGTCCCGCTCGGCGGTCGCCCGCATAAGGTTCACGTCGCCGCGCAAACGCTGCTCTTGGATCGCAAGAAGTTCGGCCTCCTGCTTGCGCTCGATTTCCGATGCCGCCCGCGCGGTGAAGATTTGCAACGTCTGCTTCACCACCCCGAGATTATCCAGCCGCGAACGTCCGATGACTCCGATGAGTCCCACCATCCGCCCTTTTTTGTCCAAAAGCGGGGTCCCGCAGAAGCTTTGCGCTTCCAGTCGCCGAAGGATTTCATCGTGGGGAAAAAGATCGAGCACGCCGCGTTCGATGGCGGTAAACCCGGACGAGAGCGCCTCCTGAAAGGCGGTTCCTGCCAGGTTATGACGGGTTTTGGCCCGAATCTGGCCCGCCTCAGCGACCAGCAGCGAGCAAAGCCCGGTCTTTGGACTGGAGTCGAGTTCCAACACAAAGGCGTAGTCGTTCTGGAGCACCTGCGAAAGGTGCAACACCAGGTTTTGCACGAATTTCTCCCCCGTCATGGAAGAGACCCCCATGGAAATATGGTGGGCGGTTTCCTGGGAAAACCTCTGCTCGGAAGCGTCGTGGATCAGGACGATGAAAGTCCGCCGCCCTTCGGTGTCCGACTCGGTCGCCGTGACTTCCACCGGGAAGTTGTCGAAGTTCTGCCGCTGCGCATACGCGAAGAACGTAGTCCGGCCGAGCGTCGCGACGTCGTGCAAAAAGTGCCGTTGGGGAATGAGCTTGGAGATCTTTTGCCCCACCAGCGCCTCGGCTTCGTAGCCAAACATCGCTTCGGTCACGTCGTTGCAGGACAAAATGAGCCCGTTGATATCCAGCCTGAGGATCGCGTCCGGGCTGGCCGCAACGATGGATCGTGACCGCGCTTCGGCCAGTTGCACCTTTGCCAGGTGCCGCTGGTAAGTGTTGAAGCTATACCAGCTTGAAGCCACCAGCGTTCCGATCGCGATGACCCCCATCAGCATGCAGGCCGCGATCCGGATGAGCTCAATCCACTCCAGCCCTTTGCCCGCTCCCGCCGCGCCGGCTTGATAGAAACGGAGCGAAACCAGGAGGCTTACGGCGATGAAAATCGCAACCGCCAGCAGGCTCACTATCAGCGAGCCGAGCAGCTTGGCCCGAAAGCTCTCCTGATCGAACAGCCATTGGCGGACTCGACTAATTTGATTTAAGCTGGAGGCGCCGGGGGCCATGGATTCCTGAAGGGGCGGTCTGGAATTTCGAGCACCACGCTCTCGAACGGTTCAGACGCCTCTACAGCGAAAACCATACCCGAAATTATTTATCGATCCTAGAACTTTAGAAAGGTGCGAATCGGCACCTCGCCGAGCACCTGGCGTCCTTTGAGGAACTCCAGTTCGATCAGGAATTGCGCTTCGATCAACTCGCCTCCCATTTTTGAAATCAAGCGGGTCGCCGCCGCCGCCGTCCCCCCGGTGGCGAGCAAATCATCAATGAGAACCACCCGTTCTCCGGGCGTAATCGCATCGACATGCATCTCCACTTCCGACTCCCCATATTCGAGGGCGTAGCAGACCGATTCCGTGTTAAAGGGCAGCTTGCCTTTCTTGCGCACTGGCACAAACCCCACCTTAAGCTGGTAAGCGGCCGCCGCTCCGAAGAGGAAACCGCGCGCATCGATTCCGACAATCTTGTCGATTTTCACCCCGGCATTTGCCTGGACAAAACAGTTCACCGCCTCGCGGAAAAGCTCTCCGCTGGCCAGAATCGGCGTGATATCCTTGAAAAGAATCCCCGGTTTCGGGAAATCCGGCACATCGCGAATGGCGGTCCTCAGCGTGGAAAGCGAATCGATCATGGCCTACAGGTAATCATCTTTGTCCGGCAGTGTCCATATCGTCCATCGTGTCCATCCGCTCAAGGGGTTGACAGCCAGCCTTTCGAATCATAACAGACAGGCATGTCCAACGATCCGCGCGAACAAGCGTTGCAAAAGGCCCACGAAATCGTCTCCGAGCATTTTCCTCATGTTGTTATTGTGGTTGAGGCCGTGTTCCAGTCGGAAACCGGGGAACCCGCTTGCAGTCAGATGTTGCGCTGGTACGGCGATTCCACAGCCGCAACCGGCCTGATGGTTTACGTCTCGGATTTGATCACCCGGAAGTTTTCCACCAAACAGGTGAATCCTCCGGCTGCTCCCGTGCCGCTTCAGCCGCAGCAGGAGGAAGCGCTCGCGAAAGCCCAACAAATCCTCTCGGAACAGTTCTCGACGCTTCTCATCGTGGCGCAAGGCGAAGGAGAGTTGACGAAGCAGGGGGAACGCAGCCTGAAAGTTCTGCGATGCGTAGGCGGACAGTCCACGCTGGCGGGGCTGTCGATGTTTGGTTCCAACGCTCTCCGCAAAATGGCGCTGGGGGTAGAATAGATCACCGCGAGCGCGGGCGAGACGGTTCATTTGAAGGGTGAGCGCCACCCCAAAGCGGCGGAGCACCGCACGCACTACAAGACGCTGCCGCGCGGCACCTTGCGTCATCTGATTCGCGATAGCGTCTTTTAGTGCTGTGGTGCTCCACAGCTTTCGCAGCCGGACAGATGAACTAATACCCCGCCCCATGACAGGAGCCTTGCTGCACACGATCTACCTCGGCGGATGAATCGGTTAGTGTTTATTTCCGGTGTAGCGGACGCCATTTGTGCAGATCCGCCGGAATTGCGGCACGCGCCGGCTTGGGCTTGTGAAATGGAGTAGCAAGCTGGAGATGGTGAACCGCCATGGCCAACGCCATCACGTCGTCGTCGTGACGGCCCGGCAACGCGGCTTCGCGGCCGTCCTCGTGAACGACAAAGCTCCCGAGCTCTTCAATCAGATGGGAATCGTATAGTTCCAGCGGCGGATTCCCATCGATGGCACGGCTTAACGAACCGATCACAAGCGGCTTGGTAGCGGCGTTGCTCTGGAATCCGAGTTTTTCAACGGAGATCCCGGAGCGAGAGCCCGCGCTTCCGCTCGCCTGTCGCCTAAAGAGCGGCATGCCGGCCCGGCGCAGCCCTTCCAAAAGAGTAAGTCCCATCGGCACTTCCACGCCGATCAAGCACCGCCCATAATAAAGGCAGAGAGCAACGACTTTCTGTTCGAGAATATGCCAGTCGTCAAAGCACGGGGGCCGCACCCGCGCGACCAGCATGGCGTCGCCTTGTTCGCCGGATGGAGCGGCGAACGGCGCGCGCAACACCAGGATGGAGTGGCGGTCGGGATCGCGGCTGTCCCTCGTCTGCTCGCGACCGGTGGCGGTGTCGCACCAGAGCAGATAACGATGGGCTTCGTTCGGATGCTCCCAGATTTGCGCCCAACCGGCGTCGTGCGGCTCGAAGCCGATCGAATCCGAGTCCGGCGTCTGATTCAAAAATCCGAACATTGCCGGACGGTTGTTTTGCTCCGCGCGCAACCGAGTCAGACCGGGAATGGAAAATCGCGTGCGCCCGCTGGTTAGAAAGGCGCTCACCTCGTCCTCGGGATACTCCTGGTCGAAAAGTTCAGGGCGGCCCGCGCATTTTTGGGCGAGAGTCGAGCGCCGCCACGCGATTTGTTCGGCATCCCAGCCATAGAGTCGAATGCCGCGCTGCTCCCGTTCGCAAAAGGGGGCGAAGGGCGCCCCGGATTCGGGCGGCAATCGGCTGTCTTCAAAGACGAACCAGGGGGCGAAAACTTTGATCCAGCCGTTTCCGCGCTGGCCGGCGGAAAATTGTTCGAACGAGGCAGCCCCGAGCCAGTGTTCGTAAAACCAGCCGCCCGCGCCATTGGCCGTCGTCTCGATAATCGCCACGCTCTGGGGCACATCGGCCAGGGAGTTAAGCAGGGAGAGCATCGTTTTATCCGCGCTCTTTTCGCCATCGCTGGGAAAGTGCGCCGCCTCGGAAACGTGGAGCACTTGGTAAGTGCCGGATCGACCGGCGCGCGGATTTTCGGCCGTGTCTTTCTCCAGCCGGCTCCACGCCTCGCCCTGGCAGGTCACCGTGGCTGCGGTTGCGGTCGCCTGCCATTGCGAGGTCCAGCTAAATTTGTCGTGCTCGGCATATCGGTTGGTCATCGCGAACAGGTTATCGGAGTTCTTATAGCGATCGGCGATCTGGAGCGCGCGCGAGCGGAACCTTCGGCAATGGTGATAGACAACGGCGGCGCTGATTGTGCTGCTCCCCTTCTGGCGGGGCTTGAGCGCCAGAATGCGGCATGGCACTCCGGTATTCATGCACCACTCATAAGCTTCGAGGATTTGAAGCTGGTACAGATTTGGGTCGGGCCTCACCAGGCGCTGATCCTTGGTGAGGATCGTCCCGCAGGTCGCAAACCAGAGCGAGGCGCTTGTGGCAATGGAACCCAGGACAGTATCGTTGGTGGGTGGAATGAGGCTTGAGCGGCTGGATGCCGGAGAACTGCATGACATGCCCCGAGTCTAAGGGATGGCGTTGGGCTGGCGATGATGGGCGGGGGTGGGCGCGCAGGTTTTCTCCAAAAATTCGATTTGAATCGAGCCTGCTGAAGTAATACGGTATTACCAAAGTGAAGACCCTTACCTTCAAAGTCAGCGACGACGAGGCTCGACTCATCCGGTCGTTGGCCAAACAGCAAAAGTTGAGCGTTTCAGAATACCTGCGTCGCCGGGCTCGCGGTGGGAGGGCCGCGTCAGGAACTCCAGCCCGGGTGCGATGCGAATTCACCGGGGCAATGATTTTCGCACCGTTGTCTGAACAACCGCCTCTTGATACTGAGGTGGTTCGCGAACTGCTCGCGGATTTCCCATGAAGTATCTGCTCGATGTCAATGTGCTGTTGGCGTGGGGTTGGGCCGACCATGCGGAGCACCGGCGGGCGGCACTTTGGATTGCTGGGATGAAGATACAGCCAAAGGCGATGCTGCTCACCTCCGCAATTCCCGAGCTTGGATTCGTTCGCGTCTCGGTTCAGCGAACCGGCTGTCAACTCTCCGTTGCCGCTGCGGCAGAGACCCTGGCGGGAATGCTCGGATCGCTAGGCGCACAGCACGAGTTTCTCCCCGATGACCTTTCCTCGACCAAGAAATGGCCGGCATGGTGCGATCAAGCATCGAGAACCACGGACGCCCATCTGCTGAAGCTGGCCTGCAGCCATGGAGCGCAGCTCGTTACGCTCGACACCGGCATTCCCGGGGCTCTTTTGCTGCGAGGAGGAGAATAGGACTGATGGGACTGATGGGACTGATGGGACCTATATAAGTCCCATACGTCCCATCAGTCCTATAAGTCCCATTCTTCAGAGCGCGTCCCAAGTCTTCCGCAGCACATCGCGGCTGTGCAGAAAGTAGTGCGTATCCCGGGAAAAGACTTCCAGGGTTATCGTGCCGTCGTAGCCGGCGGATTTCAGTTCGCCGAGTTCTTTGCGGAACTTTAGCGTCCCCGCCCCTAGCGGAAGGTGCAGGTCGGCATCCCCGCCTTTGTTGTCGTGCAGGTGGACATGGCGGATGCGCGGGCCGTACCGGGCCACCAATTCCGCAGTGGTATTGTCTGTGCCGCAAAGATTCGCGTGGCCGATATCGAGGTGAAAGCCGAGGTCCGGCATCGAATCCAGAAAAGGCGCAACTTGCTCCACGCAGTTGAACCACCTGGGAATATTCTCAATCATCAGTCCCACACCCCGCTCCGCCGCGTAGTCGAGCAACTCCCGCAACGTTCGCCGATTCTGCTCGTACATCGCTTCCGTGGAATAGAAATGCATGTGGGGATCGGGATGCACATTCATCCAGAGCGCGCCGACTTTGGCAAAGCAGTCCACGCATCGGCGCAGTTCCGCCAGGCTGGCCTGGCGCAGTTCCTCGATGGCGCTGGAGATCGGCAGGTAAAAAGCGGTGTGGCCGACTACGCGCAACGCGTAGTGCGCAAGGGCGGCGCGAATGGCATCAGGGTCCACCAGCCAGGATGCTGCGGCAGGCGGCTCCAGAGTCAGATCGACAAAGTCCAACCCGGCTCCGCTCATCCACTCGATCTCGTGGAGGGGATCGCGCTCCGGGTGATTCATGGCGCCGATTAACATGGAGGGGAGAATTGCGGGAGGAACCACTCCCGGGTGTCGAGCAAGTTGGCGCGCTCAAATTGGCAATTCCCCGTGTCCTCCACTTTGTTCACCGGGGGGCGGATCGGGCAGTCGGGACAGAGCCAGGAAAAGACAGTCAAGAGGGCGTCCAGCAGCCGTGCATCTGAGCCGAGCCGTCCGTAGAGTCGGTTCCAGTCCAGCTTCGGGCCGACGTAATAGAGCAGGTTCAGGATGTCGGGCCAGTCGCACCGGTCCCGTTGAAGGACGAACAGTTTGGCCCAAATGAGTTCTTCGGGCGGGATAATCCGGAGCACGGCCTCGGAGTCGCAAGGCCTGAAATGGCTGTATCGAAACCAGTCTTCATCGACCATTGTCTTGTGGTTGGCGAAGCGCCAGATCACGTCGGCGATGGTGTCTTCGCGAATGCCCCGGTAGATCCACTGCCGGTCGTAAGGGGCCTGCTCGTAGAAATCGCGAAAGCCCGCCTCGTGAAGCACCGAGACCATCGCGTCGCGCAAGTGAGGCATCACATAAAAGTCGATGTCTTTGGTCCTGCGTTGCAACGGCATGTAGGCGGCAAGCCCAAGCGCACCCCCGATGAGGGTCTCGATGCCGACTGCTTCGGCGCCCGCGATGATATCACAAAGCGCCTTCCACTCGGCGTCTTCCAAAAACGAAAGCCAGGCGGGTTTCGGCGAACCAGGTAAAGGGGGGCGCAAGGGCGATTCAGCAGGCCCCAATCCTCCTCCGATTTTGAGGTCGTTCATCATTTGAGTGATTCGAGCCGACGAGCAGAACTGCTCGCATGGGAGGGAGGATAAATTCTCCTGCGGAGGCGCGGAGGCTTGGGTGTCAAGGAACACGGTTGCTATATTCCTTGTCGGTTTTCCGAAATTCCCCTGCTCGCCGAAAACTTCCCGGCAAAATTTTCTTGGTATCATGGGAACGTGGCGCAAACTTAGGAACGAATGGCTCACTGGAAAAAACGCGAGACACTCTTTTCCGAATACGAAGTCGGGCTCAAGATGCCCGGGGCCTGGCAGCTGCGACCGCAGACCGACCCTGAACGCTGGCTGTACCGGAGCGCCGACCACAAGGAACACCTCACGCTGACCCGCTCTCCGATGGAAGGGCGGCCCGGTGAGGAATACGATGTGCTGCGCCAAGCGGCCACTCGCAACCGTCGTGCGTTGGAGCTGGGATTTGCGCGAGTCTCAAATTTGAGAATCTCTGAAACGGAGTCCGGCGAGCGCGTGGGCGTTCCCGCCAACTGGTATTTTGGAACGGCCAACGGAGCCGAACACCAGTTCTGGACCTTGTTTCTCTGTTCCACCGACGCGGTTTGGACGTTTTTTTACGAGGCCTTCAAGATTACCGAGGAGAACGCCCGCGAGCATGCCCTCTGGATGCTCGACTCGATTGAATTCCGCAAATCCCGCTAGATTGGGCGGCCTTTGCTAAATGTGCTCAGCAAGCCGAGGACATTCCTCTGAACTTTGGCGAAAGTGCGGGGAGAATCGCTCCCCTTCCAAAGGGTGAGAATCAAGAGGATCGAAACCAGGGTGGTGACCGCGGTTTTTGAGCCGCCGAAGGTATAAGCAGCGATCCAGGGCACCAAAAGCTGGAAGCAAATGAGAATCGAGAGATGCAACATCCAAACCGGGGTGAACGCGTGTTCATGGCGTAATTGCAGGAGAAACAGCGAAGCGAGCAGTGCCAGGAAGAAAAGCAGAATCGAATCGATCATCGATCCGACAAACATCACCGGTCGCGGGACAGGATAAGAATCGCCAACGCGAACATAAGCCCGGAAACAAATGGCGAGTCCCACCAGAGGCCAGATGGGGTAGCCCTCCCGGAAATCAAACCCGTAGCGGAACACGGAATGGCAGGTCAGCCAGAGCATCACCAGAAACAGCGGAAGACGGATGAGCGTTTTCATGGCGATAAAAATTAAAGCATAAGGCGTGCCGGGCGGGGAGGAAGACGCGGAGGGGGGCTCACGAGGAGACGCGGAGGCCGCGGAGAAGGAAATGGGACTTATCGGACTTATATCGGTCCCATCAGTCCCATCAGTCCCATCAGTCCCATGCTTCCCATATCTCCCATCCGCCGAGCGCCGCTTCTACCCCTCCGGCTTCGGGCGCAGCGCCACGCTCTGCAGAAGCTTCTGGAGACGCAGCATGCTCGCCCGATCGGTGATCTTTTTCCCTTCGGCGTTGGTGACGTAGAAGCTGTCGATGGCAGCGCCTTTCTCGGTCGCGATCCGCGAGAGCGCGATGTTGAGCCCGGCGTTGCCGAATTTCTTGAGGATCGTGTAGAGGAGCCCCAGTCGGTCGGGCGTCTGAATATCGACGAGCGTATAGACAGGGTGGGCGTCGTTATCGATGGCGATCCGGGTGGGGAAGTCGAGTTCCTGGGCGAGAATCCCCGTGCGGCGGCGCATCGATTTGCGGAGCAACGGCGTGAAGTGGAACTCTTCCTGTGCCAGCGCTTCGATGAGGGTCTTTTCCATCAGCTCGATCGCCTTGGAATCGGTGACGGCTTCGAAGTTCGTGTTGCAGACCCGGAAGATGTCGAGCACGAGATGATCGCTGCGGGTGTAAATGTCGGCGCTCAGAATGTTCAATTGCGCAACGGCGAGCGATCCGGCGATTTTCGCCAGCAGATGCTTTCGATCCCAGGTGCAGACCCAGAGTTCGCTGTGGCCGCGCTCCGGGTGCGGAACCCAGCGCATGGCCGGGACGAGCGCCAGGGCGTCGTTGTCGGCGCGCGCCTCGAAAAAGGAGCGGAAAAGCCGGACGTGCGAGCTGATCGAGGCCTGATCGAAGGCCTGGAAGTAGGCGTCGGGCATGTACCGGAAGTGCGCTTCCACCTCTCCGGCGAAGTCGGCGGGCAGCTTTTTGAGGACATCGATGAAGGCATTTTCACGCTCCGCAGAACGTTCCTGGAAGAACGCGACGCTGTCGGTGAGATACCGCGAAGTATTGCGGTAAAGCTGCCACACGAGCGATTCCTTCCAGTCCGACCACGTATTGTCGCCGACCCCCATCCCGTCCGCCAGCGTGAGCAGCATCAGGCCGTCGAGGTTCGACTGGGTCCGGACCACCGCGGCGAATTCCGAGATGGTGGCCGCATCCTCCAGGTTGCGGCGCTGCGCGGTGGTCGAAAGGAGGATGTGGTTATCGACCAGGAAAATGAGCGCCTTGCGCTGCTCGGGCCGGAGTTGGAGCCGGGCCGCCACGCGGTTGGCGAACATGGCGCTCGCCTCGGCATGGTAGCGGGCATTGGACGCTTTGCCGGTGTCGTGCAGCAGGAGTGAGAGATAGAGGACAAACGGGTCCTCGAATTTCTGGAACAACTCCCGGTAGCCTTGCAACCGGGGCATGCCGGTGTCGATCAGGCTGTCGAGTTTCTCGATGCAAATCAGCGTATGCTCATCGGCCGTGTAGCGATGGAAAAATTCGTGCTGCACCAGGCAGGTCAGTTCGCCGAATTCCGGGATGTACCGGCCCAGGAAATCGGCCTCGTGCATGCGACGCAGGATGCGTCCCACCTCGCCTTTACGGCTCAGGATGGCGGCGAAGGTCTCCCGGGCCGAGCGCGAATAGCAGTAGGTCCGATCAATGAGATGCACCCGCCTGCGGATCAGTGCCGCAAGTTCCGGCGCAAACTCAAGGCGCCTTTGCTGCGCATGCTGAAAGGCGCGCATCATCCGGAAAGGGTCCTCTTTGAAAATCTCGCGCGTCTCGGGGTAGAGTTGGCCTTGGGAGATGTAAAACCCGTCGAAGTGTTCCTTCTTTTTCTTGCGGTGCAGGAACTGGAGCAAGCCCGACTTCTTCGTCTCCTCTTCGCTCAGGCACATCTTGGCGGAGAGCGTCTCGGTGATCTGAAAAATGGTGCGGGCGTGCTGGTAGTAGTCCTTCATGAACGCCTCGATGCGCCGGAGCGGATTCTTCTGCTGGTAGCCGAATTTGCTGGCGACCTGAAGTTGATAAACATGGCTCAGGGTGTCCGTGGCCCGTTTGTTCACGTAGTGCAACTCGGTCCGTACCCGGAGCAGGAAATCGTACGCCCGATCGATGCTCCGGCGTTCGCTTTCGGGGAGCAGCTTGTGCTCCACCAGCCCGCTGGTGGAGGTGATCCGCTTTTTGAAATAGGCAATCCAGAGCAGGTTCTGGTAATCGCGCAGCGATCCGCAGCCGTTCTTCACGTTCGGCTCCTGCATATAGACGCTCGACCCGTGCTTGGTGTGGCGTTCGGCCTGGTCCTCCACGCGTTGGGCCACGTATTCCTTCTCCTTGCCAACGATGCATTTCTTCTCGAACTCCGAGCGGAACTGCTCAAAGAGCCGCAGATCGCCCGCGATAAACCGCGCTTCCAGAAGAGCGGTCTTCGAGAGCATATCCGCGTTAGCCTGCTTGATGGCTTCATCGAGCGATCGGGTGGAGTGGCCCACCTTGAAGCCGACATCCCACAGGGTATAAAGGATCCACTCGACGATTTCCCCGACTTCGGCCGGAATCTTCGCTGCCCCTTGATGCAGGAACATGAGATCCACATCGCTGAAGGGATTCAATTCGCCCCGCCCGAATCCGCCGATGGCCACCAGGGTAATCCCTGCGACCGGCTTGGAATCGGCTTTTGAGTCAAGTGCCACCGTGTAGAGGTGCCGCAGGACGATATCCACCAGGTCCGCCCGCTGCTGGGCAATCTCGCGCCCCCCGCCTCCGGCGTAGTGCTTGAGCCGCAGCCGGTGGTCTTCGATTTTCAGGAATTTTTTGTACAACGTCAGCAGCTCAGCGTGGTTCAGCTTCCCTTGGGAAGCGAGCTGCTGCTCCGCATGTGCCAGAACTTTTTCCCGGTGTTTAAGAGGGTGTGTCACAATTCAATGCCGTATCGCTTCATCTTGCTGTAAAGCGTTGGGCGATGAATGCCAAGAAGTTGTGCAGCTTTCTTCTTGTTCCCGTGGGCTTTCGCCAGGGCGGAGAGGATCGCTTCCCGCTCCCGATCCTCGAGATTGAGCGCTTCCACCGATGAAGCGGGGGTCGTTGGCACGTTCCGCAGCACGGGCGGAACGAGGAGTTCCCTGGGAAGCTGCTTTTCGGTGATCTGATTGGCGTGCGCCAGCACCACTCCGTATTCGATGGCGTTCTGCAATTCGCGGATGTTCCCCGGCCAATCGAAATCCATCAGCCGCTGGAAAGCCTCGGGAGTGATCTCCGGTTCGGGCTTGTTGAGCTGGGCGGCGAATCGTCGGATGAACGTCGCCACCAACGCGGGGATTTCCTCCTTGCGTTCCCTCAGCGGCGGAATTTCGATCTGGAACGTGTTGATGCGGTAATAGAGATCCTGTCGAAGCAGGCCGCTGCGAACCGCTTCGGAAACGGAGCGATTGGTGGCGGCAATCAGCCGGAAATTGGCCTGCAGCGTTTTGGTGCTCCCCAACGGGCGCACCTCGCGCTCTTGCAAGACCCGCAGAAAGCGAGTCTGCAACTCCACGGGCATCTCCGCGATCTCGTCCAGAAAGAGCGTCCCGCCTTCCGCCTCGGCGATCATGCCCGGAAAGTCATTGGCCGCGCCGGTGAACGCCCCCTTCACGTAACCGAAAAGCTCGCCTTCGATCATGCTCGGCGGGAAAGCTGCGCAGTTGAGCCGCACCATCGGGGCGTTGGAACGCAAGCTCAGCCGATGAAGATGCCGGGCCATGACCTCCTTGCCCACGCCGCTTTCGCCCGCCAGGAAGACGTTCGCTTCCGTCGGGGCCACCCGCCGGATGAGCTCCCAGATTTCTTTCATTTTGCGCCCGGTGCAAACGGGGGCGAGTTGCTGCTCTGCCGCTTCCAGGCGCTTCGAGAGAAGGGCGGTGCGGGTCCGCAGTTGGGCTGCCTCACGCACCAACTCCCGTTGCTCGGTCGCCCGGTGGATCAGCGAAAGCAGCTCCTCCGGCGCATACGGCTTGCTGATAAAATGGAACGCACCGCGCTTGATCGACTCGATGGCGTTATCCAGGGAATCCTGCGCCGTGAGAATGATCACCGCGGCGTCCGTCTGTTTCGCCCGAAAAATGTCGAGGGTCTCCAGCCCGTCGGCGTCCGGCAGTCCCAAGTCGAGCAAAACCACATCGGGCGCTTCCTTGCAAAGGGCAGCCAATCCCGCGGCGGCCGTGGCTGCAGGCAGCACTTCATACCCGTGCCGCTGGAGCAATCCGCCCAACGTCGTGCGGATCGCCAGGTCGTCATCGACAACCAGGATCTTCTGGCGAGGAGCCATTGTGCTCGGCTGGTTTTGCATGGGTAAGTTTTGCGGCATGGGTCTGAAGGTGGCTTCGGAACCCTCGCTACCTTGTAATTCACCCGGCCCCCGGACGCAACCTGAGATGCCATTCCACCTTTCCCCCGTTTGTAATTCGGGTTTGCGCAACGACTTGCATTTTTGGATTGCTTCAACAGCCCCCCGTAGAAGCGGCTTCCAGCCGCTTTCCGGCGCGCACAACGGCTTCCAATTTATTGAGGCTGGCAGCGAGCCGCCGGGGCGGTTAGCTTATTTCCATGACCCGCATTCTTGGTATCGATGTCGGTGAGGCGCGCATCGGCCTCGCCATCTCCGACGAGCTCGGCATGCTCGCGCATCCGCTCGAAACCGTCCGCGTCAAAGAAGGCAATCCGCTCAAACGTGTGGCCGAGGTGATTCTGCGAGACAAAATCGAGACCGTCGTCATCGGGCTGCCCCGGAACATGAATGGAACCTACGGCCCTGCCGCCGACAAAGCGCGCGAGTTTTCCACAAAGCTTCAGGCGCTCGCCCCTTGCAAAGTGAAGTTCTGGGATGAACGGCTGACGACCGTGGCCGCGCAGAAGTCCCTGCACGAAGCCGGTCGCAACGTGAAGGAAAGCCGCCAGGTGATCGACCAGGTTGCCGCGCAACTGATCTTGCAGGGGTATCTGGACTCCCAAGCGATGCTGGAGGGGTGAAGAATGGGACGGATAGGACTGATGGGACTGATAGGACTGATGGGACTGATAGGACTGATGGGACTGATAGGACTGATAGGACGGATAGGACTGATGTTCTTCAGAGGTGCATGACTCGCCGACTTCAACTCACTGTCGCCTATGACGGGCGTCCCTACTGCGGCTGGCAAAGCCAGGCCGGGGGCGGCTCGGTGCAGGACCATTTGCAGGCCGCCCTCGTAAAACTCTGCCCGGCTCGCCTCTCGGTCCAGGGTTCCGGTCGAACCGATGCGGGCGTGCATGCGCTAGCCCAAGTGGCCCATGTCGATGTCCCTAAAGCTCGCCTGAAACCGGCGCAATGGGTCGCAGCCCTCAATGCCCATTTGCCGCCTCAAATCCGGGTGGTCCGCTGCCGCTGGGCTGCGCCGGAGTTTCACGCCCGATTTTCCGCAACCGGTAAAATCTACCAATACCGGATCTGGAACGCGCCAGTGCTTTCCCCGTTGGAACTCGGCCGCGCCTGGCATGTCTTTATGCCTCTGAATATGGAGGTGCTTCGCCGGTCCGCCGAGATGCTGGTGGGACGCCACGATTTCGCCGGGTTCGCCGCCAATCGCGGGGTTCCGAGCACCGACACCGTTCGAACCATTCGCCGCATCGACATCAAAGGCAAACCGGGTGGGCCGATTACGCTCACCTTCGAGGGCGACGGCTTCCTCTATAAAATGGTCCGGCTGCTCACCGGTTCCCTGGTGAGAGTGGCGCAAGGCAAAGCCGAACCGGAGTGGCTCGCCGGCCTGCTCGAACCCGCTTCCGCAGGCCAGCCGAAAATCAAAACCAACTTTGCCGCGCCCGCCGAAGGGCTTTATCTCACGCGCGTTCTCTACGGTTGAGGCCTGCCAATCACTTTTCCCATTTCGTCAGGATCTGTTTTTGCAGCAGGTGGAACAGGGCTTTGCTGTTCGGATCTTTCCCGATTCGGTCCAGTTGCCTGGCTAGTCGCCGCAGGACTTGTTGATCCTCAATGATTTCAGGCGCGATTTCTTGCGCTTCTTTGAGCAGTTTGAACAGGAGCCTCGGCTGTTTTTCGTTGGGGCTGCTCTCCTCGGCCAGTTTGCAGAGGACAAGTTTCGCCGCCCGTTCCAGAGCTCCAAGGTGGAGTCGGTCTTGTGGGCGGTCCTTAAGTTCTTTGTGCTGCAACAGTTCCTTTTTCTCTCTGTAGAGAAGGGTCGGGCTCGCGACTTTGAAAGTGGATTGTGTGCTGGGGTTTCTGATCTCCAGCGCGGTTTTTGCAGCGCGGTCGCTGGTGAGGAACAGTCCCTCGTTTGGGGTATCCACCCAAACCCCTGCGATGACTACCACCGCTGGGTCTCCTTCTGCCTGGGTCTGGAGTTCCTCTGCGAGTTTGTCTCTTCGGGTTCCTATGAAATCGAGGTCTCTTGAAAGCCAGACTTTCTCTTCGTCCCCCGAGTAGTTGGGGCATGGAAAATCCGGGTCGTTTTCTTTTTGCAGTAAACTCTTGTAAAACCAAGCCGCCGCTCCGCCGATGATGCTGTTATCCAGAGTGAAAGCCGGATTGAGCTTCTGGATGGCTTCCAGTGCTATTTTGGCTTTTTCCCAGTCAACATCCCCTCTCGGTTTTATTTCGGCCATAAGAATGTTTGTTCTAAGCCCAATCCAATTCAAATCCGGCCACGCTGGGATTTGTTACCCACTCCATATTGTCCACCGGGGTCCTGTCGCCGGATTGGTATCGGTTGCCGGGTAAGGACTTCCATTTGGCTTTCTTTAGGAAGTGTTCTCTCTCCGGGTCGGAAAGCTTCTCCGGCGTTTTTGTCCGGGCTGGACGAACGGGCTTAAGAACTCCGCCGAGGGCTGAAACCAGCCTGGCATAACGGTCCATGGGGATTTGACCTTTTTGTTCGCAACGACGGATTGCAGTCAGGGGCACTCCGCTAAGGGTTGCGAGTTGGCGCTGGGTCATTCCGTCTGCTTTGCGCCAGACGGCAATCTGTTCTCCCAATGTTTTCGGATCTTGGTCCACGATCCGAGAGTAATCAAATATGGTTACTTATCAACTGGTATTCCTGG
Source organism: Verrucomicrobiota bacterium (assembly GCA_037130675.1). Classification (GTDB taxonomy): domain Bacteria; phylum Verrucomicrobiota; class Verrucomicrobiia; order Chthoniobacterales; family Chthoniobacteraceae; genus JBAXSN01. Next base: position 21,555 of record JBAXSN010000003.1, read on the forward strand.
CGAAGTCCGCGCTCCTAGCCGAACGCGTGAGGCTCTCTCTCTCTCTTCTCTTCGCCCTGCGTTTTCCTACTCCACGGTCACGCTCTTGGCCAAATTCCTCGGCTTATCGACGTCGCAGCCGAGTTTGACGGCGAGGTGGTAGGCGAGGAGCTGGAGCGGGATGACGGTGAGCAGCGGCGAGAGGTAGTCGGGGCAAGGGGGGACGTAGATCACGTCGTCGGCGACTTTGCCGAGCTTGACGCAACCTTCGGTGCCGATGGCGATCACCGGGCCTTTGCGGGCTTTGACTTCCTCGATGTTGGAAATGTTTTTGTCATAGACCGAGTCGTCCGGAGCGATAAAGACGGACGGGACCTCGGGGCTGATAAGGGCGATGACGCCGTGCTTGAGTTCGGCGCTTGGATGGCCTTCGGCGTGGATGTAGCTGATCTCCTTCATCTTCAACGCCCCTTCCATTGCAACGGGGTAGTTGAATTGACGGCCCAGGAACATCATGGCCTTGGCGTACGAATATTTCTCGGCGATCGATTTGACGTAATCGCTCTGCTTGAGAATGGAGCGGACCTTGTCCGGGATGGCCTGCAACTCGTCGATCATTTCGATGCCGTCCGAGGTGGAGAGGTGCCGGATGCGACCAAGCAGGAGCCCGAGCAGGGTGAGGATGGTCACCTGCGAGGTGAAGGACTTGGTGGCGGCCACGCCGATTTCCGGGCCGGCGTGCATGTAAACGCCGCCATCGCTTTCGCGGGCGATGGTGCTGGCGACGTTGTTGCAGATGCCGAGGGTCTTGTGGCCTTTGCGCTGGCTTTCGCGCACGGCGGCCAGGGTGTCGGCGGTCTCACCGCTCTGGCTGATGGCAAAGACGACGGTGTCTTTATACATCGGCATGTTGCGATACCGGAACTCGCTGGCGAACTCCACTTCGGTGGGAACGTGCGCGAGGGTCTCGATCAGGTATTCGCCAACCATGGCGGCGTGGCAGGCGGTCCCGCAGCCGGTCAGGACGATGCGCTCGATGTCGCGCAATTCCTTCTGGGTCATGTTGAGGCCGCCGAGCTTGGCCGTGGCTTCCTCGGCGGAGAGTCGGCCGCGCATGGCGTCGCGGAGCGAATTGGGCTGCTCAAAGATCTCCTTGAGCATGTAATGGGGATATTCGCCCTTACTGACGTCGGCTTCGGTCATTTCAACCTTGCTGACTTCAAATCCAGATGCGCCGCCGTTAACGGTGGTGATCTCGAAATCGTCGCCATCGAGCGAAACGATGTCGTAATCCCGCAGATAAACCGCTTCGCGGGTATGGCCGACGATGGCGCTGACGTCGCTGGCCAGGAAATTCTCGCCTTTGCCAATGCCGAGCACCAGGGGGCTGCCGCGGCGGGCGCCTACCAGGACCCCGGGGAGCTGCTGGTGCATGATGGCGATCCCATAGGTGCCGGTGACTTCCTTCAGGGCGTTGCGGACAGCGTTCACGAGCCGGGCGCGAGTCGCCTCGCCACCGAGCGCGTCGAAATGTTTGCCGATCAGGTGTGCGAGGACCTCGGTATCGGTCTGGGAATGGAAGGTGTGGCCTTCCGCGATGAGTTCGTCCTTAAGAGGCTGGTAATTTTCGATAACGCCGTTATGGACCAGCGCCAGGTTCCCGCTTTGGTCGAAGTGCGGATGCGCGTTTTCGTCGGTCACGCCGCCATGGGTCGCCCAGCGGGTGTGGGAAATGCCGGCGGAGCCGCAGACCGGGCTCTTCTGGACGAGTTCGGCCAGGTTGGCGATGCGGCCTTTGCATTTGCGGATGTTGATCCCGCTGCCGTCCGCAACCGCGACGCCAGCCGAATCATAGCCTCTATACTCTAGCCGGCGCAGGCCCTCCAACAAAATGGGGACCGCTTCCGATTTGCCGATGTAACCAATTATTCCGCACATAGTGTTTCGATACTGACAAATTTTATTTCGGGCGGCAACATGACCGCTGTTAGACGGACTTCGCAAGGGTAAAACATGCACAACACCAACTTCTCCTCATATTCATCGCTCACCAACTCCACTCTGGCGATCATCATGGGAGGCGGCGCCGGTTCCCGGCTCTTCCCTTTGACCAAGGATCGCTCCAAGCCGGCGGTGCCGCTCGGCGGCAAATACCGGATCGTGGACATCCCGATTTCCAACTGCATCAACTCGGATTTGCGGCACATTTACGTGCTCACGCAGTTCAATAGCGCGTCGCTCCATCGGCATATCGCGAGCGCCTACAAATTTGACCGGTTCTCGCGGTCCTTTGTGGAGATCCTGGCGGCGCAGCAGACGCCCTCGGGTTCGCACTGGTATCAGGGCACTGCCGATGCTGTCCGGCAGAACCTGCAAGGTTTCCTGAGCCGCCCTTACGAGTATTACCTGATTCTGAGTGGGGATCAGCTCTATCGGATGGATTTCCGCGATTTGATGAAGCAGCACATCGAGAGCAAGGCGGACATCAGCATCGCCACCATCCCCGTGGAGCGTTCCGTGGCGTCCGATCTTGGAATCATGCACACCGACAGCACCCGGCGCATCACGCAGTTCGTAGAGAAGCCGAAGGACCCGGCGGTCCTCGACGAGTTGAAGATTCCCGGCGAACTGCTCAAGGAACTTCACCACGAGCCCAACGAGGAGCTTTTTCAGGCATCGATGGGGATTTATGTCTTCAACCGCAAGGCGCTGATCGAAGCGCTGGATAACGACTTCAAGGATTTCGGCAAGCACATCATCCCGCGCTCCATTGAAACGAAAAAGGTGCAGGCCTATATTTTTCAGGGATATTGGGAGGATATCGGCACCATTCGCGCGTTCTTCGAGTCAAACCTCGCTTTGACCGATGATCTGCCGCCGTTCTCGTTTTTCGATACCGACCACCCGGTTTACACCCATGCGCGGTTCCTGCCGGCCAGCAAGATCAACGGCGCGACGATCCGCCAGGCGGTCATTTCCGACGGTTGCGTGATTTCCGATGCGACGATCGAGCGCGCGGTCATCGGGGTGCGCTCCTTCATCAACAGCGGCACGACCATCCGGCACTCGATCATCATGGGAGCGGACTTTTACGACGCCGAGCAAGCCAGCCACCGGGAAACCGGCACGCCGTTGGGCATCGGGCGCAATTGCGTGATTGATCGCGCGATCATCGACAAGAACGCGTCCATCGGCGACGACGTCGTGATTACGCCGGAGAACAAGCCGGAGAATTTCGACGGCCCGAACTTCTACGTGCGCGATGGGATTGTGATTGTGCCCAGGGGGGTGACGATTCCATCGGGAACGTGGATTTAGGATCCCCCCTGTAGCTGCGGCGCTCTGTCCTTCCAATGGGAGGACGTGTTCAAACCGCCGGAATCTTGGGGGGCGGATTGCCGCAGCTACACAGAAAACTAAGTTTGGGTTGAAGCGCCCTCGGGCTGCATTTGCTCTTTTTCAAGCTCGCCCGCAACCGCCTGACCCGCAAAAGCGTCGTAGAGTTTATCCACAGTAAGTTGCTCCTGGGCTTCGAGCCAATGGTCCAAGGCACGATCCGGGGGGCAGCCCTCCTGCAGGTAAATAGCGTACGCGCAGCGGGCAATCTCTTCGTGATCGGGAAGGGAATCGCTCATAATAACAACACTCCAGTTGAGACGAATCGGGCAGACCACCTTCTTCTTTCCCCCCAGACAGAATCGGCCCGGCGACCCGTGTTTTCCTTACACTAAAACCGGAGTTGCCTGTTTTCCAACAGATTTGTTGGGGGGAGGGGCGGGCTTTTCTCACTCCCATATCTCCCATGCTTCACATAATTCCCATGGGAGATATGGGAAGCATGGGAGTTATGGGACCCAGAAGGTCACCCCGACATTCGCCTACTGTTTCCCGAATTCCCGGCCCTTGATTCGGGCCACCACGGTCTCGTTCTGAAAACGAATGCGGACTTCGCCATCGCGGATCGATACGATCTGTCCGCGCAGAGCGGCATTCGCGGCGGCTGGGTCATTGGGAGTTCCCACGGGGGCGACCGCTGGTTGTGCGCCCGGCGGCTTAAGTGGGATGAGGTCGCCTTCGCCGTAGAGCTTTCCATTGATCAGCGCCAGTGGCTGGCGGCCGATCGAAATGCTGGTGACAAGGAAGTTTTCCGCCTTGAGGAGCGGCTCCGGTGCGCTCGCGTGCGTTGCGGCTGGGCCCGCTGCCGTTACCGGCGCTTGTTTGAGCCAGCCCACCGGCCAGAACGGGTTGCGCACGGCGACCTCCGCGTTGAAACCCGAACGAGCGGTGAGGTTGAGATCCTCTGCGGTTTGTGCAGCAGCAAACCGGCTGAGAACAGCCCCGGTCACAAGGATGAGGAGAGCTATTTTGTTCACTCTTTTACGACGGTTGAGATGGTCACTTGAGCGCGCTGGAATTGCACATCCAGAGGGACGGCATCGATTTGCAAGTTGCGGATCTGCAGCAGCCCTTCCTGATTTTCCAGGCCGGCTATGGCGATGGCCAGCGCAGCGAACTCGATTTTTGGAATTTCGATCCCCCAAAACGAAGCCTTGTATCCGGGCATATCCGGGTCGGAAGTTTCGGAGTTGAGCCGGAAAAGCGGCCGCTTCACTCCCTGCCGCGCGAAAAACTCAGACAACTTCGGCGGTAGCCAGGCCACGGACGCCCCGGCGGGAATCGAAGCCTTCATCACGTCCAGAATCTGCCGGGCCCGCACCGCGTTCACGTCGCTCTCTTCAACAGCACGGGTTCGGTTCAACTGCCTTTTAGCCTCCTTGATCTTTGGCTCCAATTCCTCCATCCGCTTCAAAGCAGCCGTTTCGCGCTTTTCGAGCGGATTGATCAGCAAGTCGAAGTAGCAGTAAAGCCCGCCAAAGGCTAACAAGGCAATGAGGAAGAACTTCTGGATTTGCTCCTTATTGGTTTTCATTTGCTTTTGGTGGGAGCTGCCGGGGTCGCCGATGGGGCCGCTGCGGCCAGTTTGTCCTTGATCAGCACCCGGATTTTGAAGGTCGCCGTGGGGAGCATTTGGCCCTCGAGGCGAACGACCTCAATGCTGTCCTCCAGGGAATTGGCATCGAAAGAGACACTGACATCGAGCTTCGAGGCCGAAAGCTTTTCCTGTAGCGCCAGCCGGAATTTTTCGGCCGCCGTCCTCGGTTGCTGTCCCGCAGCCACCCCGCTCAAGACAATGCTCGCCGGAGTTTTGCGGGGCTCGACTTCGCCCGCCAATGAAGTGATCTGAACGTTCGGCGGGACAACCGAAGCCACTTCCTCAAGGAGTGGCGCCCAGTAAAACCGGCTTTGCACCCGCTCCACCAGCGCCTGGTTGGTCCTGGTCCGGGCAATCGCTTCGGTTTCCTGCTCCGCTGCTTTTTTTTGCCGCGGCTCGAGCTTGGACCATTCCGCGGCGATTCCGCCCGCCTTGGCCTCGGCCCCGCTAACGACGCTCAGCCGGTAAAGGTAATAAAAGGCAAAGAGGAAAGCCACGACGATGCCGGCCAGTCCCGCCAGCTTCAGGGGATCACGACGCCGCGCCTGCTCCGCCTTCTGGATTTCGTTGTAGAGGTTGATGTGTAGCGCCATGCTATCGACCTTTCAAAAGTTCCGCTGCCGCGCCGCATGCCACGGCCAGCGCAGGCAACTGGCCTGGGAAAGCCCCCTTTTGCGAGGAGCCAAGTTGAATTTCGCATTTCGCAAACGGATTCCAAGCCTCGCACGGAAGTTGGAGTTCTTCGGTTAAAATTTTTATGATGGCGGGCAACCTGGCCAGCCCCCCGGAAACGAAGATCCGCGGAATGGATTCTTCCCGGCGCGCCTCGAAAAAGCCGATGGACGAACTGATGGACCGAACCAACTCGGTGAGCGAGAGCCGCGCGTTTTCCACGGTAAGCACTTCTTCCTGGGCGAGCAGCTCGATAATTTCCTCCAAGCTCGCCGCCCCGTGACAGATGAGTTCGTCCACAAAGCTGTGACCGCCAAACTCAAGCGTCCGGACCAGGATCAACTCCCGTTTGGCCCCGACAATGACGGTCGAGGAGAGATGCCCGATATCGACCAGCACAAAGGCCTGGCCGTTGAAAGTTTCCTCATTGGCAAACTCAAACCCGTTGAACAGGGATACCGGCGAAACCTGCAAAGCGGTCGCTGGCGCCTTCGCCTTCACACAGGCTTCAAAGACCGACTGCACCCGCGTCCGCGGCAGTCCGCCGACCACATACCGCACGACCCCGGCCGCGGCGGCGCTCGCATCGTTCGAGGGGATGACATCGCAATCGAGCACCAACTCCCGGCAATCCTGATTGAGCAACATCTGGCCGTTCAAACGGAGCGCATCGCGCAGCAACTCGGTCGGAATGGAGGGCTGTTCAATGATGCGCACCAGCGCGTCGGCACTGGAAACCGAAATTGCGCAGGCCTTGGAGCGCCCCCCCATCTCCTGGAGGAGTGCCTTGAGATTCGCCGAAAGCGTTTCGACGCTCATGACCTCCTCGGCGAGCTGTCGGATCGCGTAATGGGTCAACGCAAAGCGGTTCCCGCTCCGGCGCTGCAAGAGCACGGCCTTCATTGAATGCCTGCCCAGATCGACACCAATGGCGGAGGATGGAAGTTTTGCCATGAAAAAATTAGGTTCGGCTGCCGCGTAACCCGGCACACGTCACAGGGCGGCATTTTATAGTCCCAACCGCTGCGGGCAAAGGCGTTTTTTTAAAATTCGCAGTTTATCGTAATTCCAGGGTTTCAGATCGGAACGGCTTCCGTCTGGGGGCTTGATCAAGCCCCAATAGAAGCAGCCAAAGTGCCAACAGGGCGAAGCCCACAATGATAGCGGAAAAAACCAGGATTCTCCTCAGTTGCGGAGCGCCCCACCCCAGATCTCCTTTCAGCCTGGAACCCTCCCCCTGGCGGTGGGGACGCGCGGCTTCCTGGCGGCTTCCAACTCTGCGAGGATTTTCTCTGGATCGAGATCGGACATTGTGAAATTCAATAAAACCTGCAATCTACTCCCACAGTTCCGGCCCCAATGTCAAATTCACGCGTCATCACAGCTTTTGCTGCGCCATTCTTTGTTTTCATGCTTTGGCTGATGATTGCCCAGGGCGTTGCAGGCCTGGGTCGGCCCGAGTTTCTGCTCTCTCATCCCCAATACTGGATTTTTCCGCTCCAAACTCTGGTTTGCGGAGCGCTGTTGATTCGATATTGGGGCGACTACCGGTTGGAGGCTCCCAAAAAAGTTTTTTTCACCTTGGGCATTGCCGTTCTCGTCCTCGGGATCTGGATCTCACCTCAGGCGCTTCTGGGCATGCCGCCTCGCACCGAAGGATTCGATCCCATGGTGTTCCCACCCGGATCGCCCCTTTATTGGAGCACGCTAATCCTCCGATTTGCGCGTTTGGTGGTCGTGGTTCCCCTGCTCGAAGAGGTGTTTTGGCGCGGCTTCTTGCTTCGTAGCTTAATCCGCGAAGATTTCGAATCGATCCCCTTTGGCGCCTTCTCCTGGGCCAGCTTTCTCGGAGTCGCCTTCTGTTTCGGTCTGGCCCACTGGGGGCCTGATTTCCCGGCGGCCCTGATCACCGGCGCCCTTTACAATTGGGTGGCCATTCGCACGCGAAGCCTGAGTTCCTGCGTTCTGGCCCACGCGACCACCAACCTGCTGCTTGGCGGGTACATTATGCAGACCCGGCAATGGGGTTTCTGGTGACATCCTGGCACTCCTTCCGATAGACTGTTCTCATGCACCATTCGTTTCTTCAGAAGCTCGTGTTGGTCATCTTTGTGGCTTTTCTGACTGCCGGCCTCTACGAGTTTTATGACAAAATCATCAAAGGCGCGGATGTCGCGTTGAATGGAAAGCCGGGGACTGCCCTAACCACCCCGAGGCCCACCCCGAGGCGCTATTAAACATCCGGCTCCCACTAATTCACGTTTCCTGGATGGCACCTGCATGAAAATCGGCCTCGCCCAAATCAATCCAACCGTCGGCGATCTCAATGGTAATTTCACCAAGATTGTCCAAGCCTACCGCGCTCTCGTGGCGCAGGGAGCCGACCTGGTGCTCACTCCCGAACTGGCCGTCACCGGCTATCCGCCCCAGGATCTCGTTTTTAAATCGCAGTTCGTCCCGCTCAACCTCCGGATCGTCGATGCGCTCCATCGCGAAATCGGCGACGTCCCGCTGATCACCGGGTTTGTCGATTACAACGACGGCCCGGGCCGCCCCTTCCGAAATGCCGCCGCCGTTCTCGAACGCGGGCAACCGGTTCAGAAAATCTTCAAATCGCTGCTCCCCACCTACGACGTCTTCGACGAAGACCGCTATTTTCAACCGGCCGAAACGGTTTCTCCGATCCTCATCGCCGGGCGCAAAATCGGCCTGACCATCTGTGAAGACCTCTGGACGGAAAAGTATCTCCCCCGCCGCCTCTACGAGTTCGATCCGGTGAAGGAACTCGTCCGGGGCGGAGCCGAGATGATCCTCAACATCAGCGCCTCCCCGTTCTGTTCCGGCAAACCGTTGCGGCGCTACGAAATGCTCTCCGCCCTCGCGCAAACCCATCGGCTGCCGGTCGTCTATTGCAATGCGATCGGAGGCAACGACCAGTTGGTTTTCGATGGCAACTCCCTCGCCTTCAACTCGGCAGGTTCTCTCATTGCACAGCTTCCTGCCTTCGAAGAAACCCTCCGCCTCGTCGATCTCGGCGGTTCCTGTCTCCCGGCATATCAACCTGCGGACCCGGCGGCGGAACTCTTCGACGCCCTCGTGCTGGGGCTGCGCGATTATCTTAAAAAGTGCGGATTCAAGAGCGTGGTGCTGGGGCTGAGCGGGGGGATCGACTCCGCGGTGACCGCCTGCATCGCCGTCGCCGCCGTGGGACCCGAGAATGTGCTGGGGGTCGCCATGCCGACCCAGTTTTCTTCCCAGGGAAGCATCGACGACGCGGAGTCGTTGGCCCGAAATCTTGGCATTCGCTGCCCGCTGATCTCGATCCAGAAGCCGTTCGAAACTTTCCGAGGGCTTTTTGGCGAGCTATTTGCCGATCTGCCCGAGGACACGACGGAGGAAAACATGCAGCCCCGCCTTCGGGGGATGGTGCTCATGGCGCTCTCGAACAAGTTTGGCCACCTGCTCCTAAGCACCGGGAACAAGAGCGAACTGGCAGTCGGCTACTGCACCTTGTACGGCGACATGGCCGGCGGACTCGCCATTCTCAGCGACGTTCCGAAGATCCAGGTCTATGAACTGGCCCGGCACATCAACCGTCAACGCGAGGTTATCCCCCGGTCCAGCATCGAAAAACCGCCCAGCGCCGAGCTCAAACCGAATCAAACCGACCAGGACACGCTGCCGTCTTACGAGTTGCTCGACGAGATTCTCCGCCTCTATATCGAGGAAAATTTGACCGCCCGGGATATTGTCGCCCGCGGGTTCGACGAGAAAACCGTGCGTTGGGTCGCCCGCAAAGTCGATCTCAACGAATACAAACGCGAACAGGCTGCGCCCGGTCTAAAGGTCACCAGCCGCGCCTTCGGCATCGGACGCCGGATGCCGATCGCCCAGCGTTTTGTGGATTAGGAGAGGGGGAAGAGGGGGGGACGGGCACGGACGAGCACGGACTGACACGGACTTCGGAAGAAGGAAGAAGACGCCCCGCTCCAGGCCTCTGCAGCTCATCTATCCGTGTCCGTCCGTGCTCGTCCGTGCCCGTCCATCGCTTTTTTCACCGCCCAGACAATCAGCAGCCCGATGCTCGCCCCAACGGCATCGACGAGCACGTCCATGACCGATGCGCCGCGGGAAGGGACAAAGAGCTGATGAAATTCATCGCTCGCCGCGTAGAGAGTCGATAGCAGCAAAACCCGCAGCAAACGAAGGTTCATGCTTTCCCGCTGCCATCTCCAGCCGCACCCGCGCCAAAGCAAGATGCTCAGAATGGCGTATTCCGAGAGGTGCCCGATTTTACGAATGGCAAAGTGGATTTCCTCAATTCTTTGCTGAGAAATGCCCGTAAATAACCAGCGCAGGAGGGGTTGGATTATTCTCGACGTGTGAGGCTGCGACATCAGGTCCGTTGAAGCGGAAAAGATCCAGACCATCCAGAATATGGCCGGGCCCCATCGGATCAAGAACTCCAATACGCCATCCTGCTTTGCAGTGGTTTTTTCTGGCATCTCCGTAATGAAGGATCGAAGCGGCTTCCAGCTAATAATGTTTGGAATCGCTATTGCTTAGGACCAAAGGTCCGTCCCATACCAGCCTGGGGCAACGCCCCAGGAAAATTCGGACGGCGAATCAGGGCTGAAAGCCCGCGCCATTCCGGGCACGATGCGATGGTTCGGGCCTTCAGCCCTGGACATTTCTGAATCGAAAACCTGGGGCGATGCCCCTGGCTGGTATGGGGTCGCGCCGTTGGCGCTGAAAACCATTTTCACAGACGAGCAACAGTCATGCCGCTATTGGCTTCCAGGGCCCCCGAATCGCTTTTGCAACCGTTACTTGGCGGTCAGCTTGAAGGTCGCCTTTTGGCCGGTGCTCGAGATGCCTGCCGCTTTGCCTTCGGCCTTGATCTTCTTCGTCACCGTCGCCGCCGTGCTGCCCAGCTTTTGGGCTACTGCTCTGTAGTTGGTTGCGCCGCCTTTGATGGCCTGAACCACATCGTCAATGTTCACGCTGGTCCGAGGCTTTCTTCCGGTCGATTTCACGGCCTCGGGCGCCTTGCCGGTAAGCTTTTGAATTTGAATTTCCAGTTCTGTAACCGCATTGCGAGCCTCGGCGAGCTGGACTCTTAATTGCAAAATCGAACGGTGCTTGAGCTTTTCAATCTGCTGTTCCAATTCTTCGATCTGTTCTTTGGCGCTAGGTGTGGTTGACATATATATCCTTTCGATATTCGCCGGGGAGCGATCCGTCAATAATTAAAGGCATTAACGTTCGTAAAGTTGCTTGTTCTGTTCCAAATCCTTGACCACGGTGCAGAGGTAAACCGGCTCCGGGTGTATATTATCGTATTTTGAAATCTTGGCCCGATTGATAACCCGGAAGCCGTAGCGCTCAAACATCTTGGACCCACGCCGGCTTTCAAAGGTTACCATCTGTCCATAAACCCGCTTCTCGCCGTTCTCGTGCAAGTAATGCAAATAGGCGTCCATAATAGCCCGGGTGGTGGCGATGTTCCGGGCTTCCGAAAGAAGATTGATATGGAAATGGGCGCATCGGCGCGGCGCGGCCGGAACTTCGCGCCAGGCTGTGGAGAGAATCCAGTTAACAAACGCCCGGCTGGCGGCGTTGTAACGCTTGTACCGCATGATTCCCCGCAGGAAGATGCTGGCATTCTGGTAAATATTATAAACCTGTTGTAGCAAAGGGAACCGCGACCCGAGCAGGTAGCCTTTGATTTCTCCATCCAGCAAAAGCACAAACGACGATTGCGGTTCCCAGTCGGTGTAGTAGGCCGTCAGGTAATCGGCGAAAAGTTCGCGATCTTCGAAAACCGGATCTATCGGGTTTCCCAAAAAGCCGGTTTCACAGCACAACTGCCGCACACGGGCGCGGTCGGACGGCTGGAACTTTCGGATTTCTAACTGGCGGCTTTCAGACATCGCCAGCTTTGTAGGTGGCAATCGCCTCGCGGTAAATCCCAAATAAGCGTTGAAATACAAGCGTCCAAGAGTATCGGGTGCGCACCTCGGCGCTGGCCGCCTGCCCCAACTCATACAAATTTTCCCGGCACGTTTGCTCAATGGCCTTTGCAAGCGACCCGGCGGAATTCTCCTTCGCCCAGTGCGCTTGATCGTTGAAGATGATCCGATCCATGTAGCTGCCGCGGATTCCCACCACCGGCGTGCCGCACGCCTGGCTTTCCAGGGTCACCAGGCCGAAGGTCTCCTGAACGCCGGGGTGGACGAAGAGATCGGCACAGCGGTAAATGCGGGCGAGCCGTTCGGGTTCGGCGCAATACGAAAGCCACGTCACCTGGCCCGTGGCCGTTTGCAGCGCCTGAACCAGGGATCGTTGCAGCCCATCGCCCACAATCAATAAGTGGAAACGGCTGGGCTCTTCACGATGGAGAGCGGAAAACGCCTCGAACAGCGTCCGGGTGTTCTTTTCGTGGGCAAGCCGCCCAACGTAGAGCAGCAGCATCCTGTCTTCCGGCACCCCAAGTTCGCCCCGGGTTTGGACGACTTCATTCGGCTCGCACCTCTCCGGGCGAAACACCCCGGTATCGACGCCCAAATCAATGTTCTCGACCCGCTCCACACCCCATTCGGTAAGCAGGCGACCGAGCGTGGGCGACGGAACCAGCGTGCGCGAGTGGCGGTTGTAGAGCGAACAGACATACCGGCGCGCCACATCCATCGCAAAATCGGTGGCCGCCTGGCCGAAAAATCGGGCCACGCTGCGAAGATACGCCTCGGGAAAGTGGGAGTGATAAAACCCGACAACGGGAATGCCCAACGCCCGGCCGCTGGCGACAGCTTTCCAGGCGACCTGAAAGGGATCGCCCGATTCGATGATATCGGGCTTTTCCCTTTCAAGAATCGTCTCAATGGCGCCGAGTCGCAGCAATGCCCGGTAGCGTGAGGTCCGGGAGAGCAGCGGCGAGCGGATGGTGCAAACCGTCGAGCGCCCCTGAACGATCCGTTCGTCGCGCTCGCCCGGGATGATCAGCACATGCGAGCCTTCCGCTGTGTGCTCGTTAAGGTATTTTACCTTCTCGGAGACATAGCGCTTCACCCCGCCGCTTACCGGGGAATAGAACTGCGTCAGGTCACAGACTTTCATTCGGGGGCTAGGGAAGAAGACGCGGAGAGGGGAGACGCGGAGACGCGGAGATTACCGCACCCAACGCGCTCGTTCCCAAACTTGCCCGACGGAAGGAGGGGAGAACGCACTTGCAACGGCAATTCTATTGCGGGAGTGCGCCTCGCCTCGCTATCGAATATTCCCGCTGGCGTGGCGGACGCCATTTACCCCTCGATGTTCGCCAAATAGCGCTCGGCATCGAGCGCCGCGGCGCACCCCTGCCCGGAGGCGGTGATGGCCTGCCGGTAAACGTGATCGGCCACATCGCCCGCGGCGAACACCCCCGGCATGTTGGTCTGGGTCCCCTTGTGCTGAATAAGATAACCCTCCGCGTCCATGTCGAGTTTGCCCACGAAAGCCTTGGTGTTGGGCGTGTGCCCGATGGCCACAAACACGCATTTTACTTCCAACTCGCTCTGCGCGCCGGTTTTCAAGTTCTTAAGCGCCACCGCCCGCACTTCTCCGGCGTCGTCGGTGAGGTATTCGGAAATCGCGCTGTCCCAAACCGGCACGATCTTCTCGTGGGCGAGCGTGCGCTCCGCCATGATTTTCGACGCCCGGAGCGTATCGCGCCGGTGAATGAGATAAACCTTCGAGGCGAACCGGGTCAGGAACATCGCTTCCTCGCAGGCGGAATCGCCGCCGCCGACCACGGCGACCGGGACATTGCGGTAAAACGCGCCATCGCAGGTCGCGCAGGAGGTCACGCCGTGGCCGACGAGTTCGCGCTCGCGTGGCAACCCCAGATAGCGGGCCGAGGCGCCGCTGGCAACGATCAGGGTCTGGGTCGCCACCCATTCACCGTCCACCTTTACGCGCAGGCATCCGCCTTCCGACTCGATGGCCTCCACGTTGGCATAAGAGAACCGCGCGCCGAAGCGCTCGGCCTGCGACTTCATATTCATGATGAGAGTCGGGCCGTCGATCCCATCCACAAACCCAGGAAAATTTTCGACCAAAGTGGTGGTGGTGAGCTGGCCGCCAGGCTCCTTGCCCTCCAGAATGAGGGGCGAAAGATTGGCTCGAGCCGTATAGATGGCGGCGGTAAGTCCGGCACAGCCGGAACCAACGATGATAACTTTTTCCATAGATTTACAGGACAAGAAGCACCGAGTAGAACATCTGGCGAGTTCGGTTTCCAGCAAAAGCCCCAACTTTAAATGAACCTCGCCCTCGCCACCCTCAACACTACCCCACCGCCGCCGATTTTGCTGCTCCCGTTTGCGGCGATGTTGCTGGCAATCGCCCTGATGCCGTTTCTGTTCAAGCACCATTGGGAGCGCTTTTACCATTGGTGGTCGGTCATCCTAGGGGCGGTGAGCGTGAGCTTTTACCTCGCGGGGCGCCACGACGGGCTCCGGGTCTTTCATGCCGCGCACGAATACGTCAGTTTTATCGCGCTGATCGGGTCCCTCTTTGTCGTGGCCGGCGGCATTCACATCGCCGTCAAAGGCGAGGCCAAACCATGGGTCAATGTGGTGTTCCTGCTGGTCGCCTCGATCATCTCAAACCTCGTCGGGACCACCGGAGCCTCCATGCTTTTGATCCGACCCTGGATTCGGATGAACAAGTATCGGATCACCGGGTTTCACGTCGTCTTCTTCATCTTTATTGTCTCCAACGTTTCCGGATGTCTGACGCCCATCGGCGATCCGCCCCTGTTCCTGGGCTACCTGCGTGGAGTGCCCTTCTGGTGGGTTTTAAAACACTGCTGGGAGGCGTGGATCGTCGGGATCGGCTTGCTGCTCTTGATTTTCTTTGTGTTCGATTACCTCAATTTCCTCCGGGCTCCCAAGCCGGTCCGGGAAAAGGAAACCGCGAGGGAAACATGGCGCTTCGACGGCTTGTGGAACCTCTTCTTTCTGGCGGTGGTGCTGGGCGCGGTTTTCGTCAACGATCCGCCCTTCCTCAGGGAACTCCTCATGGCCGGGGCGGCTCTGGGATCTTATTTCACCACCTCCAAGGCCGTGCATCGTGCCAACGATTTCACAATGGACCCGATCAAGGAAGTGGCCTGGCTCTTTCTCGGCATTTTCGCCACGATGATTCCCGCGCTCGATTACCTCCAGGCGCACGCGGCATCGCTCGGCCTCAAAACGGAGATGCAGTTTTATTGGGCCACGGGACTCCTCTCGGGAGTGCTCGACAACGCGCCCACTTACCTCGCCTTCCTCGCCACGGCCTTTGGCATGAGCGGGCTCAATCTCGATACCGGAATGCCCCAGTTCATTGCCACCCAAAGCGAATACCTCATCGCCATCTCAGTGGGTGCGGTCTTCTTTGGGGCAATGACCTATATCGGGAACGGCCCGAATTTCATGGTCAAATCGATCTCCCAGCGCGCCAAGGTCGAGACGCCGGGATTTTTCGGGTACCTGATCTGCTACGCCGTGCCGATTTTGCTCCCCGTGTTGTTCCTCGTCGGGATTCTCTTTTTTTCCCGGTGGCGTTTGTTCTAAGGTGTCGGCATGTTTACCGGACTTATTGAAGAAACCGCGCCCGTCATCTCGGTCGAACCCGTCGCCATGGGCGCACGACTGACCCTCGAAGCGTCCCTCGTTATTGAGGGAACGAAAGCGGGCGACTCGATCGCCGTCAACGGCTGCTGCCTGACCATCACCACGCTGGAAGCCAACCGGCTCTCGTTCGATTTGCTGGCCGAAACCCTGGACAAAACCAATCTTGGCACGCTTCGGCCCGGTTCGCTGGTGAATCTCGAGCGGGCCGTCGCCGCGCACACCCGGATGGGCGGCCACTTCGTGCAGGGGCATGTCGATTGCACCGCGCGCATCATCGCACTTGAACCGCACGGCCAGGACCACCGATTGGAGGTCGAACTGTCTCGGCAGTTTGCCCGCTATGTGGCCTACAAAGGTTCCATCGCCATCAACGGAATCAGCCTCACCGCGGCGGAGGTGCGCGAATCGAGCGTGGTCATCTGGCTGATCCCGCACACGATGGAGGCCACCAATCTCCACGCGCTCACCGCCGGGGATCTGGTGAATGTCGAATTCGATATGCTCGCAAAATATCTCGAGCGGCTGATCGATCCGCGCCTGCGCGACTGAGAACGGCACGGAACGGTGGCTATAATGCGGGCTTCGCCGGCAAATCGAAGACTCTTCCGTCCTCGATGGATCGACGGAGCTTCAGGTATTCCGCGTGCGCCCAAACCAATGGCATGGCAGAGCCTGTCGCCCGGAATCGATATAACCCTTTCTCCGGCAAGTCGGGCGCATCCCAGATTTGTTCCGGAAACATTCCGGAATCGTTGGCAAAGGCTTCCATCGCGTGCATGAGCCGGATGGCTTCTTCGCGATTTCCCGCCGCGAGTTCGTAGTGGGCGCGTTCTCCCGTCAACAGTGGCCACGGTCGCCCCACCCCGTTGCCGCCGTCGATGAAAGGCTCGCCCGAGTCGCTCTCGCCATAGCCGTCTCCAATAAACCGTTTCCAGCACGGACCAAACGGCCTTGCCCTTTTCCGCGTTAAGCATCCCCCCTGTTTCGCCAAGCCGGAACTCCGTGCGCGTAACTCCTATCCGGAGCGCATCATGCGGCCCGAGCCAAAAAGCAGCGCGGCCGCTACCCCCAACCCCGCGGCGATGGAACCGAGAGCCGCTCCTTTGTGTTTGGTGGCCCAGATTTGCGGGCTCCAGGTCCGCGCCCGTTCGTCGAATATGCCGTGGGCTCCGTGATCGCCGGGCACCGGCTCCCATAGGTTGTTCGGACGATTCGGATCCTCGCGACCGTCGAACTGCTGCGCGTCATAACAATTGCGCGCCAGGTAACGGTCAAGCAAGCCGGGCACCACCTTATTCGCGCCCACGGCTTCCACGGTGGGGACGCCCAGCCAGAATTCGCGGCGCGGGTGATCCGCCGCGTACAGCACCGCCTCCGCAATAACCTCCGGCTGGAAAATTGGCGGAACCGGTTGCGCCTTATGCGGCAGCCGACTCTTCACCCAGCCGAACTGCGGCGTGTTGACGGCCGGCAGTTGGAGCATCGAAATCTGGACCTTGCTCCCATCGTGCAGCAACTCGCATCGGAGCGAATCGCAGAATCCCTGGATCGCATGTTTGGCGGCACAATAAGCCGATTGGAGCGGAATCCCCCGGTAAGCCAGCGCGCTTCCGATTTGCAGAATCCCGCCGCGATCCCGGGGCAGCATCCGTTTGAGCGCCGCGAGCGTCCCATAAACATAACCCAGGTAAGTAACTTCCGTGACGCGCCGGTATTCCTCCGGCAACATCTCCTTGACCGGCGAAAAGACGGAGACCATGGCATCGTTGACCCATACATCGATGGGACCAAACTGCTCTTCGACCGTGCTGGCGCAGTGATCGAGTTTTGCAGCATCGGCGACATCGCACGGAAGCACCAGCGCCTTGCCTCCTGCGCTCTCGACCTCCCGCCGCGCCCCCTCCAAACCGTCCACTCCGCGAGCAATCAACCCGAGGCTCGCCCCTTCCTTCGCAAACGCCCGAACAATCGCCCGTCCCACCCCCGCCGAAGCTCCGGTGACCACGACCACCTTGTGATTCTTCTTCATAAGGTAGGTTCGAAAAGAGCCAGCGAGCTGCGGGTGGTATGTGTTTAGCGCGCTGCTTCTGAGCGCAATGGGAGGCCAAGTGGCGCTAAACACGAACTGCGGGTCACCCGCGGCGACCGGGCCGAATCAGGCTTCGACGATGCGAAATCAACAATTCATTCGCCTGCCGGAGCATTCATCCCCTAACCTACCCGGCCCATGGATACCGCAACCAGCGCCCACGAAAAAAACGCCGCCGCCCTGAATTCCGTCGGAGCGGCTTTCCTCCTGACCGGCCTCAAGATCGTTGTAGGCCTGTTTAGTGGCAGTCTTGGCATTTTAGCCGAGGCCGCCCATTCGGGCCTGGACTGCGTGGCGGCCATCGTCACCCTGATCGCGATCCGCGCGTCCTGCAAACCTGCGGACCCGGAACACCATTACGGGCACGGCAAAGTTGAAAACCTCTCAGCCTTGGTCGAAACCCTTCTGCTCCTCCTGACGTGCGCGTGGATCATCTATGAATCCGTCGAACGGCTCACCGCCAAACATGTTGCCGTGGACGCTTCCTTCTGGGCGTTCGCGGTTCTGATCGTTTCCATCGCCATCGATTTCTCCCGCTCCCGAATGCTCTCCCGCATGGCGGTCAAGCACCGGAGTCAGGCGCTCGAAGCGGATGCGCTCCACTTCAGCACGGATATCTGGAGTTCCGGGGTGGTGATCCTCGGGCTGATCGGAGTCCGCTTGGCTGCCGCTTTCCCGGCGCTAAGTTTCTTACAGCGGGCCGACGCCATCGCGGCGTTGGTGGTAGCCGGCATTGTAGTGATGGTCAGCCTCCAACTCGGAATGCGCACCCTTCACGCACTGCTCGACGGCACTCCCGAGGGAGCGGTCGAAAAAATTCAGGAAGCTGTTGGCGCGCTCGACAAAGTCGTCGATTGCCATGCGGTGCGCATCCGCCAGTCGGGTCCACATTATTTTGTCGATCTTCACGTCACCCTCGATGGCGACCAGACCTTGCGGGCCGCCCACGAAATCACCGATCAGGTCGAGGAAGCGGTCCGCCAGATTCTGCCCGGCGCGGACGCTACGGTGCATCCCGAGCCGAAAAAATAGAACTGAAGCGGAAATGAGACTTACGGCACCGCTCCCTTTGAACCTTTTGATTCCTGCCCGAGTTCAGCGTTGATTGCCTGCTCATAAACGCGTGCCGCAGGCAAATTCGAAGGCGAGGTAAAGGCGAGGGCTACTTGGTCAATTGTAGTCGTCCTTTGCCCACGAGATTCAAGCACTCGGGGTTCACCCGGCGTGAAATCCTCCCCCAGATCATACCAGCGAAACGTAAGCGCGCCCGCTTGGGGGTGGTATTCCTCAAGTTTGCCACCAAGCCGAGTGAGAATTCGCTGATATACGGGCGCGGGGCATATGAAAAAAAGCCCCTTGGTGCATAACGGTTCGCGCCTAAGAACGTGGCCCTTAAAGATTATCTGAGGCAGAATACGTTTTGAGACGTTTTCCCAATTGATACCGGCGACGCTCGACTTTTCGGGGTTTTCGCCTCTATAATAAGCGTTTATTTCCGCCTCGTAGCTACCGGTGGTATCCATTGTCTGCAACTCGATAGCTACGAATTCTTTAAGCTTTCGATTTGAATCAATAAGGGCGAGAACCCAGTCCACGAAATAGCCACCTCCTTTACCGCGACTCGGAAGCCGCAACTCTTTTCCCCAGCGCTTCCCAAAAACGTGAACATCAAAACCGTCCCCCTTCAAATCCGCTGCCGTACGGCAAAGCCGCGCTTCAGCACCAAAGCAGGTTTGCGCGACATCAAGCAAGACGTGGTAATCTGCTGCATACATTCGATTTGGGCAGCAAATTACAGGACCGGTTGTCGTCGGTTTCACGGAACATGCACCGGAGATCGTTCCACTCTTGAACCTTTTTATGCAAGTGCCGCCTACAAAGGGGCAATTTCCACTCTCGCGAAAAGCGACGGCTTTTTCAGAGGTGTCCTGCGGGGAAAAGCCGAAGAACTCAAAAACCTTAAGCGACATTTCTCACCCCCTTGCCATCTGCGTGTTTTTTCAGATGCTCTTGCAAACAGCCCGCCAGAGTTTTGGCCATTAGCACAGGGACGGCATTTCCGACCTGTTCGTACTGCGCCACACGAGGGCCGAGAAACTTATAAGAATCGGGAAAGGACTGAATACGTGCGGCTTCTCGCACAGTGAGAGCGCGGTCTTGATCGGGCAAAAACACCGCGCCCCAATGCGGGTCGCACTTTGTCAATACCGTACCGGCAAGACCGTCCTTGCGCAGTCTCCCGTAACGTTTGGTGTGATCTGATTTGCGAGCCTTCTGCATCCCCTTCGGAAGCAACTCCCATGGAATGTCTCGCCAAGATCCACCCGGTTTAACATGCTTCATACGCTCCACATTTTGTGGCGAAAGGGTGCTAGCGTAGTGGTTATAGGTAACGGCTTCCCCGCTTCGCATGGCACATGCGTATTCGCTGTGCGGGGGCTTGTCATAAGAAACGATTTCCCCGCCTTCACCCATTTTCAACCTGGGCAGATCATCCAGGGCTTCGGCAATCGTCACCGCGTGTTTCAAAGCGCGTTGCTCCAAGGGAAGAAGCCGGAACGTCATGGTCTTTCCGCCTTTGAAATTCGCACGAGCCACCGCGTAGTGGGTGGGATAAGGGTGCGTTGGCGCTGGGCCATTTCGCGTTCCAAGAATGATGGTTCGCCAACGCTCTTGAGGAACACCGTAATGAGCAGCAAACATAATTTTAACGGACAAACTGTAGCCATGCTCACGCAGCGCTTCCAAAATTCGCTCAAAGATCACGCCACCCCCTAACGACAACATGCCAGGGACATTTTCGAAAAGAAGCGCCTTCGGCTCAAACTCGTCAATAAACCGGACATAATGACGGAATAGGCTGTTACGTTCGTCCTCTAGAAACCGCTCCGGAGCATTAATCGAAAAACCTTGGCATGGGGGGCCACCAACCAGCACATCCAGCTCCCCTTTGGCCAGGCCGAGTTCCGTGCGAAGCTTCGCTGCGTCTACTTCCTGAATAGGCCGATTATCAGCCAGCGTCGTAGGATGATTCGCTCGGAAAGTTTGAATGGCCCACTCGTTTATGTCGTTGGCATAAAGGCACTTAAACCCACCTTTACGAAAGCCTTCAGTAATCCCTCCAGCCCCGCAAAAAAGGTCAACTGTTGTCCAATGGCTCCCGCGCGTTTTGGCGGCGAAATCCGGTGGATCTTCCCTGAGAATCACGGGGCCGCTTACATCGGTCGCGCGCAGTTTCGAACGCTTAGGACTGGTTGATTTGCCCTTCGCGGCGCGCGGCTTTAGCTTATCGGGGTGATTTGCTTTCTTGGGCACGCACAATAGAACTTGATTTCCGGTGTCATTATCAAGCCTGTATGCAAACAATCCGTTCCGGCAAGCAGCGAAGAGGCGATCCTTTTGAGTCGCTGGGAGCCTGAGGGCATTAAATCAGCGGCTGGCCGTACAAACTGAACCCGCTGGTGCGGTCCACCTGAACGTCGAAGACCTGGCCGATGAGATTCTCGTCGCCTTCGAAGAGCACGATCTTGTTCCCCAAGGTGCGGCCGGTGAGCCGGTTTGGATTGTTTCGGCTCGGGCCTTCGCAGAGCACCTCCACGGCGTGCCCGACCAACTCGGAGAGCTTGCGCTGGGCGATCTGGTTGACCACCGCCAGCAAGTCGTGGTTGCGCTGTTCTTTGATCTCCTCGTCCAACTGCTCCGGCATCTCGGCGGCGGGCGTGTCCTTGCGTTTGGAGTACCGGAAGATGAAAGCGTTGTCGAACTCCACCTCGGCAACGAGGTCGCGCGTGGCCCGGTAATCTTCCTCCGTTTCGCCGGGGAACCCGACAATGATGTCGGTGGTGATCGCGATTTCAGGCCGGGCTTCGCGAATTTTTCGGACCAGTTCGCGATACTTCTCCGCGGTGTAAGTGCGGTGCATCGCTTTCAAAATGCGGTCTGAGCCGGATTGCAACGGCAGATGGACATGCGGCGCCAATTTCGGAAGATAGCTGAACGCCGCGATCAAGTCGGACTTGTAGCCGATCGGGTGCGGGGAGGTGAACCGAAGCCGTTCCAATCCGTCCACGGCATGGACCGCTTCGAGCAACTGCACGAACGGACTTTTGCCGTTCACTTTGGGGAATTCATGCCGCCCGAACAGATTCACGATTTGCCCGAGCAACGTGACCTCCTTCACTCCCCTGCTCACCAACTCCCGGACTTCCCCGACGATCTCCGGGATCTCCCGGCTGCGCTCGCCGCCACGCGTGTGAGGCACGATGCAAAACGTGCAGTGCATGTTGCACCCTTGCATGATCGAGACAAACGCGGTGCTCTGGCGCGCCCGGAGCGGATGATCGCGGATGGTCCCCTGCGAACCCGATTCCTCCTCGACGTCCACGATGGAAAACCGCGCGTCGTCCATCGACTGCGCCCGTTTGCGGGCGAGCAGTTCGTCCACGTATTCGGCCACCTTATGAAATTTTTGCGTGCCGGCGACCAAGTCCACCTTGAGGTCTTTGGCCAACTCCGCCCCGCGGCTCTGGGCCATGCAGCCAAGGAATCCGAGCACGGTCTGCTTCCCCTTGTTGTGGTGAATCAGGTTGTGCATTTTGCCGATCGCCTTCTGCTCGGCCATGTCGCGCACGCTGCAAGTGTTCAGGAGCACCACGTCGGCTTCGGCCTCCAGTTCGGTCAGCTCATAGCCGCGCGCGATGAGCATTTGCGCGACCTGTTCGGAGTCGCGCTCGTTCATCTGGCAACCGTAAGTTTTGATGTAAACCTTGGGCATGAAAGGCCGCAAAGCTTACTTGGGTATCAATAAAGTGCAAGGTTGGGGAGAGCCGAGCTAGTATCTACTTCGGCCCAAGGAGAGAGCAGCAAATTGATTGCTTCCATTCTGAGAACCCGCGAGGC
>JBAXSN010000030.1:0-24669 GCA_037130675.1 Verrucomicrobiota bacterium
GCCACCGGATTTGATCCTACTCGACATCAACATGCCGGAGATGAACGGCTATGAAGTTTGCAAGCGCCTGAAGGCGGACGACTCATTGAAGTGCATCCCGGTGCTTTTCATCAGCGCGCTGGCGGACACGGCAGATAAGGTCACAGCATTCCAGTGTGGCGGGCTGGATTACATCACCAAGCCGTTCTGGACCGACGAGGTGCTCGCCCGTGTCAAAACCCATCTCCATCTTCGGCAGTTGCAGCTTGAGGTGGAGAGCAACAATGCCCGCTTGGAAGAAACGGTGCGGCTTCGCACCCGGGAGATCACCGAAGCGCGGGATCAACTCGCGGAAGCCAACGAGCGGCTCTCCATCTTGGACAAAGCCAAAAGCGATTTCCTCTCCCTGATTTCCCACGAACTGCGCACCCCGCTCAATGGTCTCTTTGGCATCACTGACCTGATCTTGAACGAATGCCGTTCGGTTCCCTCCATAGAGGCCATTTGCGGTCATTTTAACAGCTCCCGCGACAAAATCCTGACCATCGTGGCGGATTCGCTGCTCCTGACCCAAATTGATGTGGAGTCCGAGAGGTTTGCCCAGGCTCCGACCTCTTTGAGCTTGGCGCTTCTGAATGCCAAAGAGCGGTCCCTCGAATTTGCGAAGTCGTATAATGTCGATATTGGGCCCTTTCCCATCTTGTCCGAATCGGTAATCGGAGAACCCGAATTGCTGAGCAAGGCGTTGGAGGCACTGCTGGAAACCAGCGTCAGATTTTCGAAACCCGGCAGTGCCATCAACATCTCCAGTTTCACTTCGGAGGACTGGGCAATGGTGACCATTGAAACCACGGGGCGCTTAATTCCCGAGAAATTCATTCCCCAGTTTTTTGATGTGCTGGCGATCGGCGAGGCCATTGTTCCCGGAGGCGATCTCGGTTTGCGGCCCGCAGTCGCGGAACGGATTATTTCACTCTTCGGCGGCTCGGTGACGGTCGAGAATGTTGCCCCGAATGGTATTCGGCTGAATGTTCGTTTAAAAGCGGGTCGGTAAGCCCCCCAAAAAATCCATGGCCATCAAGAAAAAACTCCGCCTTACAATTGGAACGATTGTGATCGCGCTCATCGCCGCGTACACGACTACCAGTTATTTGACAGAGCGCCACATGTTGTTGCGGGCGCTTGACGAAAAGCTCTTGAATGCCGTGCACTTGGCGCGGGAGGGAGTTCCTGCGGATTATCACGACAGTATTGTGAATCGGGAGTCGGTATCCCCGGAGGAGTTCACGCGCATGGTCGATGCGAATAACCATCTATCCCTCGACCTTGGCTTGCAGTATGTTTGGAGTTGCTTGAAGTTAGGGAACCAGATCGTGTTCACCACGGCTACCTCCCCGAGCAAGGATGTGCGCAAACGGGATCACGCCTCTTTCTTTGACGTTCACAAAGACCCGCATGCTTTTGATGTGGCCTTTGAAACCATGAAACCCACCTTCAGTTCGTTCCAGAACGAGTGGGGCCATGGGAGAATGGTTCTGGTGCCGGACAAGGATCGATTGGGAAGAAAGTATTGCTTCGGGGCAAGCGTGGGTTTCGACGAGGTGCAGGCTGAGTTGAGAAAAACCTTGTTGCACTCGCTCTACCTAGGGATGGGCTTTCTAGTGGTTGGCATTCTTGTCAGCATGCGGGTTTCCAACACCCTCGCTAAGCCTATTACTAAATTTATAAAGATTGCGGACGGCATTGCGCGTGGGGAAATGGATCACCCCATCAGCACATCCGGGGACACGGAATTGCGTGCGCTGGGAAAAAGCCTCAATGTCATGAAAGATTCCATTCGCCAGAAGATCGGCGCATTGGAATCGGAAGTTATCGAGCGGAAACAGGCGGAGGTGAAAGCCGCCAAATTCGAATTGATAGCCCAGCATGCCCGGGATCCCCTGCTGCTGATGGAACTGAATGGCAACCTGCTGGAAACTAACCGTGCGGCAGAGGTGCTTTACGGCTATTCTCACGAAGAGTTGTTACAATTAAACATCTCGGATTTGCGTCTTTATGCTGCCCCCGCATTAGTCAGCCGCCAAAAGCAGCAAGCGATCACCGAGGGAATCCTCTTTGAAACTGTTCATTATCGCAAAGACGGCTCGCCGGTTCCTGTGGAGGTCAGTTCTAGCGGAATCATCGTCGATGGCAAAGAAATGTTATTGAGCGTCATCCGCGACATCACCCAGCGCAAAATAGAAGAGGAGGCCTTACAGAAAAGTCAAGAGCGTGTGCGCCATTTTTTTGAGCATCAGACCGTCGGGATGGCAATCACTTCCACAGACAAAAAGTGGCTGGATGTAAACGACAAGCTTTGCCAGATCCTCGGTTATACGCGCGAGGAGTTGGTGCAGTTGACATGGGAACAACTCACGCATCCTGAGGATAGAGATGACAACTCGACCCTCTTTGAACAACTTCTTTCAGGGGAAATCGATAACTGTAATTTTGAGAAGAGATATATCCGCAAAGATGGCGTGGTGATTTATGCCCTGGTTTCCATTTCCTGCGTGCAGCAATCCGATGGTCGGCTGGATTATGTTCTCTTGCTGGTGATGGATATTACTGAGCGCAAAAAGGCGGAGGAAACGGCGCGGGTTCTGCATTGCGCGATTGAAGCCTCTGTCGGAGCTGTGGCGCTTGCGGATTTGAATGGAAGAGTGACCTACGTCAACCCGGCTTGTGCGGGGTTATGGGGTTACGCGAATAAAAACGAAATGATCGGCAGATCGGCTCTTGAATTCTGGGCCCAACCCGAAAATGCCAAGCGTATTATCGAAGAAGTCCGTCGGGGGAATACCGAAAGCAGCGAACGGGTCGCCAAGAAAAAGGATGGAACCCTGTTCGATGTTTACATTTCTGTGAGTTTGGTGAGGGATTCCTCGGGAAAACCGGACTGTCTGATGGTTTCCGCCCTGGACATCATGGAGCGCAAGGCGGCTGAAGCCCGGATTGGCCGGGTAAATCAGCTCTATACAGCGCTAACCCAATGCAATCAGGACATTGTGCATTCCGCTAATGCAGAAGAGTTAATGCCGAAAATTTGTCGCGATGTCGTGCAGCTTGGCGGCATGAAAATGGCCTGGATCGGCTTTGTCGATGAAGCGACTGGGAAGGTTCCCCCGGCGACGTGTTTCGGTTTAAGAACTGAATATGTGGAAGGGTTGGATATTAGTGTAAGAGCAGATGATCCCAAGGGCCATGGACCAACGGGAACGGCGATTCGAGACAATCAACCGTTCTGGCTGCAAGATTTCCAGAATGACCCATGCGGCATGCCGTGGCAGGAACGAGTAAAACAGTTCGGCTGGGCATCCAGCGCTGCCATCCCCTTGCAACTGGAAGGCAAAGCCATAGGGGCCCTCACTATTTATAGCGACGTGGTTGCGGCATTTGATGAGGAAATTCGCAAACTCCTGGTGGAAATGGGAAACAACGTCAGCTTCGCCATGGAAAACTTCGCCCGCGAAACCGAGCGCAAACGGGCGGAAGAAGTGCTACGGCTGCGAAGCGGCGCGCTCGAAGCCGCAGCCAATGCCATTATCATTACTGATGGCAAGGGTGCAATTGTGTGGGCCAATGCCGCCTTCACTACCTATACCGGCTACACCGTCGCGGAGGCCCTTGGCAAAAAAATGGGGCTGCTCAAATCAGGGAAGCATGATCCGGTTTTCTACCAGAACCTCTGGAAAACCATTTCCTCCGGGAGTGTCTGGCGGGGAGACATAATCAACCGGCGCAAGGACGGCACCTTTTATCCGGAGGAAATGACCATCACTCCGATGAAGAATAGCCAGGGAGTGATCACCCACTTCATTGCCGTCAAACAGGACATCACCGAGCGCAAGCAAGCGGAGTGGACGCTTCGTGAGAGCGAAGAAAGGAACCGAACCATTCTCCAAACGGCCATGGACGGTTTCTGGCTTGTGGACACACAAGGGCAACTGAAAAATGTCAATGAGGCGTATTGCCGGATGAGTGGATACAGTTCTTCAGAACTGCTCTCGATGCGTATTCCCGATCTTGAAGTCGCTGAGACAAGAGATCAAACCGCCACTCACATTCAAAAGGTCATGGCGCAGGGCGATGACCGTTTTGAGTCCCGGCATCGGCGCAAGGACGGAAGTGTTTACGATGTGGAAGTCAGCGTTGTTTACCACTCAAGCAATGGGATGTTTGTAGTTTTTCTTCACGACATCACTAAGCGTAAGTTGACAGAGGAGGCTCTCCGCGATGCCGAAGCTTTTAACGTAAGCATACGGGACTCCCTTAGCGAACACCTCGCGGTGCTCGATGCCCAAGGCGTCATCATTGCAGTAAACCGGTCGTGGATGCAGTTTGCAGAACAGAACGGGGCATCCAAGCTGGCAGTGAACTCGCTGGGCATGAATTATCTGGATGTTTGCGTGCAACAGCCTGGCATTCCGGTGGACGATTATGCAAAGAAGGCTCGGGAAGGTATTCTCGCAGTGTTGAATGGCCTGATGCCTGAATTCGACATGGAATACCCATGCGACTCCCTGGTGGAACCACGCTGGTTTCAAATGCACGTCACGTTGCTACAAGGTTCAAAAAAAGGAGTGGTGGTCGCCCATTTGGACATTACTGAACGCAAACTGGCGCAAGGTGCATTGCTCGAGGCCCACTCAGAGTTGGAACAGCGAGTAATAAAACGTACAGAGGACCTTAATAAGAGCAAGACGCAACTCCAGCATTTGCTGGATACCGCCCCGGTAGGCGTGGGTATTTCGGTAGATGGGGTGATTCGTTTCGCCAATCCTCGGATCAGCGAACTCGTTGATCTAAAAGTCGGCGATTTAAGCCGTACTATTTACACCAATGACGAAGACAGGGAACGTATGAATGTGGTGTTGAACCGGGAGGGAATCGTTAAGGACTGGGAATTAAAGATGCGCGGCCCCAATAGAGAAATCAAGGATACCATGGCCACCTTTCTGAGGACAGAATACGAGGGGCGCCAAGGCATTCTCTGCTGGCTCGTGGATATCGGAAAGCTCAAGGCAGCGGAAGAAACACTGCGCGAAGCCAAGGAACTGGCCGAAAGTGCTTCACGGGCCAAGAGCGCCTTCCTGGCGAACATGTCTCACGAGATTCGCACCCCGATGAACGCCATTCTCGGTTTTTCGCAGCTCATGCTGCACGACCGGGCTTTGGCCGCCCAACAAAAGAAGCATTTGGAAACCATCAGCCGCAGCGGCGAACATTTATTGGCCTTGATCAATGATATTCTGGATATGGCGAAGATCGAGTCGGGGCGGATTGAATTGAACCCATCGCCATTCGACCTCTCCGCGCTGCTTCATGATTTGGAAGCCATGTTCCGGGTCCGCACGGATACCAAGGGATTGCGGTTGGATGTAATGATGCTGAATGATGCACCACAGTGCCTGGTTGCGGACAAGAGCAAGCTCTCGCAGGTGCTGATCAATCTGCTCGGCAACGCAGTGAAGTTTACCAACCAAGGCGGCATTGTGCTGCGGGTGTACTCTGAAAAGAAAGCCCGCATGCTCTTCTTCGAAGTTGAAGACACTGGCATCGGCATTCCGAGCGAAGCGATAGAAAAACTCTTCCGCCCCTTTGAGCAGGTTCACAACGAGCAACAGGCAGGCTCGGGACAGGGGACAGGACTCGGCTTGGCCATCAGCCGGGAGATTGCCCGCCTCATGGGTGGAGACATCACCGTCGCCAGCCATGTCCGAAAGGGTTCCACATTCAATTTTTCCATTCCCTATATGGAATGCGAGATGCAGCACGCCGAGCGGGCATCCCGGCTCCAGCGCGTCCTTGGATTAAAAGCCGGGCAAGCCAGCTATCGTGTGTTGATTGTGGACGATATGGAAGACAATCGGGATCTCCTCGCTGAGATGCTCGGCCGCACAGGATTTCCAACCCGTATGGCAAGCAGTGGAAAAGAGGCTCTCGGAGTCTATAAAACCTGGCGTCCACATCTCATCCTGATGGACATGCGGATGCCCTCTATGGACGGCGTTGAGGCCATCAAATGGATCCAGGCCACAGCCCGGGGCAATAAGGTCAAAATCATGAGCGTAACCGCCAATACCTTTGAAAGCATGCGGCGGGAGGCATTCGATGCCGGGGCGGATGATTTTCTTGGAAAGCCGTTCAGGGAAGAGGAACTCTTTGAAAAAATCCGGCTATTGCTAGGAGTCGAGTATGATTACGACCTGGAGAAGCGTGAAGATGCGTTGCCTGACACGGCAGCAAAGCCGGATTTCTCGCCAGAGGAACTTGCATCAATGCCGTTGGATTTGATGGAGCAGATGCGGCAGGCCGCCGTCAATGCGGATTATGATCTCCTTTTGGAATTGATTCAGCGCGTGGAATCGACGAACGAAAATCTCTCGCATACCTTGCGCGGATTGGTTGAGCAATATAATTATCAAAAATTATTGGATATTCTAAATTCCAAAAAGACGGATGTATGAGAAGTGTCCCTGACGCGAATGAAATAGCGGATATTCTGGTTGTGGATGACACGCCGGAAAATCTTCAGTTGCTTAGCGAAATGCTCAAATCTTGGGGATACAAAGCCCGGCCTGTGACCAGCGGGACGCTTGCCCTACAAGCCGCCAGGAGTAAGCGACCTGACATCATCCTGCTCGACATTCACATGTCGGAGATGGACGGCTACCAATTGTGCGGGCATCTGAAGGCAGATGACGCATTGAAAGAAATCCCGGTTCTCTTCATGAGCGCCTTGAACGAGACGGAGGACAAGGTGAAGGCTTTTGAGTGCGGAGGAGCGGATTACATCACCAAGCCGTTCCAGGCAGACGAGATTCATGTCCGGATCAAAGCGCATCTCGAACTTCATCACCAGAGGGACCGATTGAGGGAAAGCTACAACCAACTGCGCGAACTCGAATTGCACCGTGACAGCCTGGTTCACATGGTCGTCCACGACATGAACTCTCCGATCACGGTCATCTTGGGAATTTTGGAAATGCTCAGTGACCCATCCAGCGGGCATCTGGACAAAGCAAGGAGAGAGTTGGCGGAAATGGCGCTTTCAAGCGCTCAAAAACTGGCGGACATGGTCTCGCAATTGCTTGCCGTCAGCCGCTTGGAAGCTGGAGAAATGCACCTGGACAAGGCGCAATGTGATCTTGCCCAGACCATAAAAACTGCGGTTAAACCACTCACGCTTGTGAGTGGAAATCGCACGATCACGGTCAAGGCACAACCGGGGATCTATACGCTTTGCGACAAGAACATTGTCCAGCGCATTATCGTCAACCTGGTGGGCAACGCGCTCAAGTTCATCCCCGAAGATGGTGAAGTAAAGATAACCCTTTCAACGAGCAACGGAGAGGCGCGTGTTTCGATTGCCGATAACGGCCCGGGAATACCAAAAGCGTTTCATCAAAGAATTTTCGAGAAATTTGGCCAAGTGAAGGCTAAGGAAAGCAAAAAATTCGGCACAGGGCTCGGGCTCGCCTTCTGCCGGTTGGCCGTCGAAGCGCATGGCGGCAAAATCGGCGTCGAAAGCGAGGTCGGCCAAGGCAGCACCTTCTGGTTCACCTTGCCGCTGGCAGGATAACGACGGTGCCAGGATTGACGATTTAACAACCCATGTATTAACAAGCCTTGAGTAACGTCATCCTAGATCAGTTTCCCGGTATTCTCAGAACGCTCGGCAAATCGGTCGGTGTAAATAGCGCAACAGTTCCATCCGGAACTGCTTGCAGTCGGTGCGTGTCATGGGATGCACGGGGTCATAGCATTCCCGCCACTCAGAAGCGGTGGTGGTGTCAATGAAAGGGCCGCAGGCGAAAGTTCGAACTTGTCCTGTATCTACTATCATGCGTAAGAAATCGATCCCTTTAGTTCAGCACCCGGTCACCCCCTGTCGTGTCTGTTGGCATCGGGGATCCCGTCCGCAAGCGGAAGTTCGAACTTGCCCTGTAACTACTATCATGCGCAAGAAATCGCTTCCTTTGTATGTGGGCGCAGCTCCCACGCTGCCTTTCACAGGGACTCCAGCCCCTACTAATTTCCTACGTTTTTTGACCGTTCCCTATGGGGCCAATACAGTCTCCGAACAAAAAAGCACTCGATTCTGGGTCGAGTGTCCATTAGCTGCGGGCCTTTAGCGGGCCTTTAGTTAAGCCATTTCCAGAGTGAAAGATGGCGGAAGGGGTGGGATTTGAACCCACGGCAAGATTTCTCCTGCGTTCGATTTCGAGTCGAGTGCCTTAAACCGGACTCAGCCACCCTTCCGTCGAGAGGCAACGAACAGTATTCGGTTCGACCTTTTGGTCAACCAAATTTGTTGGCTCCTGCGAATCCGACGGTGCATCCTTGCTGCGACCGACTCAGTGTTGGGTCGCAGCCAGCGGCAGAATTACCATATGCGCCATCTCAGCCATTTTTTCGAGAACAACAAGGCTTGGGCCGGACTTATCCGGCAGCAAGATCCGGACTTTTTCCAAAAGCTCTCACGCCAACAGGCTCCGAGCTGCCTTTGGATCGGCTGCTCGGATAGCCGCGTGCCGGCCAACCAAATCGTCGGACTGCTCCCGGGAGAGTTGTTCGTTCACAGAAACATCGCCAACCTGGTTGTGCACACGGATTTGAATTGCCTCTCGGTCATCCAGTTTGCCGTGGATATCCTCAAAGTGCGCCACATCGTGGTCTGTGGGCATTACGGCTGCAGCGGCGTGCAGGCCACCCTGCGCGGGGAACGACTCGGCTTGAGCGACAACTGGCTGCGGCATGTGGAGGATGTCCGCCAAAAACATCAGCACGCCTTGGCTTGCGTCCGCGGGGATGCCGAGGCGTTTGACCGGCTTTGCGAGCTGAATGTGATCGAGCAGGCCTCCAACGTTTGCCAGACCACCATCGCGCGCGACGCCTGGGAGCGGGGCCAGGAACTGGCGGTGCATGGCTGGATTTACGGAATTCAAGACGGCCTTTTGCGGGACCTGAACATCACCGTCACCGATTCGGCTGAGGCGCTCCCGTCTTATCAGAAAGCGATCTCTGCGCTGACCACTATGGAGGGCTCCAAGGAGCACCGGTGCTCCTCAAACCGTTACTCTGTGTGAAATCAAAGTCTTCTCCCCAAGCGGCGGAGCACCTCACGCACCACAAGGCGCTGGCGCGCGCTACACAACGCCGTCTGATTCGCTGTAGCGTCTTGTGGTCCTCCACAGCTTTGGCCTGGCGTGCTGATTTTACCCTGCGCCACCGGCCCCAATAAATTTGTTCCTTGGGAGAGCGCCGCAACTAAAGCTGATAAAAGCCCATAGCGCCACCCATGCGAAGAGTGTGTCCTCTTCGTATCCTGTTGCATGGCGGAAAATGGCCTCCAGGTGGTAATCGCGGGCGCTGGTTTTGGGGGGCTCGCCGCGGCCAAGGCGCTTTCCAATCAACCGGTAAAAGTAACGGTGCTCGACCGCGTCAATTATCATTTGTTTCAACCGTTGCTTTATCAGGTGGCGACGGCATCGCTCTCTCCGGCCCAGATCGCCCAACCCGTGCGGCACATCCTGCGGCACGCAACGAATGTCACCGTCGCCATGGCGGATATCGTCGGGGTCGATCCGACGACGAAGCAGGTCATCGCGACCGATTGGGTTTACGATTACGACTTCCTCATTCTGGCCGTAGGCGCCCGCCATTCCTACTTCGGGCATCCCGAGTGGGAGGCGCATGCGCCGGGGCTCAAGGGCCTGGATGAGGCCTTGGAAATCCGCAGCCGAATGCTGCTTGCCTTTGAGGAGGCGGAGAAGACCGAAGATCCCCTCATTCGGCAGGCTGCTTTGACCTTTGTGGTCGTGGGCGGCGGGCCAACCGGCGTGGAAATGGCGGGGGCGATTGGTGAGGTGGCTCGCTACACCATGGTCCAGGATTTCCGCCGGATCGACCCGAGCCATGCCCGGGTTATCTTGATCGATGCCGCCCCCCGCATTCTGCCGACTTTTGCTGAAAACCTTTCCACCAAGGCGCTTAAGCAACTCGAGCGCATCGGAATCGAAGTCCGCACCGGCACCAAAGTCGAGGAGGTGAGGGCAGGGGGTGTTCAAATTCCGGGGGAATTCATCCCGGCCCGGACCATCATCTGGGCGGCGGGCAACGAGGCCTCTTTTCTTGGGAAACAACTCGATGCGGAAACGGACCGGATGGGGCGAGTTCTGGTTGGCCCCGATTTAGCCGTGCCGGCACATCCCGAGGTGTATGTGATCGGCGACCTGGCCAACTTCTCACATCAGGGCGGCCGTCCGCTTCCGGGAGTTTCGCCGGTGGCGATGCAACAGGGGAGGCATGCCGCCAGAAACATCCTCAGGCAGGTTCAGGGGCGCTCGACCCTTCCGTTCCATTACATCGATCGGGGCTCCATGGCCACCATTGGCCGTCGGGCCGCCGTCGCGGACATCCGCGGGGTCCGATTTAACGGGTGGCTGGCCTGGCTGGCGTGGTTGTTTGTCCATCTCATTTTCCTGATTGGTTTCCGCAACCGGGTGGTCGTTTTGTTGGAATGGGCGTGGAGCTATGTGAATTTCTACCGGGGCGCGAGGCTGATTACACGTAAAGCGTGACTTTTGGTGGCACAACGTGTTATACGCTTATCTGCGGATGATTTGTTTCGCTGATATCCGGTGGTTTGCTGATTCAGGGGTGGGCGACGCTCCTGTGGCACGCTGGCCGCTATCGGAAAGACATGCGGCAAATTGCCGCGGTTGCTAACATGATCCCTCCCACCCCCACTTCTCAACTTTCCCAGCAAGGCGCCTTGGAAAACGAATCGGTTGATCCGCTCCGTGAGGCAGCTTGGCTGCCTTTTGCGGCGAACGGGGACCGCTTGAAGTCGGCCCAAGGCAGCGTCCAGGATCTTTGCGCTTTTCAGCAAGCCATCCTGGACAGCGCCCCCTTCAGCGCCATCGCCACTGACCCCTGCGGCGCCATCGTTTGGGTGAACCGGACCGCCGAAGAGTGGCTGGGCTATACGGCGCACGAATTGATCGGCAGAGTTTCGCCCATCATCTTCCATGATCCGGAAGAATTGGCGGCTCGGGCGGCGGAATTGGCGACTGAACTTGGCATGCCCGTGGAACGGGATTTCAACGTGTTGATTGGCCGATGTGAGGAGAACGACGCAGCCGTCGAGCGCGAATGGAGCTATCTCCGCAAAGACGGGTCCCGTTTTCCGATAGCGCTTTCGGTTCGAGTGCTCCGGGGGGGCGATCAACAGAGGTTGGGATTTGTTTGCGTCGGCCAGGATATTTCCGTGCGAAAAGTCGCCGACCAGCGGCACGCGGAGGCCCTCAGGAAATTGCGGGATGCCTATAAGCTAAAGAGCTCATTTTTGGCCAATGTCAGCCACGAAATCCGCACGCCCATGAACGGCATTCTCGGAATGGCGGAATTGCTGGCGCGCACGGGTCTCCCGGCGATCCAGCAGTATTATGTCGATAACATCCGCGAATGCGGGGAAGCACTGCTGGTCATTATCAACGACGTGCTGGATATATCCAAAATCGAGTCCGGCAAGTTGACCTTTGAAAGGACCGCCTTCGATTTATTCGAGACCATTGGAAAAACGGTGGAGGTGATCTCGCCAACCGCGGAGAAAAAGGGAATCCCTGTGGTGCTCTCGTTCTCCCCCGACGTGCCGACTTTGGTTTTGGGCGACCCCGGCCGGCTCCGGCAGATTCTTACAAATCTCGTGGGCAACGCCATCAAGTTCACCGACAAAGGCTCCGTGACCGTCCGCGTGAGTTCGGCCGATAGCGCCAATACTCCGAGTCTTTTGCGATTCGAAGTGAAAGATACCGGGATTGGAATTTCGCCGGAGGCCAAGGCGAAGCTTTTCCAACCTTTTGTCCAAGCGGACGCCTCGACGTCCCGGCGCTTCGGTGGAACCGGTCTGGGACTCTCCATCGCGCAGCAACTGACGGTGTTGATGGGGGGCGAGATGGGAGTCGAAAGTGCCGTTGGGGTCGGATCGCTCTTCTGGTTCACTCTTCCATTGCCTGAAACCACCGCAGGCCGGCAAGGAACGCCCATGCGCAAGTTGCGCATGCTTGTCGCTGACGACAATCCCTTGAATCAAAGGGTGGCCGCAGGGATGCTGAACTCCCTGGGACACACGGTGGACGTGGTTGCCACCGGGGTGGAGGCCGTGGAGGCGGCGAAAACCAGCCAATATGATTTGATTTTCATGGATTGCCAAATGCCGGAGATGGACGGCTATTCGGCGAGTCGGGCGATTCGCGCCCTGCGCGGCGATTATCCACAGCTTGCAGACATCCCTATCATCGCCCTGACTGCCTACGTGGACGAAGAAACGCGCGCCAAATGCTTCGAGGCGGGAATGAGCGGCTACCAAAGCAAGCCGTTGCGAATCGCCGAATTGCATGCGCTTCTGGCCCCCTATACGGCAGCGGAGCCCAGCAAGCAGGATTCGATCGAAATTCAAGAGCGATGCAGTTTTGCGGACTTTCCAATCCTCGACCGCGCGAAGTTGAACGAACTTAGAACCATAGAAATCTCCGGCCAGCCGAATATTTTTCAGAAGCTGCTGAACCTCTTTTTTAGCGAAGGGCTGCCTCTGTATAGCGCGCTTCTGAGCTCGATGGAGGCTGGGGACGCAAATTCCGCGATGACTCATGCGCACAAACTCGCGGGGTCGTGCGGGAATTTCGGGGGCTTGCGGGTGATGCGAATCTGTCTGGCTATCGAGAATCGCGCGAAATCCGGCGATCTGGCCGGCGCAGTCAGCCTTACAAAAGCATTAAAAGGAGCCTTTGAGGAGTTTTGCAGTTTACTTCGAAAGGAATTCGATTTGATAACAGAATGGTGAAAAAGCTTCTAATCATCGATGACGACGCCGTCGTCGCGCAATCTTACAGCGTTAAACTCCAGTCCGAAGGCTTCGAAACGCAGATCGCTTTTGACGGAATCGAAGCGCTGGACCTGCTGCCGAAGTTTTTGCCTGACCTGATCATTCTCGATTTGATGCTGCCAGGCATGAGCGGCTTGGAAGTGCTCGGCGCGATCCGTGAAAGCGCCCGGTTTAGCGCCCTCCCGGTGATCATGCTTTCCAACCACTACCTCGAAGCCGGATCGTCGGCGGATATCGAGGCTGGGCTGAATCGCTCGTTGATCAAGGCCGACACCAACCTCTCCACGCTCGTTTCTGTCATTAACGAAATGTTCAGCGCGAATGCGGGAAGCAAGCCCAACCCGCTTCAGTTGGCTCGGAACGTTTTCTGCGAGAGGGTTTTGGAGTCGATTGTCCCGATGCAAAGCGCACTGCAGGCGCTTGCCCGCGCCCAAGTCGCCGCGCCTGAGGCGCTGGATGTTATCCGGAGCAAATCGGAAGCTCTGATTGCCGGTGCTGCGGAGTTGGCGCTAACGCGCATTTCGCACCTGCTCTCGGCCTTGGCAGGCCTGGCCCAACAACTTTCCGAAACCCCGGTCAAATCGACCCTCTCGACCACCCGCACGCTTGCCGGGGCGTTGGACGCCCTAAACCGGCTCTCCACGGCCGGGTTGAGCGCGGAGCGACTGGACGCTCCGCTGGCGCTGGTGGTCGAGGACGAATTGGTTTCCCAAGAGGTCGTTCGGGCCGCGCTGGAGAGAAGCCGGATTCGGTCCGTCGTCGTGGCCAACGGGGAATTGGCTTTGTCGCTCCTGGAGTTTAACCGCTTCGACATTGTGTTCCTGGACGTCACGCTCCCGGGCATCAACGGTTACCAGGTCTGCACCGCGCTGCGCCAGCTCAAGGCTCATCAGACCACCCCGGTGGTGTTCATTACCGGTCTCAAGGAGTTTGAGGCCCGCACGCAATCCGCCCTCAGCGGCGCCAACGATTTGATCGCAAAACCGGTCTCCATTCCGGAACTGGCCGTCAAGGCGCTGACCCACGTCGTTAAGGCGAATTGAACTGTGGATCGAAAACAGAATCTTGAATCTTGACACCGCGCCCTAATGGGTGACCCCTACGCCCTGTTGAGCTTTCCCGTGAACAATCTGATTTTTATCTTGTCGGTGGACACCAATTAATAAGCCAGGAACAACTCTCATAACTCTAAATTGCCTTTTTCCTCCTTCGAGGCTCGAGCGAAACTAAAAAGACTCACGCGAAGGCGCGAAGTTAGGAATCCGCGTCGAGCCTTCTACCGGAAGAACGCAGGGTGCTTCCTGAGCAATATAACCGGAATTTCCGCACATTTTGCCTCAATCCCCGCTTTTTCAAAATTGCGGGTTGCAGAATTTGCGCCGACAATCTGTAATCTGCGGCCCGCTTGGCGGACTGAACCCTTTTTCCAATCATTCGAATATCCATGAACGTCCAACTCGAGAATCTGCCGAATTGCATCACGACAATGCGTGTTGAAGTGCCCTCCGATAAAGTCACCAAGCTCCGGGAGGTCATCACGGGCGAATATGCCCAGTACGCCAAGCTGCCGGGCTATCGCCCCGGAAAGGCGCCCCGCGCGGTGGTGCAGGCCAAGTATAAGAAAGAGATTCGTGAGGAACTCGAGAAGCGTGCGCTTTCGGACTCGTGCCGCGAGGCGATCTCCGAGAACAAGCTCCGGGTCTTGTCGGTTTCCAATGTGGAAGACGTCGAGTTCACCCCGGAAGACGGATTCAAGTTCACCGCGACCCTGGTGACCGCGCCGGTTTTCGATCTGCCGCACTATAAGAACATCACCGTGCAGCTTCCCTCCGGGGAAGTGACGGAGCAGGATTTGACGGAGGGCCTGGATCGGCTCCGCGATCAGGCCGCCGATTTCGCCGACGTCACCGACCGGACCGTCGCCATGGACGATTTCGCCGTGATCACCTACAAAGGCACCATCGACGGCAAGCCCGTGAATGAAGCCGTGCCCGGGGCTCACGAGATGCTTTCCGAAAAAGCCGATTTCTGGATCAAACTCACTGCTGATGCTTTTCTGCCGGGCTTTTCGGAGCCGTTGGTCGGGGCGGCAGTCGGCGAGACTCGTGAGTTCGATGTCACGGTCCCGGAAAATTTCCCGATGAAAGACTTGGTTGGGAAGCCTATCCACTACTCGGTGACCCTGAACTCGATTAAAGAAAAGGTGCTGCCTGAACTGAACGACGCCTTTGCATCCACTTTGGTGGAGGGGAAAACCTTGGAAGAAATCCGCGAATTGGTTCGCAAAGACCTGGCGACTCAGAAAACGCAGGAACGCGAACGCCAGAAGCGTGAGCAGATCATGAAGGACCTCCTCGGCGTGGTCGAATGCGAGTTGCCGGAGAACATGGTGCGTTCCGAGACTCAGCGCGTGCTGGAGGAACTGATCCGCGAAAACAAGACTCGCGGGCTTTCCGACGAGGTGATTCGGGGCAGCATCCAGGAACTCATCGCTTCCGCCGGGGAAAACGCCCGTGATCGGCTCAAGGGAACCTTTATTCTTCGCCGGATCGCCGAGGCGGAAAAAATTTCCGTATCCCGGAAAGAATTCGAGCACCGCATCATGATCATGGGGATGCGCTACAGCATGACTCCGGAAAAAATGCGCAAGGAATTGGAAAAAGCGGAGATGCTCGACCAGGTGGCCGACGAAGTCCTCACCGCCAAGGTTCTTGATTTCCTGGCGTCGAGTGTTAGCGTGGCTGAAGGCGTCCCTGCGGCAAGCTAGGACGGCTAAATCTATTATGTCCCAAAATTTCAGCTCCATGAATAATCAGAGCGTCTTGGTCCCGATGGTCATCGAGCAGACCGGTCGCGGCGAGCGCAGCTACGACATTTATTCACGTCTTTTAAAGGACCGCATCATCTTCATCGGAACCCCGATTGACGATCACATCGCCAACCTGGTGATTGCCCAGATGCTCTTCCTTCAGATGGAAGACGGGAAGAAAGACATCCACATTTATATCAACTCCCCCGGAGGCTCGGTCACGGCGGGGTTGGCTATTTATGACACGATGCAGTTTGTCACATGCGATGTGACCACTTACTGCCTCGGCATGGCGGCGAGCATGGGCGCGGTCCTGCTCGCGGCGGGAACCAAAGGGAAGCGGTACGCTCTCCCGAACTCGGACATCATGATTCATCAGGTGTCCGGCGGCGCCCAGGGCCAGGCGAGCGACGTGGAGCGCCAGGTCGAGTTCATGTTCAAGCTCAAGAAACGGCTGACCCGGATTCTGTCTCACCACACCGGCAAGTCCGACGAACAGGTGAAGAATGATTCCGACCGCGACTATTACATGACCGCGAAAGAAGCCCAGGAATACGGCTTGGTTGACCACGTGGTGGAATCGCGCAAGGATGTAAAAGCTGAGTTGAGGGTGGGGGACAACTCCGCCGAACCCAAGATCGAGGCAAAAGACTCCTAAGCTGCTTCCGGAATATATTCAATGGCGCGCGCATCCAACCTGACCATGTGCTCCTTCTGCGGCAAGAGCCACGCAGAGGTGAGAAAGCTGATCGCCGGCCCCGGCGTTTACATTTGCGACTCGTGCATCAATGTCTGCAAAGGCATTCTGGACAAGGAACTCAATGAGGATGCCCGCCGCCAGGCCCCAAGCCTGCGCGTTCCCAAACCGGTGGAGATCCGCCGTCAGCTCGATCAATACGTCATCGGCCAGGATCGCGCCAAAAAGGTGCTCTCGGTCGCGGTTCATAATCACTACAAGCGGATTCTCCATAACACCCAGATGGCGGAATCGGCCAACCCGCTCAAAGCGGACCCGTTGGGCGACGTCGAGATCGAGAAAAGCAACATCCTTCTCATTGGCCCAACCGGGTCGGGAAAAACGCTGCTGGCCAAAACGCTGGCGCGGATTTTGGACGTCCCCTTTTGCATCGCCGATGCGACCACGCTGACCGAAGCCGGGTACGTGGGCGAGGATGTCGAGAACATCATCCTGCGCCTACTGCAGAACGCGGATTACGACGTGAAGCGGGCCGAGATCGGGATCGTCTACATCGACGAAATCGACAAGATCGGGCGTAAAACCGACAACGTGTCGATCACCCGGGACGTTTCCGGCGAAGGGGTGCAGCAGGCTTTGTTGAAAATCCTGGAAGGGACCACTTGCAACGTGCCGCCCCAGGGTGGGCGCAAGCATCCGCACCAGGAATATATCCAGATCAACACCGACAAGATTTTGTTCATCTGCGGGGGCGCGTTTGTCGGGCTCGACAAGCTCGTTCAACGGCGGTTGAGCAAGCGGGTCCTGGGCTTCGGCGCGACGGTTTCCAACGCGCAGGAAGAATTGCTCAAGAAAGGCGCCATCGCCCAAACGGAGCCGGAAGATTTGCTTTCGTTCGGGATGATCCCCGAGTTCATCGGGCGCTTGCCGGTGCTCTCCGCCCTGGACGCCCTGACCGAAGAGGAACTCGTGAGCATCCTGAGCGACACTAAGAATGCCATGGTCAAACAGTACGTGAAGCTGATGGCGATGGAGGGGGTCGGCCTTACCATGACAAAGGACGCCCTGCGCGCCTTGGCGGCCCAGGCCGTCACCAAAGGCACCGGCGCCCGCGCGCTCCGCTCCATGCTTGAGCGGATCATGCTGGACATCATGTACGATATTCCCAGCCGCGAAGATATTGCCGACGTGACGATCAATCGCGCGGTGGTGGAGGGCAAAAAACTACCCTTGATTCGCAAGAAGCAAGATAAAGACGCGGCATAGCTTCTTTTCCATCCCCGCCGCGTCCGGTTGACGCCCGCCAGACGTTAGTAAATTGACGATGAATAAGCGGCTCCTTGTGACGACAGCGGTCCTGTTGGTGGCTTTCAATGTATTCGTGGGATTGCGCGTCCTGGATGCAGCCGCCGGACTGCCTGGAGACGACAACGGGTATTCGAGCATCGCCGTTCTGACCCGGGCGATGCAGTGGATTCGGCAGGATTACGTGGACGAGAAGAAAACCAGCTATCGCGCGCTCAGCTACGCGGCGATGCGCGGGATGTTCAACTCGCTCGACCCTCACAGCCAGTTCATGGAGCCGCGGGAACTCAAAGGGATGGAGGACGACTCCAAAAGCGAGTTCGGCGGGCTCGGGGTTATTGTGACGGCTAAAGATGGCACCTTGACCATCGTTTCACCCATGGAAGACACCCCGGGCTTTCGCGCCGGGTTGCTGCCTGGGGATCAGATCCTCAAAATCAACGGCGAATCGACCGAAAAGATGGAACTCAATGGGGCCATCGACCGGTTGCATGGTGCGCCCGGTGAAAAAGTGACCCTCACGATTTTGCGGCCCTCGACCAAGCTGATCAAAGATTATGCGTTGGAACGTGCCATCATCAAGGTGGCAAGCGTCAAGGATGCCAAGCTCTTGGAGCCGAAATTCGCCGGGGATGCCAAAATCGGTTATGTCCGGATCACCCAGTTCAACGAACCAACTGCCGCCGAACTCGGGGACAAACTTGACTATTTGGAAAAACAGGGGATGGAAGCGTTGATCCTCGATCTTCGCAACAATCCCGGTGGCTTGCTCAATAGCGCGGTCGATGTCTGCGGCCAATTCCTGCCTCCCGGCACCATGGTCGTTTACACCGAGGGGCGGGTTCCTTCCCAGCGTCATTTTTACAAGACCGCAGGGGATTCCGACAAGCAGCGATCCCGTTATCCGATGGCCGTCCTTATCAACGGCGGCAGCGCAAGCGCCTCGGAAATCGTTGCCGGCGCGCTCAAAGACCTCAAGCGGGCCATTGTCGTTGGAGAAACCAGCTTCGGCAAAGGAAGCGTCCAGAGCGTGGTCGCGTTTCAGGACGGGTCCGGCGCGCGGTTGACCACGGCCAAATATTATACCCCGAGCAAGCAGGTCATTCACGGCAAAGGCGTCAACCCGACAATTCGCGCGACGATGACCCCCGAGCAGGAGCGGATGCTGGTCATTCAACGCCGTGAGGTATTGCTCGGCGGGGGCGACAAAAAGGCGCTTGCCGATTTTCGCGACACCCAAATCGAGCGCGCCGCCGACGCCTTGAAAGGCACCATCCTCTACGCGGAGACCTCAAAAGCCCCCGCCATCGGGACGGCCTCGGTGAAAGTCAAGTAAATGGGGACGGATACGGCGCGTTGGGTGCAGGACATGAAAGTTACCGAAAGTCAGGCGGCTTCGGCGAGAAGTCCATTTTTGCTGGTTCCAATAAGCATCAAAGCGGTGGCTCAAAATGGCCGAGCGTAAAGCCAGAACATTTTGCGCGCCGCCACTGGACCAAAACATTCCAGACTGCTTGAGCCGCCGTTCGGCATCCTGCTTCCACAACGCCTGAGCCGATGAAGTAGCCCGCGCCGGGAAAGTGGCATAGAGCATTCGATCGCGGTTTTTTTTGAAAATAGGCGATTTGCTTTTTCGCTTCCTTGCGGCGTGGTCCGCTTCGAGGCAACGCCGCCCGCGCCATCGAGATTATCGTCAATGCCATCTTCTTTGAGTAGAGTAGGGAGAACGGCGGTTAAGCCGTCCTCCCTACTCTACTTATACTTAGAATTTTGGTGGAAATTCGCGAACCGCTGGTTTCTCCGGAGCGCTCTCAAAGGCGGTGGAGGGCCACCGCACCAAGGCGCTTCGCGCATTCAGATTTGCGCGTGTCCGAAAGCGCGCCAGCGCCTTGGAGCGCGGCAGTCCTCTGCCGCCTTACGCTGCGTTACGGATTTACACCAAACCTTTTTCTTAAGTTGACGCGCCTGGGGGGGCAATGCCCCAGGCTAACGATCCTCACAGATTGAGGGCTGAAGGCCGCCTATTCTGCTTCCGTCAGTCACATCGCACGATACTATGCCTTCTTCGCCGTGCTTTGGATGTAGAGTTCGCGCAGTTGTTTGAAGTCGATGCTCACGGGCGAATGGGTCATGAGATCCACGCCGCGATTGTTCTTCGGGAACGCGATCACTTCGCGGATCGATTCCGCGCCGCAGATGAGCATGACCAACCGGTCGAGCCCGAGCGCCAGCCCGCCATGGGGCGGAGCGCCGAAGCTGAACGCCTTGAGCAAATGGCCGAACTTGTGTTGCTGCTCTTCCTCGTTGACGCCGAGGACGCTGAACATCTTGGACTGCAATTCGCGCTCGTGAATTCGGATCGACCCGCCGCCGAGTTCCACGCCGTTCAGGACCACGTCGTAAGCGATGGCGCGGACCTTGCCGAACTCTCCGGCTTCGAGCAGCGCCATGTCTTCGGCTTTCGGACGGGTGAAAGGATGATGGACCGCCACCCACTTGTTCTCTTCCGCGCTCCAGGCGAGCAGCGGGAAATCGACGACCCACAGGAAATTGAGTTTGTCGCTTCCCTCGGTGAGTTTGAGGAGGTCGGAAACACGGAGGCGCACCCGGCCCAGGATCTCGCAGACGGACTCCCAACTGCCGGCGCCAAAGAAGAGGACGTCGCCTTCCTCAAAGCCCATGCGCTCTGCCAACGCGGCTTTTTCGGGCTCGCTGAAGAACTTGACGATCGGCGATTCCCACACGCCGTCCTTGAGACGGATGTAAGCCAGGCCCTTCGCGCCGAACTCGACCTTCACCCATTCCTCCCATTTCTTGAGCTGTTCTTTCGAGAACGCGGAGGCCGCGCCCTTGGCATTGATCGCCTTGATGACGCCGCCGCCGTCGAGCACGGACCGGAAAACCTTGAATTCCGAGGCGCCAAAGAGATCGCTCAGTTCGGTCAACTCCACACCGAACCGGGTGTCGGGCTTGTCGGAGCCGAACCGGTTCATCGCTTCGCTGTAAGGAAGCCGCAGGAACGGAGTCGGAATCTCGACACCTTTGGATTCTTTAAAAATCCGGGCCAGAAGGCCCTCGACGAGCGTCTGGATTTCGAGTTCGGTGATGAACGAGGCTTCCAGATCGATCTGGGTGAATTCCGGCTGGCGATCCGCCCGGAGATCTTCATCGCGGAAACAGCGGGCGATCTGGAAATATTTCTCCACCCCGGCCACTTGCAGCAGTTGCTTGTATTGCTGGGGCGCTTGCGGCAGCGCGTAGAACATCCCGGGATTCAGCCGCGAAGGCACCAAAAAGTCGCGCGCGCCTTCCGGCGTCGGATTGGAAAGAGTTGGGGTCTCGATTTCGAGATAGCCGCTTTCGTCGAGGAAATCGCGGGTGGCTTTCACCACGCGGTGGCGCAACCGGAGATTCTGGGCCATCTCGCCGCGGCGGAGATCGAGGTAGCGGTAGGTGAGTCGCAGGTCTTCGTTGGCGATCTTGGAATCGAGCGGAAACGGAGGCACTTCGGACTTGTTGAGCACGTTCAACTCGGTCGCGATGATTTCAATATCTCCCGTGGCGAGCTTCGCGTTTTCGGTGCCGGGCAGGCGGGCCGCCACGCAACCGATGACCTGGATCACGTCTTCGCTGCGGAGTTCGTGTGACTGCTTGGCGACCTGTGCATGTTCTTCGGGCCGGAACACCACCTGGGTCAGACCTTCGCGGTCACGCAGGTCGATGAAAATGACCCCGCCATGGTCGCGGCGGGAATTGACCCAGCCGGAAAGGGTGACGGTCTGGCCGATGTGCTCTTTACGAAGCGCGTTGCAAAGGTGGGTGCGATACATGGGAAAAATGGGTGATGGCTGAAATCCGAGTGATGAGTGTGAGACTATAGAGGGTTGAGGGGACGCTCAACGCGTTTTTCTAGCGTGTGCCTTCTCCGTGGAAGCGGCTTCCAGTCAATGGTGTTCGGCATTCTTTTTGCCGAGGACCAAAGGTCCGCCCCATACCAGCCTGGGGCATCGCCCCAGGAAAATTGGGAAGTCGAATCAGGGCTGCAGGCCCGCACTATTCCGTGCGCGATGCGCTGGTTCGGGCCTTCAGCCCTGGACATCTTGGAATCGAAAACCTGGGGCGATGCCCCAGGCTGGTATGGGGTCGCGCCGTTGGCGCTGAAAGTCGCACTCATAACGGGCAATTTCCATGCCGACCAGATTCGGCTTCCAGCCGCTTTTGCCCGCCGCTTAACCGCGCCGAAAGTTCCTCCGGCGTGATGAGCGCCTCTTCGCGGGTGGCGAGCGTCTTGAGTTTGATTTGCGGCCATTCCTCGCCGACGAGCACGGCGAAGCGTGCCCCGGCCTGTTCGGCGGCCTGAAATTGTTTGCCGACTTTGGCGGGCGAAAGCGCGTAATCGACGCGGCTGCCTTCCCTGCGAAGCTGTTGGACGATCCCGAGCGCTTCCGGCCGACGCGCTTCGTTGGCGATGACGACGAAGACATCCGCCGCGTGACGCTGGGCCACCCATTGCTTGAGCTTTTCCAGCGC
Organism: Verrucomicrobiota bacterium; assembly: GCA_037130675.1. Taxonomy (GTDB): domain Bacteria; phylum Verrucomicrobiota; class Verrucomicrobiia; order Chthoniobacterales; family Chthoniobacteraceae; genus JBAXSN01. The sequence goes on from JBAXSN010000030.1 coordinate 22,252, forward strand.
GACAGGCGTGTCGTTGATCAGTTCGCCCAGCACCACGTCGCCCATCCCGAATCCGATGGCGGGCAGCGTCACCTTGCCGTCGCTCATGGCGTGGATGAGATTGTCGTAGCGGCCCCCACCGGCGACGGCGCGCAGGGTCTTGCCGCGATCGAATACCTCGAACACCAGGCCCGTGTAATAGGCAAGGCCGCGCACGATGGTCGGGTCGAGTTGATAGAACCCCTTCAGCCCGCGGGCGTCGAGTTCGGCCGCCAACGCATTGAAGCGCTCGAAATGTGTGCCGGGATTGGCGGTGAACGCCTTGAGTTCTTCGAGCGAAATGCCAAACGCCTGGAGCTTGGCGGCAACATTCTCGGGCGTGTCGCGCTCCATCTTGTCCACGATCTGGAGAAACGCGGCGAGCGACTTCTCGTCAAACGTGCCATGGGCATCCAGGAAAGCTTTCCAGGCATCGCGATCGCTTACCCGGACCACGAAATTCTCTTCCGTCAGCCCGAACTCCCGCAGCATATCGACCACGAGCGCGATCATCTCGGCATCGGCGGCCACGGAGGCCTCGCCCAGGATGTCGCAGTTGAGCTGGTAGAACTCGCGGAGCCGGCCTCGTTGCTGTTTTTCGTAGCGGAAAAACTGCGGGGTGCAGAACCACTTGAGCGGCTTTTTGAACTCGCGCTCCTTGGCGATGACCATCCGGGCCAGGGTGGGGGTCATCTCCGGGCGCAGGGTGACGTGGCGTTTGCCTTTGTCTTCGAAATTGAAGAGCTGGCCCACGATCTCCCCGCCGCTTTTCTTCTCGTAGAGTTCGACGGTTTCCAGCATCGGCCCGTCGTATTCCACGAAACCATACCGGCGCGCGACTTCGCGCCACGTCGCAATGATGTAATTGCGGCGTGCGCATTCCTCCGGGAAAAAGTCACGAAAACCGGGCAGCAGTTGCATAGGAACGCCGAAACTATCCGCCGAGCCGGTCAATTCAAGTTCGGAATGAAGGGCGCCATTGAAAGTGCTCCGGCCGCTTTTTATTTTGCGTGTGCAATGTTTCGCTCGTGGCTGTTTTTGTCCACTCGCGTTCCTTGGTGTCCAACTTTGAACAGATAAGGGATTCCCCGAGGAATGGGAATTGTGGGCACCAATAAAAGATTGTTCTAAAAGCCTGATAAACAAAGGATTCAGAGGCGGTCAAAACTTTTTTTCCGAAGTTGGCAGGCTCCCTGCTATTGCGTGGGCAACTGCGGGAGAACCCGCAGGAACACACCAAAGACAAACCAAAGAACAACCCATGATTATGACCAAAAGCCTAAAACTGACATGTGCTGGTATTGCCGCCGCAAGCGCCTTGGCGCTGCCCGCTACGCTCCTCGCAGGAACTGACACTGCCGGCAAGAGCGTGATCGAAGAGACCAAGAAATCGTGCATCACGGGCGACCTCGGCGTGAACTTCGTTTCGAAGTATTACTCCCGGGGCGCGCTTCAGGAAGATCAAGGCGCGATCGGCCAGCCATATGCCGACCTTTATTTCAGCCTTTATGAAGGGGCCGGATTCATTGACAAGGTCACGCTTAACCTCGGGATCTGGGGGAGCATTCACTCGCACCACCCTGGCAACGTGAGCACGACCAGCGGGTGGTATGAATTTGATTATACGCCCGGCGTATCGGTGACCTTCGCCAAGAATTTCACGTTGACCGCGAGTTACACGGAATTCGACAGCCCGAACGACTCGTTCGTCACGTCGCGCAACTTGAACTTCAACTTGGCCTTCAACGATGCCGATTACCTTGGTGCGTTTGCCCTGCATCCGCATGTCGCTTACCTGCACGAGATGTCAGGCAAAGCGGCGAATGGTCCTCTCGGCACGCGTGGCAACTACTATGAAGCGGGGATCGCCCCGGCGCTTCCGACCTTCGGGCCTTTGAGCGTGACGTTCCCCGTGACGGCCGGATTCGGTTCCCATAGCTTCTATGCCAGCAATGACAGCTTCGGATATGCCTCGGCTGGGGCGAATGCCTCGGTGGCCCTGACGTTCGTGCCCGCCTGCTATGGCGCGTGGGCTCTGAATGCCGGAGCGACCTATTACTACCTGCACGGCTCCCTGGCTGACACAAACGCCGGGTCCGGCTTTGTTCCCGGTGATTCGGGCCGCCACAACGACTTCGTCTTCAGCGGCGGAATCGGGGCGACCTTCTAAGGCGCAGCAGAATTGAAATTCCCGGACGGGGCAAAGGTCGGGATCATCACAATAAAAGCCCCTGAGGCCGTGAGGTTTCAGGGGCTTTTTACGGCTGGAAACGCGCTCCTAGTCAGTTCCGCCCCCGGCGGTGTCTTGCCGAATCATTCGTTGAGGAAACGCGAAGGTGGCGATAGACCTCTGGCGTTTCCGGCGCGCCATCCAAGGCGGCAGAGGACTGCCGCACTCCA